>JBJEJE010000055.1:0-15714 GCA_051877755.1 Lachnospiraceae bacterium | reverse complement strand
CTCATTATATCACATACCTTACATTGAAACAAATACTAGTCAGGAAATCTATAAAAGAAAGGCATCGAAAGAAATACGAATCTCTTCCGATGCCATATCTTCACTTATGTAAAAAATATCTCTTATAAAGCCACGCTTCCCTGCTCGCCATCAGCAGTGTAATAAACCATGCCTTCCTCTGGCTTAACATAAATATTAAGCTCTTTTACAGATTTCTTACCAATAGCATCTACAACTTTTGCTGTAATATCTGCTGTTGTTATTTCATAACCACAGCACTGAACAAATACAGTCTGATCTAACTTAGCTGCTGCCTTCTTTGCAGGTGCTTTTTTAGCAGGTGCCTTCTTTGCTGTTGTTGTCTTCTTCTCTGCTGCCTTTGTTGCTGTTGTCTTCTTCTCTGTTGCAGCCTTTGTTGTTGTCTTTGCTGCTGTTGTCTTCTTTTCTGCTGCAGCCTTTGCTGTTGTCTTTGCTGCTGTTGTCTTCTTCTCTGCTGCTGCCTTTGTTGTTGTCTTTGCTGCTGTTGTCTTCTTCTCTGCTGCTGCCTTTGTTGTTGTCTTTGCTGCTGTTGCTGTCTTCTTCTCTGCTGCCTTTGCATCTGCCTTAGCTGCTTCTGCTGCCTTAGCTGCTTCTACTTTAGCCATAGCTGCCTTTACCTGATCTGCAGTTGTCTTCTTTGTTGTTGCCATGTTACATTTCCTCCATTTTCAATAAATATGTATGTAAAAATCCTCAAGTTACTTAATTACAATCCTCATACTACCCCAAAAAATGGAACTTTGCAACTTTTTAGAACATTTTCTCTAGTATTTACAACCATTTCCTTAAAAAACGGAACTTTCATGACAAAATGCACAAAAAATATTGCCCTATATTTCCTGCAAACAAACTTATGAGGGGGAGGGGAAGAAAAGTTTATCTACATTCTCTATAGAGCAATATTATCAAAATGAATACTGAATGTGCCGACTTATCATAAGCCGGCACGCAATCTGTAATTAACCAAAATATCTCTTTAATAATCCAGCAAAAGCTTTACCATGTCTTGCCTCATCACGAGCCATCTCATGAACAGTATCATGGATTGCATCCAGGTTTGCTTCTTTTGCACGCTTAGCAAGATCAGCCTTACCAGCAGTTGCACCATTCTCAGCATCTACTCTCAGTTCAAGGTTCTTCTTGGTAGAATCTGTAACAACTTCACCTAAAAGTTCAGCAAACTTAGCTGCATGTTCAGCCTCTTCATAAGCAGCCTTCTCATAGTAAAGACCAATCTCTGGATATCCTTCTCTGTGAGCTACTCTTGCCATAGCAAGATACATACCAACCTCACAACATTCACCCTCAAAATTAGATCTCAAATCATTAAGAATATCTTCGCTAACACCCTTAGCAACACCAACTACATGCTCTGCTGCCCATGTAAGCTCGCCATCCATCTGTTTAAACTTCTCAGCTGGTGCATGACAAACTGGACATTCAGCTGGAGCCTGGTCACCTTCATATACATAGCCACAAACATTACATACAAACTTCATAATCGTATCTCCTTTTCTTTGTAATATAATAGTAATCTTCTTTATCATTATGAGATCAATCTTCCTGAAAAGTTTTTTCCTGAAAATCAATCTCAATAAAATCAGTAACAATTACTGTTATCATAATATCATTGCTCATTTTCCATGTCAAGAATAAATTGCAAATTATTGAAAATTTTTTTCATTTGGCATCAGGACAACAGTATGTTTACAACCTCTTTTAAATTCATCCCATTTGATGCTTTCAGCAAAACTACATCTTCCGGTCTTAATGTGGCAATCAGATAAATTGCTGCCTCTTCCCTGTCAGAAAAAGTATATACCTTAATCGAACTTTCACTTTCCTCAATGACCTGTTTAATATACTGCGAAAGTTCCCCTAATACCACTACCTCATCTAAAGCTTTATCTAAAAGAAAACGCCCGATTTCTTTGTGGTACTCAATTTCATTTTCACCTAATTCAAACATATCTCCAAGGACAGCGACGCGCTTTCCTTCGCAAGGCATATCACAAAGCACATTGATGCTTGCCTTCATGGAATCCGGACTGGCATTATAGGTATCATCAATAATTGTAAATTTGTTCTCCAAATGAATAATCCTCTGCCTCTGTCCTTCAAATTCTGCAAAGCCTTCTGCAGCCACTTTCATTGGAATTCCATTCTCATTTGCAACGGCAAGTGCCACAACACAGTTTCCCACATTGTGTTTTCCCAATGTATTCAACACCACCTTTGCTTCCTCCGTACCATGCACACAGGTAAAGGTCGTATAGGAATCATGATATACAATGTCTTTGGCATAATAGTCACACCAGTCCTCCGTTCCATAAAACAAAGTCCTGCAGGTGAGCTGTTCCTTTTCCTTTGCCTCCCGTAACAAAGCATCATCCCCATTTAAAAACAGGGTTCCACCTTCTTTCATATAATGAACAATGGAAAGCTTTTGTTTTCGGATATTTTCCTGTGTCTTCATAAATTCTATATGTGCCACACCAATAGTAGTTACTACTGCCATATCCGGCTTGACCATCTCAGACAAAATATCCATCTGCCCTTCTTCGCTGATTCCAAGTTCTAATACTGCAATCTCATCTTCCCTGCTCATTCTGGATAACGTAATTGGCACCCCTATCTGGGAATTCAGATTTTTCTCCGTATGAAAGGTCTTCTTTGCAGAGGAAAGTGCCAACGTGATCATCTCTCTGGTAGTCGTCTTACCAACACTTCCTGTGACTGCCACAACCGGCAGGTCAATCAGACGCTCACGGATTGCCGAACCAATCCGCTGCAGAGCATCCACTGTATTATCCACTCGGATATATGGTTTTTCAGAGATGACTACACCGTTGTGCTGGGAAGTAAGGGTTGCTGCTCCTTTCTCCAATGCCGATTCTATAAAACGGTGTGCATCCACCCTCTCTCCAATAATCGGTACAAACAAATCTCCTTCATTTATTTCCTTAGAATTGATACAGATATCCGCAACAACAGTATTCGCGTCACCACACAGTAAAACGCCGCCTGTCATCTCCTCAATATCCTTCACTGTTACATTTTCCATAACTACTCCATTTCTCCGGTTTGTTTCATCATCTGTTCAATAAACCGGGCAACACCGTCTTCATCATTAGACGGAATAACGGAATGTGCCATATTCTGAATTTCCGGATGAGCATTGGACACCGCATAAAAATAATCGCTTGCCTCCAACAATGCCTTATCATTCAGATTGTCCCCAAAGCTTACCACACTGTCATAGCCTCCGGCATTTCGAAGGTACGTCAGAGCCTCCTTCTTGGACGCCTGGTCACTGTAAATCTCTAACATATAATAATCATCACTGTATATATCGGGATAAAATTCTGTCTTTACCCCTTTTACCACAGATAATTCCCGGCAAAGCCCCTCC
This sequence comes from Lachnospiraceae bacterium, assembly GCA_051877755.1. GTDB lineage: Bacteria > Bacillota > Clostridia > Lachnospirales > Lachnospiraceae > CAG-590. The sequence goes on along the minus strand of JBJEJE010000055.1, from coordinate 12,263 downwards.
AGCTTCTCTTTCGATTCCCGGAGCATACAATAAATGATATCATTTCCCGCCACCAGACTTAAATCTTCTACCTCTGTAAACTTCTTGTCATATTTCATAATGCGTTCATTGCGGAAATAATTTAAAGAAGTAGATTCCACACTATCATAATATGCTAAAAACTGATCATCTGACAAAGCATATAAAAAACAGCTAAGTCCTTTTAATTTAATCAGTCCTAACAGCACCATAACAACCGTCTCATCCATCACTGCTTTCCTGATATAATGCTTCTGCTTCATGTCATAGACCAGCACACCATTCATCATCATGACAGGCAGTTTCAGATCCAGCTTATCCACAATCTTTAATGCTGTAGTCGGGGTACGGGCAGTGGAGATTGTAAATTCTAATCCGTTTGCAATCTCCCGGTTAATAATATCTGCTGTCTCATCACTGATTTCGGCGTTACTATTCAATAATGTTCCATCTAAATCACTTACAAATAATCTTTTCATTGGTTCTCCTCATAAACAGTATCACAATCGGTATAAGTATACCTCTTTTTCTTATCGGTTGCAAACTGTAAAGTCTTAATTTTTTGTTAATTTTTAGTAAATCCGTCCCAGAAATCTTCAATCTTTTCCTCTACATTCTGCAGATTCACAACCTCATAATCCTCCCATTCCGCCGGAAAGGTATCCACAACCTGTCTGGTCACAAAACGCTCATCTAAAAGCAGAATAACTCCTCTGTCCTCCATGGTACGGATTACACGTCCTGCTGCCTGCTGCACTTTGTTCATTCCCGGATAAAGGTACGCATATTCAAACCCCTTATCCTCCCGATCAGCAAAATACTGCTGCTGGATTTCCCGTTCATTGCACACCATGGGAAGTCCCGTTCCAATCACAGCCACCCCAATCAGACTTTCTCCTGCCAAATCGATTCCTTCGGAAAAAATACCTCCAAGAATACAGAATCCAAGCACCGGAGTATCCTCATTTTGAAAACGCCCCAGGAATGCCTCTCTTTCTTCCTCTGATAAATGAGCACTCTGTTTAATCACCTCAATGTCTGACAACATCCCTTTTTTCATGGCGATATCATAAACATCATTTAACATTTTATAAGAAGGGAAAAATGCCATATAATTTCCCTTTTTTCCATGCACCAAAATATCTAAATACTGAGCCATTTTCTCATATTGTGCAGGACCTCTCAACTTATAACGGCTGCTGACATCAATCCCGGCAAACAGTCCGCGGTTTTGCCTTGGGAATGGCGACGGAATATAAATCGCGTAGTCCTCTTCACTGTCATGCAGAAGCTCTTTGTAATAAGTAACCGGCAGCATAGTTGCAGAGAAAAAAACCGTGGCATTTCCCTTTTCGATGCAATCGGAAAGATTCTTTGCCGGATGAATACAATAAAGTTTTAACATGAAGGACGTGTCACTTACCTGTTCTGCATAGATTTCATAACTTTCATCCACCAGTTCAAAAATATTTAAAAACTGGTTAATCTGAAAATAAAAGTCCAGTATCTCATCTTTATGGGGTTTTAACGCAGCAATTTCTTTACTTTCCTCCATAAAGGATTCCAGCTGGGCATGAAGCCGCAGAAGTTTCAGATACAGGGAATCCATATCATGAATCATGACGTAACCTTTTTCATTGTCACACTCCTTCTTGAATGCCAGCATTTCCCGGTTACAACCTGTAAGAAGTTTTCCAATCTTGGCATGATAAGGAAGCAGAAGCTTCCTCATTTTCAAGAAATCTTCTTTATAAATAGCAGCACTATACATGGCAGAAGCTCTGTCCACCAGATTATGTGCCTCATCCACCAGAAACAGAAAGTCCCCCTTTGCTCCTTCTCCAAAATACCGGCGGAGTTTTACCCTCGGATCAAATACATAATTATAATCGCAGATGATTCCGTCCACAAACAGGCTGACATCCAAACCCATCTCAAAAGGACATACCATGTGCTTGTTGGCATATTCCAAAAGTACTTCTCTGGTAACATTAACCTCATTGGTAATACAGTCATAAATTGCCGCATTGATCCGGTCATAATGCCCTTTGGCATAAGGGCAGTGCTCCGGTTCGCAGTTCATTTCCTCCAGCGGACAAATCTTTTCCTTTGCCGTGATCAGCACACTCCGAAAATGCAGCCCATTTTCCCTTAATATTTCCAGAGCATCCAATGCAACTCCTCTGGCAATGGTCTTTGCTGTCAGGTAAAATAATTTTTCTCCGTATCCGTCCCCCATTGCCTTTACCGCCGGGAAAATGGCAGCCATAGTCTTTCCTATCCCCGTAGGTGCCTGTACAAACAGGTTCTGCCGCCGCTTGATGGAAAGATATACGGTGCCTGCCATATCCCGCTGTCCCTCTCTATAGGGGTAGGGGAATTCCAGATCCTCTATGGAAGCATTTCTAAGAGTTCGGTTATCTACCTCAAACTGCGCCCATTTACAGTATTCCTCCGTAAGTGTATGAAACCATTCCTTTAGATGCTCAAAGGAAAACGTGTCACGAAATCGTTTAATATCTTCCGTGTCCAGATTACAGTACGTTAACTGCACCGTTACTTCCTTAAGTTCACGCTCCAATGCATACATATAGGCATAGCACATTGCCTGTGCCTGATGCACAAAAACAGGACATTCCATATGTTCCAGCTTTTTGTAGACTCCCTTAATCTCATCGATTGTAACACCACTTTCCTCTGTTAAGATTCCGTCTGCCCTGCCTTCAATGGTAAGTACAAAATCCGGTTTTACAATATCTATTTTTAAGGGTACCTCTGCCTCGTAGTTAAGTCCCATTTTCCCCTGAATTTTACGGTGAATTCTGCTTCCCTCCTGCATTGCATCTTTGGAAAAGGCTCCGTCACCGCTGGCAATATCTCCACTCCGGAAAATAAATTCCACCAAACCACGTACAGATATCTTCATCTGGTACATATATCATATCCTCTCATATCCGATATACAATCTTTCTTCCAATCTCATCTGCGTTTTTGCTGTCTGTCAATGCAGCAAGCAGAGTAAGGCCGAAATCAATACAGGTCCCCATACCTCTGCTGGTTATGAACTGCCCGTCACAGACCACACTGTCAGTAAGTTTATTGGCTCCAACCAAACCATCTTCCATTCCCGGATAGCAGGTAGCATTTTTCCCTTCTAAAAGCCCCTTTTCTCCGTAAATCGTTGGTGCCGCACAGACAGCCGCCAGATATTTTCCCGCTTCATTATACTGCCGGATCAGCTTATCCAGACCTGCATGAGCTTTCAGATTCGGTGTCCCCGGAATTCCTCCCGGCATAACCAGCATCTCTCCGTCTGATAAATCAGTCTCATCAAAGAGTAAATCTGCTCTTATGGTAACCATATGGGAACTGGTGACATCATAGTCTCCTGTAATGGATACCGTCTTACAATCTACGCCACCTCTTCTTAAAATATCAACTACAGTTAATGCTTCCACCTCTTCAAATCCGGTAGCTAAAAATAAATATACTTTTTTCATCCATGCATCCTCCTTCTCACGCTTTTTTATTCCGTTTTCCAGCCAAAAGTATTAATAATATTTTAGTTTATTACAAATTATTTGTCAACGAAAGCAAAATGTGCTAAGGTGATGCATATCATAATTAATGTATTTTATCCAATTTTCCAAGAAAGGAGTCCATATGGAAATTGAAAGAAAATTTTTGATAAACAAAGAACAGATACCGGAAAATCTAGAAACCTATCCACACAATGAATTAGAACAGGCATATATCATCACAAACCCGGTACTCCGAATCCGCAAAAAAAATGATACCTATATTCTTACCTACAAGGGACAGGGGCTTATGAAACGGGAAGAGGTAGAATTCCCATTAGAAAAGGATGCCTATGACAAACTGCTGACCAAAACAGAAGGTAATATTATTACGAAAACCCGCTATAAAATACCGGAAAAGGAAGGACTCACCATTGAATTTGACATCTTCCATGGTCTGTTTGAAGGGCTCTATCTCGCCGAAGTCGAATTTCCGGATGAAGAAACAGCACTTTCCTATCATCCACCTGCATGGTTTGGAAGAGAGGTTACAAATGAAACCACCTTCCATAACTCTACCTTAAGTTCCATGGAGGAAAGGGAAGCTGCAAGCCTTATAAGTTCTTTATAAGGCTTCACTTTCCATTTTCATTGTAATCAATGCTTTATTCATTAATATAACGGTAACCAGCATATTAAACGCACTGCCTGTCAGCATCAGAACCGGTGAACCAATACAATACGTTACCGCCTGTACGATGCCTCCCAGCGATTGGGCAAACAATGCAATCAGATATACCTTTCCAAAAGTCAGATCCATCATCATGGTCTTTGCCAGCAGATACATGATTGCTGCATAAAACAATGCCGCAAACAGATATTTTGCAAACATAAAAAAATAAATCCCCACAAAGATTACGCCGAGTATCACATAAATCCAGAAAGCTCCATCTGCAAGTATCTCATTTGACAGAGTCAATGCCTTATAGTTGTCAAAAGTATCTTCCTGCAAAATTCCACCAATTCCGGATACATTGTTATAGAGAAGAATATTACTCTGGCTGACCAAGACAGCTTCTGCCATCTCCTCCGGTACATCCTCTTTTGTAAACTTCTTCTTACTGGTATCCACTAAGATGTAGACTCCCATATCATCATCCTGCTGCTCAATCTTTTCTCCAAAAGAAAATTTACCATCCTTTAGAGAAAAATCAGGAATTTCATTCAAAATAATGTTCCGGATTCCTCCCATTCCTGCAATAGCACCTAATGTCGGAATCCCATACTGAATCACAGAAACCAGCAGAATCAGTAAAAACAGATAGCTCACTATCTTTCCCATGGTAAGTTTCATCAATCTGCCATACTCTTTTGGCAAAAACATTGCCGTAATAAAACGATCCGCAATACTCATGGATTCTGTCTTTTGCTGTGTATTTCCTTCCGAATTCATATTTTCCATCTTGTCCTCCATAAATCACTCATTTTCCAGCAGGTCTTTTGCCATCAAATCATTTTCTAACATTGGCAAAATAATCGTAATAACGGTTCCTTTTCCTTCTTTTGTAATCAGTTCTGTTTTTGCCTTACAGGTTTTTTCCAGCATGGCGAACAGATTCAGGATTGCTGTCTGGCTCTGCCTCTTCAATATACGTTTATCAAAACCGATACCGTCATCAATCACCTGAATGGCATATCCCTCTTCTCTCTGATATGTCCGTATCACAACATTACCCCTGTTTTCCTTTCCTGCAATGCCATACTTCACTGCATTTTCCACCAGCGGCTCAATGCTGTGTCTTGGAACCTGAAAATTCTTCACTTTACATTCCATCGCAAATTCCAGATTATGATTCCTGGTTTTCTGAAGCTGAAGATAGGCAATGATATGCTCTAACTCCTCCTCAAAGGAAATGATCTCACCACGTTGACTCATTGCCCTCAAATTATCCCTTACATATACAGAGATATAGTATATCATTTTTACACTGTTATCGGAACCATTTTTTATTAAATTCTGCAATGTCTGGAAAGAAGCAAACAAAAGGTTGGGATTAAACTGTTCTATGATCTGCTCTCTCATCTTCTCCTCATCATATACAGTTTCCCCATGATTATTCTCTACACGGAACGCCTGCCGCATACCACATATCCACACAATAACCATATAAATAATGACACCGGCTATGACATATATGTTCCCTGAACTTTCTCTCCTGCCGGAAATCCACATGATAACCTGTGCTAACAGGCATAACAATAATACAACATTGGCAAAAAATACCTGTTTTCCCTCTTTGCGTCCATAATCGTAAATTGCCACACCCAATGCAATGGTATATAATAAAACTCCTAACACAAACAAAAGCATTCCCGCCCTGTAGATGTCATCAAATCTTATAAGGGAAAATCCCTGCAAAACCATAACGCTGATATAAAAAATTCCATAAAATAGAATTCCCATATCAACTAAAAATAACACCTTTTTCTTATATACAAAACTCCGGATTACTGTCAAATGCAAAACTGCCGCAATGATAATCAAACAGGACTGCAGAAAATAAATGCCGTAATCCCAGCCAGCCAGCACCCGTACAAGGCGGCTTTCCAATAGAAACAAACTGCCTAATGCCATTCCCTCTAAATTACAGTATAGCAACAGTTTTTTCCATCTTTCCGTATTCTTGACAAGCAGCCAGACAACCACCAAACAAATACTGATACAAAGAAGAATTATTCCGGCAACAAAATAAGTACCATTTTCCATAAAAGCCTGCACCAAAACCCCGGTATAAGTTCCGGTCTGGATTGCATTTACTTTCATTTTATCTTTACCTGTCCCCGTTAGTTCAATGGTAAAAACCGCATCCCGGTACTTTGGGTCAATTGGTATTACATGATAAACCGGAAGGGACTCTTCTGACTTCCTGCTCTCATAAATCAGTTCCTGTCCCACATACACAGAAACTGCCTGCTGATCTGTTTTTAAGGTAAGATAAACCGTTTCCAATCCCATATCCGGAACCTTATGTGTCAGGGTTACCTTTTCCCCCACAGACACAGAAACTTCCACCGGCAAATTGACAATCTCCGTAATCATATAGTCTTCGTCTGTATAGGAACGATCACTGCCTGTTTGCTCTGTACTCCGGTATTGTTTCAGTTTTTCCCCGTCTGTCGTTTTATAAGAGGCAATCCAGCCCTCCGAAAAATCCGAAAGCCCATTTAACATTCCCTGTTCCTGATGATTCGGAAGTCTTTCCATTCCAAAAAAGCACAGCAAACCCACGCTTGCCACACACAGCAAGCCTATCAAAATATGCAGTTGCCGGTCTTCTAATCGAAACATAATCTATCCTCTCTTACTGTACTTTACTTATAAAACTTCTACTCTTTATATGCATTGCAAATATACAAGAACTTATATTAATCCATAATGCCGAAGTGCATTTTCAATACCATCCTCCAAAATGTCTGTTGTCCGGTACTCCGCCACCTTGAACACTTCATCCACTGCATTTCCCATACCGACAGAATGTGGAACATATTGTAACATTTCCATGTCATTAATGGAATCCCCAAATGCATAACAGTCCGAAAGTCCAGCTCCAAGATAATCCATCAGAAACCGGATTCCAGTTGCCTTGCTGAATCCCAGCGGTACTGCCTCAATCACAAAATCTCCGTGAGGAATCAGATGAAAGTCTTTTGAAAAGGTCTTCTGAAATGCCTCTCCATTACTCTCCGGCACTCCCGCCGTGGTAAACTTATCAAAAATCAAATCCGGATGCGTTGCCTCCTCAATGGGATACTCTGAATTCTTTGAAAAATAGCTGTAGATATATTCCATAAAACTGCCCGGTCCATGATCCCCTTCTATAAACAGACGATCCTTTCCCTCAAACACGGTCTGAAATCTGTATTCCCGAAGTCTTTCCGCATACTCCACACACTGCTCCTTTGTCAGGGTATGGTGTAAAAGCTCTTTTCCTTCCAGCTCAATGTAAGTGCCACAGCCACACACCAGACCGTCAAATCCAAATTCCAGTAAATGCCTGTCAATAGCAGTCTTAACCCGTCCCGTATTGATAAAGATTTTATGACCATTCTCCTTTGCCCTGCGAAGTGCCTTTTTTGTACTCTCCGGCATTTTGTGTTCATCATCTAAAGTAATCAATGTTCCATCAATATCAAAAAATATTAGTGCTGACATAACTGTCTTCCTTTCTCTGTCTGATTAAATCCTGCTATATACAATACCTGTTTCTCAGGCTGATTTTACCTGTCTTTCAAGTATAGGTTACATCTGTTTTAACAGATTTACCATCTCGATTGCACCTAGAGCACAGTCGTAACCCTTGTTGCCTGCCTTGGTTCCTGCACGCTCAATTGCCTGCTCAATGTTCTCTGTTGTAACAATACCAAACATAACCGGAACTCCTGTTTCAAGAGAAACCTGTGCAATTCCCTTGGATACTTCGTTACATACATAATCATAGTGGCTGGTTGCACCACGGATAACAGTTCCCAAACAGATTACTGCATCATAGTTTCCTGACTCAGCCATTTTCTTTGCAGCCACCGGAATCTCAAATGCCCCCGGTACCCATGCCAGTGTGATATTATCCTCCGGTACATCATGACGTGTCAATCCGTCCATGGCACCGCCAATTAACTTGGAAACAATGAACTCGTTAAATCTTGCGGCAACAATGCCGATCTTCATGTCATTTGCTACTAATTTTCCTTCTAATGTTTTCATAATTTTCTTACCTCATCTTTCTATTTGTTATGCCTTATGGCTTTTGTCCGTTGTTTTGATTGCATTCTTTATTATTATCGTTTCATTTTACTTATTGTATATGATGTTTACTGTTTGATAAACTTCTCATCTTTATCCGGAATTCCGGCTTCATCCGAAATGTACCGTTCCACTTTCATATGCAGATCATACTTTTCTCTAAGCCTTGTAATGCTCTCCATCATTGGCGATGCATGATGTACATCAATGGCATGCTGATCTTCCCAGCTGTCAATGAGAAGCACCGTCTCTTCATCCTCCATAGGGTAAAAATATTCATACCGGATATTTCCCTCTTCAGCGCGGATATCATCTACAACTCCACTTTCAACCATTTCCTGTGCAAATTTTCTTGCGTTTCCATGCTCTCCCGTATAATAAATGTTGACTGTAATTGCCATTTTGTTACCTCCTTAAATTGGGATTTGTGCAATTATTTATAATTCAAAATATGCCCCATCTTCTCCTGCTTGGTCCTAAGATAGAATTCATCATACTTACCCGGTTCCATAACGATTGGAACTCTCTCTACAATATTTAATCCATAACCTTCTAACCCATATACCTTAAGGGGATTGTTTGTCATTAACCGCAATTCCTTCACTCCAAGGTCCACTAAAATCTGGGTTCCTATGGTGTAATCTCTTGCATCCTCTGGAAATCCCAATTCCAAATTCGCCTCCACGGTATCCCTGCCATGATCCTGTAATTCATAGGCACGAATCTTGTTAATCAGTCCAATTCCACGGCCTTCCTGGCGAAGATACAGTAACACACCCCTGCCCTCTTTTGCAATCATTTTCATGGCGGCGTCATACTGCTGTCCGCAGTCACAGCGGGCAGAACCTAAGGCATCACCGGTCAGACATTCGGAATGCACACGACCAAGCACCGGCTTACCGTCAGTAATATCACCCTTAACCAGTGCCACATGATGTTCCCCGTTTAATTTATTTACATATCCGTAAATGGTAAACTCTCCATAGCGGGTAGGCATCTTCGCTTTTGCCACACATTCCACAAATACTTCATGCTCTTTACGGTACTGAATTAAATCTGCAATGGTTCCGATTTTCAGATTATGCTTCTTTGCAAAGGCAATTAAATCGTCCTTTCGTGCCATCATACCGTCTTCCCGCATAATCTCACAGCACAGTCCCACCGGTTTTAATCCTGCAAGCTTCATGAAGTCTACAGTTGCCTCGGTATGTCCCTGACGCTCTATCACACCGCCCGGTCTTGCCTCTAACGGAAACATGTGTCCCGGTCTTCTGAAATCCTCCGGTTTTGCATCCTCCTCCACAAACTTTCTGGCGGTAATTCCTCTTTCATAAGCAGAAATACCGGTTGTGGTGCTGACATGGTCAACAGAAACCGAAAATGCAGTACAGTGGTTGTCCGTATTGGTGATACACATCTGCGGAAGATTTAATTTATCTGTATAGCTTGCGTCCATTGGCATACAAATCAAACCTCGCGCATAGCTTGCCATAAAGTTTACATTCTCTGTGGTGGCAAACTCTGCCGCACAGATAACATCTCCCTCATTTTCTCTGTTTTCATCATCCAAGATTACGATACATTTTCCAGCCTTTAAATCCTCAGCCAATTCCATTGTTGTGTTAAATTCTGACATTATTTAATCCTCCTATTGTTTGTTGTATTTTCAAAATGCACATCTATTCACATAACAACTTTACATAATAGTTTTACATAATCATTTCACATAATATCTTTACATAATAAATCCACATAATTACTTTACATAAGATATTTGCATAATAATTTATACAATATTATATATAATATTTTACTATAAATTTGTACTATATCCTTGTTTATATAGTTGACATAATATTCACTTTGAATTATTCTCTTATCCCTGTATTTTTCATATTATCGAAAATGGCATTTTATATAAATCCATTTTCTGCAAGGAAATCCATGGATATTCCTCCCGCTGTTATATCTTCTTCTGCCTCTGCAACCGGAGTTTTTTCTTCAAAATGTAACAGCTTATCAATATATTTTCCCACAATATCATTTTCCAGATTCACAATATCTCCCGCTTTTTTTGTAAGCAGGGTGGTATTGGCGGCGGTATGTGGAATCAGGGAAACCTTAAAGCACCGGTTGTCCACATAGGCTACCGTTAAGGATATTCCGTCTATGGTAATGGAACCTTTTTCAATAATATATTTTAAGAGTTTCGATGATGCATTGATTGTCACCCAGACTGCATTATCCTCTTTCACAAAGCTTTCAATCTCCCCGGTTCCGTCGATATGTCCGCTGACAATATGTCCGCCAAACCGGCCATTTGCCGCCATGGCACGCTCCATATTTACCTTACTTCCCTTGGTTAATTTCCCCAGAGAGGAACGCCGCAGGGTTTCCGGCATTACATCTACTATAAAGGTATTTGATGTCTTTTCTGTGACCGTCAGACAGACACCATTTACCGCAATGGAATCCCCAATATGCATATCTTCAAAAATCAGATTTCCCTGTAATGTAAGTTTTGCAGCCTTTGTTCCCTGGCTTACCGACACTACCGTTCCAATCTCTTCTACAATTCCTGTAAACATGTAAGTCCTTCCTTTCTTATTCTTCATCCGGCACCGGCAAATCCACAATCACAGGCTCATGTCCTACTGCCGGAAGAAATTTATCCAGAATATCCTTTGTCTTCATTTTCAGACTGGATGTACTGACACATGGATGGCATCCTAAATATTCACTCTCTGCCACTGGTTTATCCATCAAAAGCTGAATGTGATGCTCCGTATCATTCATTAATCCCATAATGGACACTGCACCGGGTTTGATATCTAAATATTCTTCCATGTATTCTGCCTTGCCAAAGGAAAGCCTGGCACTGCCAATCTGCTTTGACAAATCCTTTGTTTTAAAGGGCTTGTCCCCAGGCATCATCAACAGGTAAAACTGTGTTTCCTGGCGGTTGCACAGAAACAGATTCTTGCAGATGATGACATCTAACACCTTGTCAATCTCATTGCATGCCTCCATGGTATTTGCTTCCTCATGGTCGGTTCTTTCATATTCTATCCCAAGACGGTCTAATAAATCATAAACTTTGATTTCTTTTTCCAATCTGCCGGTGGTATCCGCCGGACGTCCTTTCATCAGTTCCATTTATGTCCTCCTTGTAGTCATTTGTTACTGTTCTTTCATTTGCTCAATTCTTTCCTGCTTTGTCTGATTAACAAAATACATTGGTATCTGCATCAGCATCAAAATTGTTAATCCACCGATTATCATCTTAGCGAACCCTTTAAGAACTTCTTTCGTTATCGGTGTCCTCATGCTCTTTTGCATTTCCCGCAGATTATAAATATGCCCATAAGTCTTTTTGTCACAATCCGGGCAATAGAATTTTTTCTCATATTTGCTATATTCAGGATAACTGACCACCACTGCCCCCTGTCGTTTAACTTTTGTAGTACTTCTGGTTTTTGTCATGGTAATACGCATTGCTTCCTTTGGTGTGACATCAAATATCGCACCACAGGTCTGGCACTGCACATGTACTTTAAAATCAGCCTTTGATAGTTCTTTTGAACTCCGCCAAAAGATAGAACAAACACAAAAAATCGTCCAGGAAAGCAAGAGCACTGCCATAATGATAATCAAAATAATTTCTATATCCATGTTTGTCCTCCATAACTCTATAACACGAACTTATTTAAAAATAAAAATCCCGAAGCATCTCTATACTTCAGGACATAAACACAACAATTATCGAATAGGCAGCCGCATATTCCATTCACTCTTCTTCCATCCAGACTATACTGTCGGCACCAGAATCTCACTGGTTCCTGCCTTACGGCTCGCGGGCTTAGGAAAACTGGTTCCAACACCGCCGGTGGAGACTTTCACTCCGCCCTGAAGATTTATTCACTTTT
>JBJEJE010000054.1:0-3399 GCA_051877755.1 Lachnospiraceae bacterium | reverse complement strand
AATACTCTTAACTGCCGCTATGGTGGTGGGACTGATGCCGGGGATTGGTACCCTGCAGGCTCAGGCAGTGGAATCACAAGAAGTGACAACCCCAAGTACCACGAAAACCATCGCAGGACTTGGTACAGGCGTGATTAAAGACCCAACTGCATCGGCAAGTGCTTCCGATGCCTGGGCAGGAAGCTATGTGTACTATGGAAATTATGATGCAGACGGTGACAAAACAGCAGAACCTGTAAAATATCGTGTACTGGATGCAAGTACCACGGATTACAGTGCAGAAGATACAGAGGGGAACAAAGCAGAAACCATGCTCCTTGATTGTGACAGCATTCTGTACTATCAAAAGTTTGATGCAGATTATACTGCCAATGAAGGATATGAAAAAGCGAATGACTGGGCGGGAAGTGATGTAAAAAGCAGTTTGAATGGAGATGGCTTTTTAAATAAAGAGGGAGTGTTTACCACTGCTGAAAAGAATGCCATCGCTGCAAGTACAGTGGTTACCCATCCGTTAACAACAGATAGTGATACGGGAGTCAATGTGGCAAGCTATACGAAAAGCGTTTTTGCAAATTATGTGGCACTAACCGGAGAACAAATCTTTTTGCTGGATGCAGAAGATGTGTCCAACGGAGCATACGGATATAGCATGGCAGATGAAGACACCGAAAACCGCAAGAAGACAGGCAGCTCTGCTGCCTATTGGTGGCTTCGGTCTGCCTTCGATGATGATGATATTGATATCCGCGCCGGCTACGTCTGCGGCGCGGAGATCAACAACATCAATGTCGACAGCCCTAACCCCGGTGTGAGTCCCGCTTTTAATGTCAATCTGCAATCTGTCCTCTTCTCATCTGTCATCTCCGGAACTGCCGGGGAGACAGGCGCAGAGTATAAGCTGACACTGTTAGACAGTGACATGACCATTGCACCAGGAAGTGGTGTGACAAAGAGCGGCAATACGGTAACCGTTCCATATAGTATCAAAGGAACGAATAGTGGTAATGCCACACAGGTTTCCGTGTTGATTCTGGATAAGAAATACACAGCAGGAAATACCAATGGAGCAACTGTACTTGCCTATGATAAATTAAATGTAGATAACTTTTCCACAACCGGAACAGGAACCTATACCCTTCCGGATTCCTTATCCGGAAAGAAAGCCGGAACGGATTATCATATCTATATTGTGGCAGAGGATGTAAACGGAGAAAAGGAAACAGACTATGCCAGTACGCCGGTAGAGGTTCATCTCTGGGAAGCACCGGTAGCAAAGCAGATGAACTTTGGCACACAGGGTATCATTGACCCGGCAGTACCAAACAGCGCAAGCGACCCATGGAAAGGCTGCTATGTATATTATGGAAATTATGACGCAAACGGTGACGGAAAAGCAGAGCCGGTAAAATATCGTGTGCTGGATGCAAGTACCACGGATTACAGTGCAGAAGATACAGAGGGGAACAAAGCAGAAACCATGCTCCTTGATTGTGACAGTATTCTATACGATACGCCATTTGATGCAGATGGTACTGCCAATGAAGGATATGAAAAAGCGAATGACTGGGCGGGAAGTGATGTAAAAAGCAGTTTGAATGGAGATGGCTTTTTAAATAAAGAGGGAGTGTTTACCACTGCTGAAAAGAATGCCATCGCTGCAAGTACAGTGGTTACCCATCCGTTAACAACAGATAGTGATACGGGAGTCAATGTGGCAAGCTATACGAAAAGCGTTTTTGCAAATTATGTGGCACTAACCGGAGAACAAATCTTTTTGCTGGATGCAGAAGATGTGTCCAACGGAGCATACGGATATAGCATGGCAGATGAAGACACCGAAAACCGCAAGAAGACAGGCAGCTCTGCTGCCTATTGGTGGCTTCGGTCTGCCTTCATTAATTATGCTTACCACGCCGGCTACGTCTACGACGACGGCAACATCATCAACGACGATGTCGACAACATATACCCCGGTGTGAGTCCCGCTTTGAATTTGAATCTGTCATCTGTCCTCTTCTCATCTGCGAGTGGAACGAGCAAATCTTCTGCTCTTACAAGCGAGAGCAATGAGATTGGTACGACAACGAATACGGAGTGGAAGCTGACATTGAAAGATGATGAAAAATCAGTAGCACTTACAGAGGGAAGAAGCGTAACAAAAGCAAGTAATGAAACGATAACCGTGCCATATACATATACAGATAAGGAAGAAGCAACAGACAGCGAGAAAGTCAATCAGATTTCTGTTATGATTACGGATAAAGCTTATGATGCAGAAAAAGCGGCAAATGCACAGGAGGCACAGATTCTGTATTACGGAGCATTGCAGGATATAAAGAATGCAGAAGGAACAGATAGTACAGTAGCAGAGTCTTCCACCGGAACAGGAACCTTTGCACTTCCAAGTAGTTTGACAGGAACTTTGGGTACGGATTACCACATCTATCTCTTGGCAGAGCATGTAAATGCAGACAACTCTACCGATTATGCAAGTGAACCGAAAGAAGTAACTACTATTTTGAATGAAGTGGGTACGGTAGCAGTGCCAGGCATTGATACACCAACTGCAGAAAAGCCATTGCAGACAGAAATTACAGTATCTTCCGAAGGTGTAGCAAATACAGCCGGCCTTGCATGGAAAAAGAATGATACAGAAGTAACCGGCAACGCTGAGTGGAAAACCACTTATCAGGCATATGTGACATTGACAGCAAAGGATGGGTATACATTTATTGATGCAACAGGAGAAATTGCAAATGCTACCTTGAATGGAAGTGCAGTGGATTCCAATAAGATTATTTTGAACAATGCCAGAACACAGATGATTATTGACTGTGGCGCATATACCACTGCAACAAGAAAAACCACCGGAGCAGAGGCACCGAAAGCGCCAACACAGTTTGCGAATTATTACACAGCAGACGATGTGCTTTCTTCCACAGAACTTGGCAAGGCTGCTAAGGTGACATTGGAAGGAACGACACAGCCAAATCCGTAGGAGATGGCAGTAGAGTGGGCAATCGTTGATGCAGAAGGAAATGCTACAACGTACAATGCCACACCGGAAACAACCAATATCTTCAAGTGGACAGTAAAAGCGTCCGAGTATGCAGACTATGATAAAGATGCTGCTGTATTAGAAGGTACGGTTGCCATCAAGAATAAAGATTATACCCCTGTAACCATCAGCGGTTCGGATAAGACGTTGACCTATAATGGAAGTGAGACACTGGATGTTTCACAGTATTTTACCATTGACGAAAATGCAGGAACACCAGCCTATGAATTGTCAGATACTTCTACCGGAACCGGTAAATTGGATGGTGCAACCCTTACCATGACCAAATTGGGAACATTTGTTGTCAAAGTAAGTACATCAATCAATGGTGTGTATAA
>JBJEJE010000053.1:10783-17548 GCA_051877755.1 Lachnospiraceae bacterium | reverse complement strand
TAAGTTCCTCATCCTCAAATATATTAGATAAATGTTTTGAAATAGCTGGTACATTAACATCAAACAACTCTGCCATCGCCTTCTGTGTCATCCAAAAAGTTTCATCTTTAAAAATAACATTTACGCAAATATTTGTATCTTCTATCTGATATAAGACAATTTCATGTTCCTGGTTCATTCCTATTCTTCTCCTCCAACTCTGAATCCAAAGAATTAATTCAGAGTTTATAACATCATCTTAACTTTTTCTTATTTCATTCATCATAGAACTAGTATATGTCAAATCATCCAATCTAACAGTCTTTTACACCCACTCTTTGATTATATCATATCTTACCTATGTGCACAACCTTTTTCGAATATTTGTTCGTGTCTTCTTTTTATAATATGGATTTTTCAAAACTCCTTAAGTGAATTTAAAATTTAAAACTAGAAATAACTTTTTTACTCAAGCATTTTCAAAACTTAACAAAGCCTATGTACTAATATAGAAGATATCAAAATTATAATTACCCAGATGCCATGCTACAAATTGCATATAAGAAACAATCCGCTATACCAAATATTAGTATAGCGGATTTGAGACTAATTTATAACAATTCGTTATTGCCGTGATTTCTTTGAAATTTCCTAACAGATTGGAGCTTCCCTTGCGGTTAAAGTTGTTCTTCACCGCAACATTCTCCCTTCTTTTTCTATAATCCTATTATTTCTCTTTGTTATTCTTTAAAATCAGGCGTTTATGTTTACTGGAATAGGTCCAGTATTTGCTGGAAAGTTTCGGACAGTTCTTTTTGGTGATGGAGCTGACCTTCTTTCCACGTGCATCCCATTCCTTCCATGTAATCATGGAATCACCATAGACCGGTGAGGTGGTGCTGTAATTATCGTAAATATAATATTTACCAATCAGGTTCACGATACCGTTGTCATAGCTGCCAAGAAGACCGCCTACAAACTTGGATCCCTTCTTGCCGGTCACCTTTCCGGTGTTGTAGCAGTGAGTGACCGTCCATACTTTGTCCATATAATTACTAAGTCCGGCAACGCCGCCAACCTTGCTCTTGGTGTTTGTGGAAATCCTTCCGGTATTGTAGCATTCTGACATACGACCTACTTCTCCGGCGACACCGCCTACCTGGCCTAGATCCTTATTCTGATTTTTGGTTGCCGTGACAGTCACCTTTCCGGTGTTGTAGCACTCTCTTACCCAGCCACCCAGGTATGCAAATACTCCACCGCACCAGAAATGACCTCCCCGTTGCTTGATGGATACAGTTCCGGTATTAAAACACTTGGTACAAATATATCCTTTTTCTACCGCATAATAAGCCGCCACACCGCCTGCGTAGGCGTCATTGTTTGTCAGATTTTCTACCTTTACCTTTCCGGAATTGGAACAACTACTAATCTTATCCGGCTGAGAGGACACTCCAGCTGCATACATGGGATATTTCCCGTCTCCGGCCATACCCTTCATTTTGATCGTGCCTGAGTTGCTACAGCCGGTATGCGTTCCCTTCACAGAAATTCCGGCTATATGCAAGGACTCTGACGACGGTGCAGATCCTGTCAGAGAAAGTGTTCCGGTATTTTTGCAATTCTCAAAGGTTCCAAAGCCGGAAATACCGGATACAGAACTTCCGACAAAATATTTCGTGCGGCAGTTTGCAGTAATATTTGCCTTGTTGGTACAGTTTGTAAAGGTGCCGATCTCACAGAGACCGTTAATGTCATACTCCATCGGTTCATATGAGATGGTTTCATTGCCGCTCACAGTGATCTTTCCAGTGAGGGTGACATTGCTGCATTTGGCACTGCCATTGGCGAGTGCAGATACAAGGGCACCTTTATCGCTTTTGACCTTGATATTGACATTGGACAGAGTCAGATTCATAAAGGTGGCATCCTTCGTGTTTCCAAAGAGAGACACACGGGGATACTCCGAAGCGGTTACATTTACCGTATATCCCTCAATCTTATGACCCTTGCCGTCAAAGGTGCCGGTAAATGCTGCACCGTTGCTGAAATCATCAAATATCTGGGTATTTTCGGGCACCGTGATGTCCTTGGTAAGGTAATAGCTGCCCGCCAGATTGTAGCGCATCTTCAGCAGGTCTTCCGCACTGGAGATGGCAACGGGATCATTGGATACCGCTGGTCCCTCCATAGCTGGAAAAGTATATTTTACATACAATACTTTTCCAGGGTTGGAATTGCTGTGATACCACTGGGCCGAATTGCCGTTGACAGTTGCGTTGATGGCACTGTTGCCTGTTTTCATGACAAACTGGGCATCTACGCCATCCTTGATGGCTATCTGAATATTCACAGTATATTCTTTATTGGCATAAAATGTCTGTACGGAGCCCCAGCTCACCTCTTTGATCTCATAGCTGGCATCATCCGGCACACTGGCAACCGTAGAGGGTTTTGCGCCGACTGCCGGCGCCTCAACGGTAATGCTCACGGTAGAGATGCTTGTCGCTGCACTGACCTTTGTGACCGGAATGAAGGTACACAGCAGGCAAAGGCACAGCAGAATACTGAAAAATCGTCTTTTATTCATAATATCACTCCTTTTTCTATTACTGCCGTACATAGCAGATCTTGATTCCCTCTACCGGCAGATTCGTTTTCTTTTTAATCAGACTGGATTTCGGAACCTTGATGGTGACAGATTTTGCACGTTTTGCAGGAAGTGTCAGGGACATCTTCTTGTCCGTGCGGGATAAATTCGCATTACTTGATGCTGCACCTATCCAGAATTTTACTTTAACCTTTGAGCTGCCTTTATTAATTGCCATTGCTTTGATTACAAGCTTTCCCTTGGAATCATACTTTGCACTGTAGGCTTTGATATCGTAGCTTTTTGCTTTTACATCTGACTTGGTAATCTTTGCTGCGGAGTAGGTATTTGCCTTCACGTTGACCTTGCAGGTAAGCGTTATATCCTTTGTCGTGGTAACTGTTATGATGGCGGTTCCCTTCTTGTTTCCGGTGACAACGCCCGTTGAGGTAACAGTGGCAACACTCGTGTTGCTGCTTGTACAATTCTTTATAGTGTCATTCTTTACACACAGTGTTGTCGTAAAACCTACGGTGACATTCTCCTCTGTGTTCTGAAGGGCAGGCATATTTGCTGAATCATCTTTTGTCTGTGCATTAAACATTGCCTGTGTATCGCTATCACTGTCAAATTTCACATGGATATAGTAGGTTCCGGCCATAATGCCTTGAAACTGATCCATATGATAATAGACCATACCGGCGGTCTGCTTCTGGGACTTCCACTCGGAATCATCTGCTGAAACCTGAATTGCATCGCCGACCTGAATACCCTTGGAATCGTAGAGGATAACAGTATATCCGAGCTTTGCATTGAGCAGTGTCGTTTGCCATGCAATATGGCCATAGGTTGTGGTGGTGAGGGATGCTTCGAAGGACTGGCCTGCGGCGACTGTCACCACACCATTTGTGTTGTATGCCATCTTCCATGAAGCAGCCGAAACCGTTGTCGGAGTCCCTGATAAAACCATGGTAATTACAATGGCAAGCGTTAAGATACCTGTAATAAAATATTTTTTCATAGTATAAGTCTCCTTTTCTCGTTTTTTTAATCTATCGTTTATTATAATCTTTCGCTTGCCATTGGAGGTGTACATGGTCTGAATCGTACCAAAAATGTACTCAATCGACAGTCATATCTCGTTTCTATGTAATACTGCTAATGCTTTCTATAGATTAAAAAAGGGGCTGTATTTTACAGCCCAGTTGTGGATTCTTGCGTAATTACGGGGGGAATACGGAATTGATGTATCTTGCATATTTTATTCCATTTGATATAATATAGACATATTTTAAACACATTTTTGTCAGGGGGGGGGAAGCGATATGATAAAAATAGCGTTTTGCGACGATGACTGTGCTGTGCTAAGCAGCCTTCATGAACTGCTTATCCTCTACCGCACGGAGAAAAATGAGAAAATCGATGATTACACTTTTCTCAGCCCGCTGGATCTGATAGCTGAAATCGAACGAGGCACCCAGTTTGATATCTTGTTTCTGGATGTCCTTATGCCAGGTGAAAACGGAATTGATGCCGCCGCAGAAATTCGCAACTACGACAAAAATGCGAAGATTATTTTCCTGACTTCATCCACTGAGTTTGCCGTGCAGTCATACACGGTGAATGCCTTCTATTACCAGCTGAAGCCCATCTGTACAGAGAGCTTCTTTCGTTTGATGGACTCCGTTCTCTCCCAGTGCCAAAAAGAGCAGGCAAGCAGCCTGATCCTTCAGTGTAAAACTGGTCTCGTGCGGATTAAACCGGTGCAGTTGGAATACTGCGAAGTGATCCACCGGACACTGTTCATCCACCTGACCTCCGGGAAAGTATTGGAATGTAGCGGCAGCCTGAATGAACTTGGCAGGCAGCTAGCTCCCTATGGAAGCTTTCTGCGACCCCACCGCTCCTATCTGGTGAATCTGGAATATATACAGAATCTCTCCTACCGCGCCATTACGATGTCTTGTCTGGCAGAGATCCCGATTCCCCGCGGAAAGTACAATGAGATCAAAAATGCATTCTTAGAATATGCGTTTTTAAATAAGTAGGTGACAATATGAGCTTTTGTTTTTCCCTTTTAAATGATATTTCTGTGGGCTTATTCGGAAGTGTGCTCTCCGCATCTTTTTGTGATGCGCTCGGCACACGTAAAAACCGTCGCATCTTTGTATTCAGCATGATATTGCTGCTCTTACTGCAAGGTCTGGTATATTTTCTTTGGGGTGCTGAATTTATGCGGAGGATTTACCCTCTCGTTGTTCATCTCCCACTCCTGCTGCTTCTTTACATCATGACCGGCAGACTACTATGGCCTTTTTTCTCCATTCTTTCTGCCTACCTTTGCTGCCAACTAAGACGTTGGATTGCACTTCTGGCAGTAGCGGTGTTATCCGGTGGGACAACGATGCAGGATTTTATTGAACTGCTCCTTACAGTGCCTTTGCTGCTGTTCTTGCTGCGTTACGCTGCCCCTGTTTTCCGCCAGATATCCGGTTATTCTGCCCAAACCCAGTGCCAGTTTGGTTCAATCCCTGCACTCTATTACGGCTTTGATTATCTTACTAATGTATACACAAATCTTCTTGCCAGCGGCGATCCGGTTGTAGTGGAGTTCATGCCTTTTGTGTGCTGCACTGCATATCTTGTATTTTTACTGTACAATTCTGTGAAAGAACACACGCAGGATCAGCTTAAACAGGTGCAAAAGAGCCTTGGTATCCAGTTAAATCAAGCTGTCCGGGAAATCAATGCCCTACGAGAGTCCCAAGCGCTTGCCAGCCAGTATCGTCATGACATGCGCCATCATCTGCAGTATGTGTCTGCCTGCATCAAAAATGGGCAGGAAGAACAGGCACAATCCTACATAGCCGGAATCTGCAAGGAGATTGAAGCACAGAAAGTGGAACGTTATTGCGAAAATGAGGCTGCTAATCTCATCCTCTCAGCCTTCGCCGGTCGGGCAAAAAAGAACGGCATTCAAATGAACGTGAGCGGAACACTTCCCTCATCCATCACGGTGTCAGACAGCGATTTATGTGTCCTTCTCTCAAATGCACTTGAAAACGCACTCCACGCCTGCCTACCCATTACCACTGCAAACGAGGCATGCATCATTGATGTGCAGTTTTATAACAGGGGTGACCGGCTCTTTTTACAGATTGAAAACCCCTGCAGTGATAACGTTCAATTTGAAAATGGAATTCCGGTATCCAATGAACCGGGGCATGGCATTGGCGTGCAAAGTATCTGCGCTATTGTGGAACACTACGGTGGCATATATACATTTCTGGTAAAGAATAATCAATTTATCCTACGCCTGTCGATTTGATACATTTTAGAATAACACCTTTACTTTCTTTGCTTTTTCACTCTTTTTTTCTGTATGCTATCAGTATATATAAATGCCGTATGCCATCCCGGAAGTTCCTTAAATGTGACCTGCCATTTCTTCCATCTTTATAGAGTTTCACAGGAACTTCGGATATTTTCAAATTATGTTGTACTGCTCGTATCACCATTTCACTGGCGTATTCCATCCCTGTGCATTGCAGGTTTAGACGTTCCACTGCATTTTTTTCGTAACCCCGAAGCCCACAGTGAAAATCTCCTATATTACATTTATATAGTTTTCTTCCCATATATGACAAAACCGGATTACCTATGTACTTATGCAGCAGAGGCATTGCCCCTTTTTCGATTCCCCCTTGAAACCGATTACCCATCACAAATTCTTTTCCATTCCTAAGTTCTTCTAAAAACGGAAGTATTTCTTCAAAATTATAGCTGTCATCACTGTCTCCCATTATGATATATCTGCCTTTTGCCTGTTTATTCCCCTCGTGTAAAGCACTTCCGTATCCTTTCGATACCGCTTTCACAACTCTTGCACCACAAGCCTTTGCATACGAAACGGAATGGTCACTGCTTCCGTTATCCACTACCAAAACCTCACCGTCTATATGATTTTTTTTCAGAAAATTATTTGCTTTCTGTATGCATGTCCGAATTGTCTGTTCCTCATTCAAACATGGCATCAGTATTGTAAGTTCCATCACTTTCCTACTCTCCCATTATTACTCCATTATAACACTTCGAAATCCATTGGGAACATTTTCACACGATGTTCCTCCGAAGGGATGAGTATATTCTTCACATTCCTCACAATCCGGTAATTTTTTCTTTTTCCCGAAAAACAC
>JBJEJE010000053.1:7982-10683 GCA_051877755.1 Lachnospiraceae bacterium | reverse complement strand
TTTTTCCCGAAAAACACATTTTTTATACTGGATTTGCACGAATTTTTCAATTGCATTCCACTGCCGAATCAGTGTCTTATCAAAAATGGCATTAAATAAAATGGTTTCAATAATAGCATTTCTTCTTTTCCAACATCCTTCTGTGACAACAAATATATTTTATTTACATTCTTTGAGTATTTTTTAGAAAATTCCAATATCGACTCATGTTTTCCCGTACCGGAAGACTTAATCTCAAATGCATTTACCTTACTTCCTTCTGAAATCAAAAAATCAACTTCATAATAATGTGTGCTGCCCTCCTTTTCCCATGTATAATAATAGAGTTCTCTTCCCGATGCTGCTATCATTTGAGCAGTTAGATTTTCATAAAGATAGCCCAGATTGGCCGGTAATTTGTCAGAAAGTAATTTTGCATACACATCATTTTCTATTACCGGTCTATCGATAAACATAAGCGTAACAAATAATCCCGTATCAGAAAGGTATAATTTATAGCTATTAAAATCCTTTGTATCAGCCAAACTAACTCTTGGGTCTGTGGAATTATAGCATGGTAATACTGTTTTTGAATCAATTAATTCATACAATAATTCTTCTGCTTTCGTATTATTTCTTTTCCCGATTGCCGTTGTAATTCTGTACTTTCTTGAATCCTTTGCTAACTGAGCCGGAATAGAATGATACAACGAAGATATTCTTCCAGATGGATCAATTTTTTTAAAATCCTCTTCATAAAGAGATATAATCTGTCTTTTCACCTGGTCAATTTCAGAAAAATTTTTACCTTCAAGATAAGCTTCTACAGCCTGTGGCATACCGCCTACAGCCATATATATTCTCAAGTCTCTCATCAGTTTACGATTCGTTGACTGTCCAATTCCGGTTCCCATACTATATACTTGTCGCAGAAGGTCAAAGCTATTCCCTGTTGCTTCGCAAAATTCTTCGTAATCCATTGGATACACTTGTATTTTCATTTCCTCAGACGGAATTAGTATATCTTTCACATTCTTCTTTATGGAAATCAATGACCCAGTTTCCAAATAATGATATCTTCCATCAAATACCAAATGCTTAATAGCCTGTCTCGCCTTAGGAAATAATTGTACTTCGTCAAAAATAATTAGCGATTCATGTTCATATAACGTTACTCCTGTTTCAGCCTGGAGTCTCAAAAAGAACATATTAAGATTTCCAATATCATCAAAGCATTCAAGGATATTGTTAGATATTTTTGAAAAATCCAATATAATATATGACTTATATTCGTTTTGAGCAAAATTCACTGCAAGCGTTGATTTTCCAACTCGTCTGGCTCCTTCAAGCAATACAGCATATTTATCCGAATAGTTTTTCTTCCATTCTAATAGCTTGTTATATGCTTTTCTTTTAAAATACATATCTCCACCTCCCGATATAGAGATGTTATAACATATAATGTGATTTTTTTCAATATCATTTGCGCTGCTTTTTTACGATTCTTCTATATTTATTTTTTATAATTTATGCATTTCTTCAAATATTTTACAAGGCACTATCCTTTATTCTTCCACTGTAATCACATCTTTCAGCACATAATAAAAGGTCGGTGCTGAGCCGTTTGCATTTTCCTCATATCCCTCTCTCAAATCAATAACGTCCGAAGGATCCTCCGGATTCACACCGGTATAATCACCCTGAAAAACCTGTATCTTATCCTGTTCAAACTCCCGGATCAGTGCATCCACCCGTTCCTTTGTTCCCTTGGCTGCCACAAACTCATTGATGTTTAACATCTGTACCCAGCCATTTTCAAAACCGGCACCCGCATCATTGCCATGGATATTGCCTTTTACATATTTTTCAATCTCCTTATCCGAAAGCACTGCCTCAACTGCCTGCATCATATACGGCTCCCAATTGATTTTGCACCCGGTCAGATAGGTGGTCGGTGCCACATCTGCCATACTCTCATTATAGCTGACATAATACACCACCTGTGACCGGTCCGTCTCCTCACAGGCTACCGCAGGTCCCGCCGTGTCGGAATGCTGCGAAATAATCACACAGCCTTCCTCAATCAGCTCTTTTGCACACTCTTTTTCTAAATGATAATCGCCCCAGGTATTGGTATATTTCACCGTCATGGTTGCCTCTGGCACTACGGAACGGATTCCAAGGAAAAATGCGGTATATCCGGAAATTACTTCTGCGTATGGATAGGCTCCAACATATCCTGCCTTTGCCTGTTCTGTTGTAATCTTCCCATCCTCAATTAATTCTTTCAGTTTCATTCCGGCTACCACACCGGAAATATATCTGCCCTGGTAAATGCTGCCCATAAAGGTATGATAGTTACTTAAATATGGCTCCTCATTTGCGTTACTGCAGGTTGCCTGACAGAACTGAATCTCCGGATGTTCCTTTGCAAATTCCTTTGTCTTCTCACCATAACCATAACTGGACGTAAAGATCAGTTCACAGCCTTCCTCCGCCAGTTCCTCTAACGCACCTTCCACCTCACCTTCCGGCACATTAAATTTAGGAATGGTTTCCACCCTTCCATCATAGTTCTTTTCAATTGCATTCTGTACTTTGACAAAATTATTGGTATATCCGGTACTGGCATCGCCTACATAGACGAAGCCTGCCTTGATTGTTTTATCAGCCTCTCTGTCATGTGCAAAATAATGTATGGCAAAGGTAATTGCAATCACTA
>JBJEJE010000053.1:3347-7882 GCA_051877755.1 Lachnospiraceae bacterium | reverse complement strand
CTTCCGCTTCCGGGGTCACATCCATCTTTCTGCTCTCATCCTTCATTTCAACTCTCCTTACCAGCTGCTTCATCGTATATGCGGCTTACATCAATGGTGCCATCTTCAATCAGCCCCAGCAAAATATCCACAAGCTTCGGATCAAACTGTGTTCCTCTGCCTTTTTTTAATTCCTCTATTACGTGTTCCAAATCCAGTTTCTTACGATATACACGGTTGGCAGTCATGGCGTCAAATGCATCTGCAATTCCGATAATCCTTGCATTTAACGGAATGTCTTCTCCCTTTAGACCATGAACATAGCCCTTTCCATCATACCGTTCATGGTGGTAAAGTGCACCGTCCGCCACATTATCAATCAATGAAAAATTCTTCAATATATCTGCCCCTCTTGTTACATGGGACTTCATAATCTCATATTCTTCGTCTGTAAGCTTTGCAGGCTTATTCAGCACGCTGTCCGGTATTCCGATTTTACCGATGTCATGTAAGGTTGCAATCTTCCGCAATTCCTCACACTCCTCCTCGCTGTATCCAAGCTTTTGGGCAATCATAACGGAATACTCCGATACCCGGACCGAATGCTGGCTGGTATTCTCGTCCTTCGCATCCACCGCCTTTGCAATGGTAAGAATTGTTTCATTTCCCATTTGCAGCTGACGCTTCGTCCACTCCAGTTCCATTTTCTGCATACGCAAAGTTTTCTGTATCTGTGTCCGGAAAAACATCCATGTGAGATAAGAAATCAGAATAACAGCCACCGCTCCCACATATAACCGGAACCACCAGTTGTCATATATTTCCCGTTCCTTCATTATCTGATAGCTGCTTTCTGCAATTACATTGCCTGTTTTACTGTCAAGAACTGCAATGTGAAATGTATATTCCCCTGACGGAAGATTCGTGTATACAATGCTTTCCATTTCACTTTGGGACACTATTTTTGCATCCTTATCAAACCCTTCTAAATAGATACGGATATCCGGATCATTAATGGAATAGTTCACCACCTCAGGGGTTATTTCAATCCTCTTTGCCCCCCTCGGTATACTGATGGTTTCTCCCTTTTCCACCGGATAGCTTTCATTATCCACTTTAATCTCCTGCAGCAGCATACGATAGGAGCGTTCGGTAATATCATACTGATTCAGATTGATACAGATAACACCTCTGTCTCCGGAAAGATACAGATTTTTCTCTTCATCCATATAATTCCATGAGTTCGGAGTAAGCCCCAGCCGCAATCCTTTTTTCGCATCTAACAGTTCGTAGTTTACTTCCTTTCCATCCAGCAGGTCGGATTTGTCCACAACATAAATGCCGGCAGAACCAAGTACAAATAACTCGTCATTTTCACCCTCCACCAGATCAAAATTATTATAGTAAGGGAAATTATCCAAAATACGGATATCTCCCTGTTTATCCATATAACATAATCCATTTGTCGTAACAACAAACAGTCCACTGCCATCGGAGTCTGGTACAATTCGCAGGATAATCTCTGAACTCAGTCCATCCCCCTGTTTCAGCGTATCCAGAACTTCCCCGTCTTTTATCACTGCGATACCATTGCCATCTGTTCCTGCAAGGATACTTCCGTCCTCACTCTCATACAGAGACAATACCTTCGGATTGGAAAGCCCCTCTGAAAAACCAATGGTATCCGTAACCTTTCCTCTCTTGATAAATGTAATACCCGAATCTCCGGCTGCCACAATTGTTCCATCTTTGGTTTCTATAACAGAACGGAATTTATCACCAAGGGCACCTTTTTGACTGTCGTAATATTCCATCTTATCCTTTCCCGACACTTCCAAAATTCCCCTGTCGGAAGTACAGATCCATAAATGATTCCCCGAATCCACCATCAGACAGCGGATTCTGGCACCCTCCAGTTCCTGTGCAACGGCATTATCTTTCTGTACCTTATAATCCTTATCTACAACATCCAGTCCACTATCCGTTCCAAAATACAGGCATCCATTCCACTCCGTAATGGTATTTACCACATTTTCAGGCAGTCCGGCTTCTTCATAAACTTCCGAAAAAACAGACGGACACAGACGAAGCAGACCAAGCCGTGAAGACGTAAACCACAGATTTCCCTGATAATCAATCAGCATATGGTCAATGGAGCTGTTAAAGCTGCCGGTGTCAATCGGATAATAGGCACCCTCCTCGTCCAGATATCCAACTCCGTTATCCCCACAAATAAACAGGGTGTTATCTTCTGATATATTCAGCGAGTTGATTCCCATGAGATTTTCACATTCTACGTTAGACACCTGTGTCAGCTGTTTTCCAAGCACCTGATACATTTCTATATTATTCGCAGAAGTTCCCAAATATAATGTTCCATTTTCACCAAAGGCACAGCAGTTATAGGATTCCCCTTCCCTTTGTACCGTCCGGTGTGCAACAACCTCCGTACCCTGCACCAGGTAAAAATCACCCTCATTGGTCACGACGGCAATATTCCCATTCTCATCGGCACAGATACTGTCCGCATATACAATCTCCGGTATGGTATCATACACCTTCAATCCTCCGGATAACGTCATGACAACCAGGCTGTCCGTTGTTCCAACATAGTAATATCCTTCCGAATTCTCGGTAATGCAGCGGACAGCGTTGGAAGGAAGACCATCCTCTTTATTCACCACATTGGATATACTCTGATTAATATATATGGATAATCCGTTATCATTCGTCCCAATCCAAAGTCTTCCCGCCTCATCTGTGTAGAGGCAGTTTACTGTTTTAACAGATTCAAATTCGTTCATCCACTGAAAGCTATTTCCACTGTACCGGTATAACCCGCCATAGGTTCCAATCCACAAAACACCATCCTTTGTCTGTGCAATATCATTGGACGCACCGCCCGGCAGACCATTTTCTCCATTATAAATGGTCTGGACATATCTTTGAAAATCATATTGATTCAGATCCGATAAAACACGTCCTGCCTGTACCGTATTGCAAGGAAACAGCATCGCAATAAAAGCCAGCAGCAACAAAACAGATAAAACACTCTTTCCGGACTTTTTGATTCCCTCTCTTTTTCTGCGGATAGTATGTACAACAAAAAATAGCAGAAGTATAGTAATTACCTTATCCACAAAATCCAGATAGAACTCGTCTATAAGATTGCTGATTACATGATTCCACCCTAATTCCTGTAACATCTCTGACACACCATCGCCCCATATATTACCGGTAGAACCATCCGCCAAAATGTAATTTAATGGTGTAGAAATCGAAACGGAAAGCACCGTCACCAAAAAAGCGGTTGACAATGCCCGGAAAATATTGTCGAAAGAGCCTTTCTTCGCACATAAACCAACCGTAATTCCCACCATGATATTGGTCAGTCCATAAACCAATGCCACCGGGGAATGCATACTATACATAATATTAACCGTCCCTCCTACAATGGCACCACATACCGGACCAAACATATATGCAGCAAAAACAGTTCCAACAGAATCCAGCCAAAATGGCAGGACAAACAGATCCGCTAACGTTTTTCCCAGATAATTTATAAGAATACATCCAATAATAAATAGAAAGATTTCATGATTTCTTCTTAATTTCATCCTGTGCACCTCATTTTTCCATATCTAGGAATAGTATAACAGACAATAATAAAAAGTAAACTAATCAAAAGGATAGTTTTTGTAAAATTTTGCAGATATTCAACTCAAAGGTCAAGTCAGTCTATTATGTTGTTAACATAATTTTCCTTTACGAATTCATATTTTTCATGTATAATAAATAATAATGCCTTATTTTAGGTATATTACGGCATTTTTCAAGGGACAGTATATGGTTTACATAACGTGCAGGTTTTTATTTGCAACACCATTATCTTGTGTCCGTTTGATAAAAATAAACTATATAATGGGAATTTACAAAACGGAGGTATTACTTATGCACAAAGACGACAACAAACTGGCACTCTCGGTGCTTGCCACTCTTATTTCAGGAATTGCACTGATTTATACGTTAATCATGTTTCACAACATTATTTTTGCAGTTGCAGGAATGAGTTTACTTTTTATAATTACCGCATATATTCTGACACAGAATCTGATTGCATTTTCCAATATGCGGAACAAATCCTTAAATGTTCAACTGAAGAACTGTATTGATGATATTTCCAATCAGTTAGAGGCAATGAATGGTGCCCAGTCCCAGCTTGGGAAAGCTACTTACCTCTATACAAGGCAGGCGGCACAGGCGGTTGCAACTTTGGAAAACAATTATACGGAAAGCCAGGAGGCTCTTTATAAGAATCTTGCCTCCCTTTCCAATGCCCAGAATAAAGCAACCAAGCTGATGATTAAGTATGACCAGAACAATACCACAAAACTGATTGCCACCATCAAAGATATGCGGAATCATTTAAGCGAGACTATGATTCAGGGATTTGACCAGATTCAGCCGAACAATGACGAAATCGTTTCTGTTTTAGAAGATATTGTTGCCTACTTAAAATCCCAGCCAAATAACATGGATCAGACCCTGGGATTACA
>JBJEJE010000053.1:1744-3247 GCA_051877755.1 Lachnospiraceae bacterium | reverse complement strand
GAAATGACAGAAACCATACCGGAAACAATTGCCGAACCAATTACTGATACAACAACAGACAGTATTGACGAATCAACTATAACAACTATCGATGAGAACACTACCGAATCTGTGGCAGATGTTGTCAGCGAACCAACTACGGAAGACATACCGGAAGCAGATACAGAAACCGTTGCAGAAGCACCTTCCGTTGCTCCGATTGCAGACAAGGGTGCCAACGATATGTTAAGTGCCGATGAGATTGCTGCTCTGTTCGCTGCCGCTGAACCGGCTCCAAAGAAAGAGGAAGAAAAACCATTTACTCCAACCTTTACTGTTGTAGGCAAATCAAAACAGGAAGAAGAGCTTCCAGAGGATAACGAACCGGCTCCTGAAACTTCCGGCATACCAACAGTAGGTG
The DNA here is from genome assembly GCA_051877755.1 of Lachnospiraceae bacterium. GTDB lineage: Bacteria > Bacillota > Clostridia > Lachnospirales > Lachnospiraceae > CAG-590. The sequence goes on along the minus strand of JBJEJE010000053.1, from coordinate 2,847 downwards.
ACTTAGACGATCCAAATAAGCAGCTTTCCCCGGATGAGATTGCCGCTTTATTTGCTGCTGCTGAACCGGCCCCGAAAAAAGCTGAGCAACCTGCTCCGGAACCGGTAAAGGTGGAACCTCTTTCCGATGATCCGAATAAACAGCTTTCTCCGGATGAGATTGCTGCCCTGTTTGCTGCCGCTGAACCGGCTCCAAAGAGAGAAGAAGACGAAGAACAACGGATGGACGAAGCCCTTGCAAAGAGCAGTGAAGAAACCGCACAGGCAGAGCCAAAGATTGAACCGATTTCCGATGATCCAAATAAACAGCTTTCTCCAGATGAGATTGCCGCTTTGTTTGCACAGATGGGATAAGTTATTTCTGTGATATTTTGATTCTTCTACAGCGACTGCTACCGTCGCACAGGAGGAAATATTTAGTCAAGCATGGACGTGTATCCTGGCTTGGCTATTATTTTCTCTCCATATACCTGCCGCATTTCCTACAGTTTATTTCACTTTCCTTCCGATTCCACCTTACAGCGACACCCTTGGTCTTGGCTGTATCCTTCCCACTCCTTGGACGAATCAGGCATTTTTCACCCATTAAAAACGTGCACCAAAAAAGGAGCTGCACACTAATTAATTAGTGTACAACTCCTGAATATTTAGGTTATATCTATCAGATAGAAAACTCCATCATTAATCCAAACCTATTTCACCATTTAATCTTCCGTTCTGAAGAATCCACTGTTGTTTCTTAGCAAGCTTAGCTGCTGAACTCTTCTTCTTCTTAATTGTATATGTTACACGACCTGTAAGACTATATCCATCGCTCTTAATTCTATCTCTCGTATACTTATTCATTGAGAGAACCTTAGTAAGACTATTGGTTCCATTCTTAACGGTATTCTCATTTGTATCCTTGCTTGTGTAACTGTGTGTAACAGCTTTCTCCTTTGCCCAAAGTTCTCCATCGGCATCAAATTCATAAATTGTATTGCCATATGTCTCATTCTGAACATATACTACATCTGTATATGTACCTTTTGTATTTGCGGCTTTCACATTACCATTCTTATCATAAGAATACGTTGTTGTTGCCTTTGAAGGTGTAGCAAGAAC
>JBJEJE010000053.1:0-1644 GCA_051877755.1 Lachnospiraceae bacterium | reverse complement strand
CTTACTGTTTTGCTATTCTCTTTACCATCATTTGTTGATACTGTCTTCTTTGCACGACCCTTCTTGTCATATGTATATGTTGTTGTTCTTACAGATGTATCTTCATAGGTATATTCATTTTTGTCTGTACTGTCTGATTTTGAAGAATATACAGTCGTTTCACTATATGAAGAATAGTCGTCAACGTCAGTTGAAGAACTACTCTCTGAAGTAGATTCTGAACCTGACCGGTTATTGCTATATACTGTTGTAGCAACTGCTTTCTTCACACGCTTTTTCTTGTCATATGTATATGTTGTAGTTGTAACACTCTTTGAATTAACCTCATTCGTGCTAACTTCCGTACTTGTATTTGAATATGTTGGGTCTTGGATGATATTTACCTGCTGTGTTATATCAAAAGCATAACCATTTGTATATGTTCCGTCTGGTCTCTGGAATTCATAATACTCCTCATCCACTACAAAATCACCTTTTGTCAAAACAACTACTGAACCGTTATAGTACCCATAATATGTTGTTACAGGTTCTGTCTTATATCCAGCACTATTGCTTGTTGTTGTTGTTGTCTCTGTATATATCCCATTACCTTTGTCTGCATATGATGTTGTAGTAACTGTAGTACCCTCTGTTACAGCAAGATTACCTGCATAATAATATGCTGACTGTGCTTTCTCAGTGTCACTATATTCTGTTCCATCTGCTTTGTACTCATTATATCCTGCAATAACACGTCCATCACTTAACTCTTTCCTATTATAATCATTAGCAATTGTAGACTTATCTGTTTCCGTGATAGAACCTGACATAACACATGTAGTTGTAGCTACAGATGATGTTGCAAGACCTTTTTTATTGTACTTGTATGTAGTAACTGTAGTATCAGTATCTGTTACCGTTCCTTTCGTTCCTACAATCTTCATACCAGTTGTCTTATCTGTCTCATAGTATTTTGTCTTTGTTACACTCTTTGTTGTCTTCTTAGCAACTTTGTTTTTCTTGTTGTACTTGTAAGTTGTAGTTATAGTTTCTGTAACATCTTCATCTGAAGTCTTATATGAATTCTTAGAAACTATCTTTGCTACAAGTCCTTTCTTGTTGTAAGTGTACTTGATTGAATCACCACTGTTATTCTTCTCAGCAGTAATTACATTCACACTTGTCGAAGCGGCCTCCACTGTCTTAACGTCGCCGCCGATAGCAAGGGTTGATACAGCCAATACCGTAGCAAGGGTAAATGCTGCAACCCTCTTGATACTCTTTCTCATATCTTTGTCCTCCTATAAGTTTATTGAAACGTTAGCAATCCCAATTTTTAACATTTCGCTCTTAGTATACTCCCCTATGTATCATTTTTCAAGTAAAAAATAATTCACCTGTACTGCCAAGGATGATGTTTTTATTTCCCAATCCCTGTTATTTCCTTATGTTTATGTTAAGTATATGAAAATTTTTTTAGATATAAGAAAGAACATAAAAATACGGCAGGAACCTTCTAAGATTCCTGCCGTATACAATATCAGCCTTTTTCACAGAACTATATGCTTAAAATTTTAACATTTTGGGATTGCTAACTTTTCTTAACATTTTATAGGAGGCAAACTGCCCGGCTCCTTCCTGTGGCATCGGCTGTAATTGCTATTA
>JBJEJE010000052.1:15534-17587 GCA_051877755.1 Lachnospiraceae bacterium | reverse complement strand
TGCCTTCTTACCTGAACCATCAATAGCTTTTGCAGTAACCGATGCGGAACCTGCACCAACCGCAGTGACTTGTCCTTTTGAATTAACCGTTACAACTGCATTATTGGAAGATGTCCATGCTACTGTCTTATTGGCACCTGATTTTGCCTTTACAGTTGCTTTTAAAGCAATACTGTCTCCAACATTTAATGTCCCACTTGTCTGATCCAGAGTAACTTTCGTTACAGCTCCTTTCATAACTTTAACTGCAATCGTTGCCTTTTTCTTCTTATTCTTAGTTGAAGTTACTGTAATCTTAGTGGAACCGGCTTTCACACCCTTGACATTCCCCTTAGAGTCCACAGTGGCAATCTTTTTATCCTGACTGGTGTAAGTTACTTTTTTGTTAGCACTTTTGTTTGGTGTAACACTTACAACAGTAGTCAACTTAACCTTTTTTCCCTTTGCCACTACGACTGTTTTCTTACTTCCAGACAGGCTGCTGGAAACTGTTACCTTCTTTACATTTACTTTGCTTGCTGCGTCCACTTGTCCTGCCGGTGCAAGGGTAAGAACCATAACAAACGCAAGCAGCCATGCTGTTACTTTTTGAATTTTCTTCATTTGATTCCCTCCTGTTATACTTCGTTTTTGCGTTTTTATTATACGCCTTTTCGTATAGAAATGCAACGCTTTTTTTTAGTATACTTAACGCATAAATATTGTAACACTACACAACCTACCATATAGGAGTTAAATTATAATGGATATATTAAAGAAAATAACACAGTTAAGAGAGGAACGACACTGGACAGAATACCAGCTTGCAGAACACTCTGGTTTAACACAGTCTACCATCTCCTCATGGTATCGAAAAAATACTCTGCCATCTATATCTTCCTTGTCGAAGATATGTGATGCTTTTGGAATGACACTTTCACAATTCTTTCTGGAAGAGGGGAACAATGTAGTTCTTTTAAATGAGTCACAATTCCGTCTTTTAATGGCAGCTAATAAATTGAATGCAAAACAATATGATATTTTGGTTCAATTTTTAAATGAACTATAAAAGAAGCCAAACAAAAAACGGATTATAAAAAATCAAAAACCTATATTGCAAATCTTATACTCAGATGTTAGAATCTATCTAAAGCATTATTTTCACATTCGGTATGGCCTAGATGCTGCATACTTGTCGTTTAGTTTATTATTTATTTCAATTATCCCGAAAATTCATGCTTTAATTTACCCAATTTTTTTATACAAAGCAGGAGTTTTCTATAGGATGTGATAAACCATTCATTAATATATTCTCCTGCAGGCAAAGGAGGATTATTATGACAGGAAACAGAGAGTACAAAAGTGATGTTTTTAGTATGCTGATGGAAGATCCCAAAAATGCATTGAATCTGTATAACGCAATGAACGATTCAAACTATACAGACCCAAATCTTGTGGAAATTTGCGTATTGGACAGAGGCATTTCCCTGACGGTGCATAACGACGCATCTTTTGTGTTGGACATGAATTTAAGTATTTATGAACACCAGTCAACCGTATGTCCCAATATGCCGGTGCGTAGTCTCATTTATTTTACAAGTATTTTGGAACGTATGTTGAAGAACAGGAATATTTTCGGGCGTCGCCTGATAAAGATTCCCACACCACGTTTTGCTGTATTCTATAACGGAGAAGAAGAACAGCCAGAGCAGTATGAATTGAAGCTATCGGAGGCATTTGAACATCCGATGGAGAATCCGGAGATTGAATTGACCTGTAAAGTATATAATATTAATTATGGAAAGAACCGGGAACTGCTTGAGAAATGTTCGTTTTTGAAAGAATATATGATCTTCGTAGATTATGTGCGGGAGAACCATCGTATAAATGGTTATGAGAATCTGGAACATTCCATCGAGACAGCAATCGACCGTTGTATAGAAGAAAATGTTTTACGGGAGTTTCTTATAGAACACCGTTCGGAGGTGGTAAAAGTGGTAAAGCTGGATTATACATTTGACAGACAATTGACTTTGGAGCGAGAGGACAGTCGTGCTGAGGGGCGTGCTGAGGG
>JBJEJE010000052.1:0-15434 GCA_051877755.1 Lachnospiraceae bacterium | reverse complement strand
CGTGCTGAGGGGCGTGCTGAGGGATGTATCGAAGGAGAAATAAAAATGCACAAACGTTTTGGTAAAACAAAAGATGAAACAAAGAATTATCTTGCAGAAGAGTACCATTTAACGGAAGATGAAGTTGCCGAGCTCATCAACAAACATTGGGATAATATAGAATTCCTTGATAATAAATAAGCTAAAAAACTTATGAGTAAATATAAAATACGGCAGGAACCGGTTAGGATTCCTGCCGTATTTATCTTCTATATTGTTTTTTATATGTTTACTTATTGCAACTGTTCTATTTCACAGTAATCGTAAGGGTTGCTTTCTTACCACTGCCATCTGCAGCAACTGCGGTAATCTTAGCTTTACCTTTCTTAATTCCCTTAACCACGCCTGCCTGTGTCACCGTTGCAACATCTGGATTGCTTGATTTCCAGAATACCACATCACTTGCCTGTTTCTTACTTGGTGTCAAGGTTACTTTTACTTTCAGCTTCTTCTTCACCTTAACTGTCTTGGTGGAAACTTTCAGTTTCACTTTTGTAATAGCCTTCTGCATTACCTGAACCTTAAATGTCTTCTTTAAACCATTTTCTGAAGAAACGGTAATAGTTGCTGTACCAGCCTTAGCACCTGCTGTAATCTCACCATCTTCATCCACCTTTACAATCTTAGTGTTGCTGCTGGTATAAGTCAACTCTTCCTCTTCTGCCTCCTCTGGTAAAAATGCTACATTAAGCTGCATCTTCTTCTTTGGAGCCAATTTCATCGTTGCTTTAATCGGCATATCACTTGCATTCTTTACATCTGCTGTCACAACCATGGCGGATGCTTTGATTTCATCATCCTCGTCATCATTGGAAACCACAGTAATAGTTATCTTATCACTCTTATTGCTTCCGTCTTTTGCTGTTGCAATAATATCTGTAGTTCCTTCAGAAACTGCGGTAATTACACCTGCCTGTGAAACTGTAGCAACAGTTGGATCTGTACTTGACCATGCAACAGATTTATCTGTCGCATCTGCCGGTAATACGGTTACGGTAGCTGTTACCGTTGTATCCTCCATAATACTGGTGGAGGAAATGCTGATTTTAACTGATTCTACCTTCTTGACAGGTTCCTTCTGTTCACCTGGGTCCGGAATTTCTGGGTCTTCGCCCGGATTATCACCAGGATTGTCTGGATCTTCACCTGGATTTTCACCCGGATTCGATTCCGTATAATCATCACCATTCTTAATCTCAACATTTACACCAGAATCAATATTCTTTGTTTCTGCATCCACTGCCGGTTTGTCGCCCTGACCTGTCACACTGACAGTTCCACCTGTAATGTCTACCGTATCTGCTGTAATACCAGCTGCATCGCTTCCACCCTGAACATCTACTGTTCCACCTGTAATAGTAACTGTTCCGCTTGTATTAATACCTGCCGCGTTGCTTCCACCCTGGACATCTACCGTTCCATTTGCAATCTCAATATCGCCTGCTGTAATACCTGCCGCATTGTTTCCACCCTGAATGGTTACACTGCCTGTTGTATCTGTATCCGTTGTAATGGTAACCTTTCCCGTTACATCAACCGCACTCTGGCTGTCATCTGTAGATTCAATTGTAGATTCTCCCTTTAGCTGAATGGTTACATCCTTTTCTCCTGTTATATTCTTTATAACCGCATCATCCAGAATAATGGTCACATTTTCCTCGGCATCAATTGTAAGGCTTTCATTCGTTCCTGTAATAGTGTAGGTTCCTTCTCCTTCCAAGGTTAAAACATTATCTGTAACAGAAATGGTGCCATTGTGTGCTTCTACGTATTCTGCATTATCAACCTTTGATACATCTACTATATATTTTTCTGTATCAGACATATAGGTTGTGACTGTCACCTCATCACTTGCAGGGCTAGCTGCTGTATCATCAATCTCTTTGTAACGGAATACAAAGGTATAAGTTGTATACGAAACAAGATCTGTGAATACATTGCTATCCTGCCAATCATAAACACTACCATTCTTAATACCATATTCTGCACCTTCCACCGGTGTCAGTGTAACACTGCTGGCAGTCTTACTTGCAACCTCTGGTACACTGGTTGGTGCTGCAAGCGTCTTCTTAACAACTTGTCTTGTAACAATTGCATTTTTAGAGTCAGCTTCTTTACAAGATGCTGTCACTGTTACCGTATATCCTGCTTCATTTACACCCATTCCATTTTTTAATTTTACATAAACTGCCTGAGATGCTTCTGATTCAAGAGAAGAAATACTGCTGTCACTTAACGTAAAGTATTCATCACTGTCCAAAGCAAGGGTAATCTTATCAATGGTTACGTTGGTGCCATTCGTAACAGTTACTTTTACACCTGTATCTGAACTATAGCCTACTGTAAGAGGGTCTGCAGCTTCTGCCTCGATAGCAATTTCACCTGTAATTTCTGTATATACTGCTACATAAGTAATATCATCTTCCACCTGCACTTCTGTACCCGGCGCCAAAACATCTGTTGTACCTTCACCCTTCCAACCGTCTGCTTTATAACCAGTCTTTGCTGCAAGATTATCCAGCGTAATGGTTGCACCATTCTTTGCTGTATAAGTGTGAAGCGTCGTGTCTCCATCTTTATAAGTAATGGTACGTAAGGTAACGTTATTTCCATCTTTGTCCACCGGATCTGGTGAATAAACGGTAGCTGCACCAGACTGTACCTGACATCCGTCTAATACAATCTTACCTGTGCCATCAACCACAATTGGTGTAATGGTGTTCTCTGCGCCATTTGCTGTCAGTGCACCGCCATAAAGGTCAATCTCTGTGCCAGCCTTTATTGCTGGATTCGTGCCGATTCCTGTTGCTGTTATCTGTCCACCATTTATCACTATCTTATCAGCTTCAATAGCAGCTTTATCACTTCCGGTTACAGTAAGACTTCCTGCTGATGTATTATTAACATTCTCAATTGTAACAGTTCCTGTTCCTGTAATTCCGGAAGAGATAACATTATCATCCTCCAACTGGATTACAACATCACCGGTTGCTTCTAATTTCTTAAATGTCGCATCATCTAAAATTACAGTTGCCTTACCACATTGAATTATTACATCCGGATTACTTCCTGTAATTGTATAAGTCGCATCTTCTGATAATGTAAGTGTATTTGTTTCACTATCATAAGAGATTGTTCCGTTATGTGCCTCCACATACTTATCTGTAAGCTCTGATAAATTCACTTTCAGACAATCTGCTTCCGCATAATAAGTAGTGACTTCTAATCCATCACCTGCCCCACTTGCCTCATAGATATCATTTCCTGCAAACTGCATAGCAAAGGTATAAGTTGTATATGGTGAAAGATTGGTGAATACTGCTGTATCCTGCCATGTATAAGTTCCTGTTCCGGATTTGTATCCATATTGAACGGTACCATCTCCTGAATATTCTTCTAATGTTACTGAATCCGCAGTTTTACCTGCAAGCGTTGGTGCTGCCGGCGGTTTAGCATAAGTTTTCTTATTAACCGTTAAGGTAATCTTTGTCTCAACTGTATTGTAACTTGCAGCATCCGCCGGAGTAAATACAATGGTATATTCCTTATTATTATCCGCATAGGTTAATTCTTTATTTGTTTCCTTCCATGTAAATGAACCAGATACGGATGCGGTACATCCGGTTAATGAGATATCACTTAATTTGGTTCCTGCAACAACAGTTTTTATACTATCCGGTACAGTAACCGTTGGCGTTACCTTGGATACTGTAAATGCTACCGTTCTGGTTACGGTTGTTCCAGCCTCATTCACCCCATCAACTGTGGAAGCAATCTCGACGTTGGCAGAATCTTTCAACGTATAAACCACATCTGCACCCGTCATTGCTCCGGTAACTGTAGTTTCCGGAGTCTTCCAAGCAAAGGTTCCATAGTCATCGGAAGTCTTTGAAAGTGTAACATCCTTCAAAGCAGTTCCTGCCGTAACACTTCCGGAAACGGTTGGGAAGGTTATGGATGTAATCGTCTTCTTAGTTACGGTTATATTACAGGTATCTGTAAAATTCCCATCTGCTGTGGTAACTGTAATGGTTGCGGAACCTGGTGCTACTGCAGTGACTACACCTTTTGACGATACAGTTGCTACATCCGTATTATCAGAATCCCAGGTAACAGTCTGACTTGCACCCACTGGTGCTACCGTTGCAGTTAAATTTGCCGTCTCACCCACTGCTAAATTCTCAGGTATGCTATTTGCATCCACTGTAACACCCGTCGCATCTACTGCCGGAGTTGCACTATAGTATGTTTTGACACCAATAGCTGATAATTCACTTTCCGTCGCTAAATCTTTGTTTATCTCTGTATTATTCTTATGAAGTAAGTATAATCCAGCCGCAGCTCCTACAAATCCGGCATTATAATCCAGTGCCACCTCATTACAATTATAATCTGCCTGATCATCTGCATATGTATCATTTGCATCACTTGGTCCACCAACCAAAGCTCCGAGCAATGTATAATGTTCACTATTTGTTTCGCTAGCACTTGAAGATCGCGAAGCCGCCCTATGATGTGGATATTGACTGGAATTCTCATTATATCCTACAACAAAACAACGCTTGTTATTGTTATTTCCCAGTAAATAGTTCATCTGTCCCGTTGCCCAGCTGCCAAAATCACCATTTTCAGTGGAGAACTTATCATTTCCCTTGTCATATGCCAAGCCCAGGAACTGTAATGTTGTATTGTATCTTGCAGATCCCCAGCCATCAACAAGCTTAAAGCCCTGTGCTGTATTGGTATTACCATAGCTTGCAAAAGTTTTAACAGTATTCCAATCCTCTTTTAATACAGATGCCACTGCCCATGTATTATCCCATGTCAGAACCCATCCGGTCTTGATATTGCCCGATGTATAATAACTATTTAATTCTGTTTCGTATTCACTTCCACTTGTCTTACCTGTTGCCACCCAAAGTGCAGCAGCAGCAGCACAATAATCATCTTTCCAATCGCTGGAACTATAAAAGCTGCCTGCACCTTCTGTTGCACAGCCCTTGTTACTATTATTTTTTACAAAAGTGAACAAATCCTTAGCCGTTTTTAAATAAGTTGCGGACTTTGTACTAGTTGGAAAATTCTTCGCATGGAGTGCCAAAGCAGCAATTGCAACACTTACTTCGTCTGTTGCCGGATTGCTGGCTGTTGCAAAATATGCCGGACGATCGGTTGTCTGTGTTTCTGGTGCACCCCAATAGCCATGATCAGAATTACCTTCGCCCACCTGGTAACAAAATGCCTCAACACTGGTATTATCATCTGTATATACCGTACAATTAACAAAATAATCACAAAAATAATCCATTATTTTCTGATAATGTGCAGTCTGTCCTAATTCATCAAATGCTTCTTTGAATTCATAGTAACTTAATGCCAATACTGTTGCGGAATATCCTTGTGGCAAACCAAATTTCACATGATCACCAGCATCATGGAAACCACCCGAAACATCAATAGGCTTTCCATTATATGTAACTGTTTGGTCCGCGGTATGACAATCATCTCTCCAATCAAGCCCAGTGGTTTCTCCAACATTTGGTCCACACATATTTGCATCATAGAAATATAAAGATTCCTGCAATAACTTTGCATAATTGTAATCAATATCCAAATTCAAATCTGTTGTAGTATCTGTTAAAGAGCCTCCACTTGAGCCACCACTTCCTGCTGTAGCACCACTTGCTGCAATCTTCTTGCCAGCAAAAGTAACAGAAGTGATATTTGCTCCTAATGGCTTTAATTGTACCTGAATCGAACCAACACTTCCATTTGCCGGAACATTTAAATTAGAAATAGTCAATGTATTACCACTTAATCCAATGGTATAATCCGATGTCCACCAATTTTTTTCTCTCGTCTGATCAAATGTAATCACTAAATCACCAGAAACCGCACTACTTCCTGTATTCTGTACTGTAAACTTATACTCTATATAAGAACTGTACTGGTCTTCATGGGTATAACTTAATTTTACTGTTTCGTCTTCCACTTCCCAGTCACTGTTTTCTCCACCAGAAGAACCTCCAGAAGTGGAAGGACCAGAAGCAGATTCTCCTGTACTATATGTCACTGTCACTGTTGCAGAACCCAATGCTCCCGCCTTCACCTGAAAACCAGCTCCAGAGCCATACTCTCCTGTGTAGATTGTTGCATTATCCCATGTGCTTTCTCCATATGTCTGAATTGTCATAGTCTTTGATTCAGAATCATAACTTGCACCATTCCAGCCGGCATTCCAACCCGGATCACTTGCAAACTGCACAGTTATCGTCCAATCGCAAATTGTGTTTTCCGAATTATTGTACAACTTCATATCATACTGATTATAATTCTCTGTAGAGTTTTTCGAATCCAAAATAAACTCCACATATACCGGCTTTGATGAATCTGTTGCATTTGATACAGTTTCCGCCTCCACCGTCTTTGCCGGCACCGTTACCAGACTTGCCACCATTACCAGTGCAAGCAGCCAGGCACCAATTCTTTTCCTAATTGCTACTTTTCCTTTTTTCATACATTAGATCCTCCCTGCTAATTTGTTTTTTTGCTAATTGTCGCCCATTTACTATATTTCTTAACGGTTTCTCCGTTTGAATCCTTTGTGCTTATATATGCACGAATCCGTATGTAATATTTCTTCTTTGCTGTCAGTTTTTTGCTATTATATTTTGTTATTGTCTTCTTGACGGTTCCTGCCTTTACCGTATAGCTCTCTGCATTCTTAAATGACTTATTGGGAGCCACCTGGATCTGATAGCCGGTAACACCACTCTTTTTCTTCCATGTCAGAGTAAGCTTTTTCGTACCAGCCGATGCCTTAAACCCGGATACCTTTGTCTTCAGCGGGTCTGTATCTTCATCCGCTGACGCTTCGGATTCCTCACTTGCAGCAGATAAAAGTTTGCTCTCTTCCGACTCCGTCAGGGATATCTGATAGGTACTCTTGTTATTACCAGGATTGGAAACGGCTTCTCCCTTTACAAAACCAAAGCATTGCACCCAGTATATTCCTCCATTATATGTAAAACAGCCGATGCCAATGGAATTGTATGCCGTATTGAGAATATTTCCTTTATGTCCGGCAGAATTCATCCAGCCATTCATAACAGCAGCCGGCGTCCCATATCCATATGCGATGTTCTCGCCATACATCTTATCACAGGCAGTAAAGCAAACTGTTCCATTGGGCCTTACATGATCAAATGAAACCGCACATTCCGCCGCTCGCAGCATCGCCGCCTCCAGCAGTTCCTTATCCATTGTAAGGTCGGCTGCTCCTGTCTTTCCCCGTTCCTCGTTTACCTTCTCTAACACCTGATAAGCATAGTCATAATTACAGGTTCCGGTTACCTTTACGGATGTATCACCTGCAGCCTGTACCTGTCCTCCTTGAAAAAACGCCAGAAAACAAAATGCCATCATTATAATGGTATATGTAATTTTCGAATGGTATCTCATGAATTTTATCACCCGCCTTTACAATACGGTAATCTGTCATACTGTTTTATTACTCCAAAAATACGCAGACTCCCAGTATTTGAGTATACTTAAAAGTATTATACCAATATATTCCTTTGTGCACAATGTTTTTTCTGCCATAAAAATAGCTAATTTTTATAGTAACTTTGCACAAAGACATTTTCTTTTAAAATGGATACAATATACACAGGAAAAAACAGAACTCATTTTAACAACAGAAAGGACACCAGAACATGGCTAACATAGGCAATATTCTTTTATTTCATGTAGAACCAGGAAAAGTAAAGCAGATCGAAGCAGTCTGCCGCAGTCTCAAATTGCAGACCATCAAGATAAAACCCTCTTCCTACAACCAGAAACTAGGATATCTTGCAGGAATTTCCGGTTTTAACAGAGAAAATGGAACCTACACCGGTCCGGATTTCCCATCGGAAATGATGCTCTTTTCTGGCATGGATTCTGATATGGTAGATGCTTTTTTAGCAAAATATAAAGAAGCCTCCATACCACCAATCGGTCTGAAGGCTGTTATCACTCCACATAATATATTCTGGAATGCAGAAGAATTATATAAAGAACTATTTAAAGAACATCAAAGTTTACATTTTCATTAACCGGTATATTAAACAGATCTGCCTTTTCTACTGTACTTATGCACTTCCATCCAATCCTGCAGCAGAAGACAGAAACTTACATTTATTCTTCCCAAAACAATTCATCCAATGTCTTTCCAAGCACCTTACAGATTGCCCTGCACAGATTAATGGTGGGATTATAGTCTCCCTTTTCAATTGCATTAATGGTCTGTCTGGAAACATTGACCGCTGTCGCTAAATCCTGCTGTGACATATCAAGAGCAGCACGGGCAGATTTCATTTTCAGATTCTTCATAGGCTACTCCTCATCTTCCTCTAACTGCCTGTTATTATAAATGACTCTGCCAACAAACACAACCATAATTATAAGAAATAAAATACCGGTAATCCCATTAATGGAATCCATGGAAAGAGTTCCATTCTCCACCAGCGGCTTCTCACCTGTAAAAATTCGTATACCAACCACCACATTCATCAGACCTATGGCAGTAAACATCATGATTATACCCTTTGCATTTTCATAGAGATTCATATAAGCGTCCTTCAAAATGCAGACAATAGCAAATACAGCAATAGAAAGACAGACACCAATCCACATCCCCGCAAAAGACATAAATAATGTTACATCTGCCAGTTCCTTCAACAGACCCACAATGGATATATAGCACAGCATTGTAAAAAATGCGTATTTATATGCCTGACCTCTTGCCAGCAGCTGACGTTCATCAAAGGAATTCTCCTGATTCTTGCAGCCAAATTTACCACCTGCTTTCCGGATAAGCCACATCATCAGTGCAACAAAAGCAAGCCCCGCAATCACTCCACAAGCCATACCAAGAAAATAAGCCGGAGTATGATTTTCGGCTTTCCCAAATCCATACTCTAACCGGATATTCCACTCTCCATTTTCCAGAAAGGTGTACTCACTCTCTCCGGTTGATTCCATATCTGCATCATCCATAAACTGCTTCCAGGCTTCTTCACTGGTAAGATACCAGAATTCAACGGTATAGGTTCCTGCCATCAGTTCCAGATCGGAAGATTCCGCTTCCACTTCTTCTGCACTGCAGGCAAATACAATCTTTCCTTTTTTGTCCAGCACTCTGCAGCCCGTCAGGATTCCCTCCTGCTCCGGCTTGCAGTTTACATAGAAACGATAGGCATCATCCTCCCTAATCTGAATCTCCCTGCTTTCTTTATCCGGACTTGCCACGCCATCTGTTACGGAAACCTGTGTTTCCATCTGCTCCAGTTTAGTCTCTTCCTCCACTGAATCCTCGTTCTTCTCCAAAGCCATATAAATCAGAACCACAGTAAGTATATATACCAATATACCAATCAGAATACGGACTGTCTTTTTCTTCTTCATATCCGAGCCTTCCTTTCTTATCTATTCTAACATGCAGGCAATTGTGCAACTCTCATTATTTCAAAACATAAGTTGTGCAATTATAACAATTAAATATTTTCGTGCCCTTTGAAAACGCCGGTACTTATGCCTTGTATTTTAAGGCATTAGTACCGTTGCGTTTGAGACGGAGCGCAAGCGTGCCGAAAATGTTTTTGTTATAATTGTACAACGTATTTTTCCAAAAACAGAGTTGCGCAATGGCTGCCCATCACTCTACATTCCGGGCATCCTTCAAAGCCTTTGTAAACTTAATCGGATTTCCATACCGCAAGGTACCCATTCTGTAAATCTTTGCTGCAATCCATCCCGCTGCAAAGATGGAAGCAAACAGGATAACTGCTGACACAACGACCTCCCACAATTCCACAGAACCCATTCCAATCCGGACAAACATTGCCGAATAGGAAGAAAACGGAAGGAAGGAACAGACCTTCATGATCATGCCATCTGGATTCTCCAACTGGAACAATACCGCAAAATACACAATCATAATAATCATCTGAAGATTACCGGCAGTTTTATTGATATCCTCTGTCTTGGAAACCAGTGCTCCCATAGCACCATACAAAAATGCATAGAACAAAAATCCGCCAATTCCAAATACTGCAAAGGCTCCTAATACCGGTGCCGGAATATCTAACAGCATATCCAGTTTATCGCCCCAGTAAGTATGGTTCACACCATATCCCACAAGTGCTGCTCCAAGAATCAGTCCAAGCTGTACCACCACAGCGGTTGCCCCGGCAAACACTTTACCAAACAAAAGATACTTTGAATCAATACTGGTCACCAGAACTTCAATGGAACGGTTGCTCTTTTCCGTGGTAACGGATGTGGCAATCATGACACCATACATGATAATAACCATAAATATCACAATAACCAAGGCATAACAGTACCAGAAATTATCCGCAGCATCCTTTCCAAGCACCTTCTCCTCACAGTCAACCGGTGCCTCGTATTCTGCCACAAAGGAAGCATAATCAATTCCCTGCTCCCCACAATAAATCTGCTTATGAATCATGGAAAGCAGTTCATTAAATATCATCTGGTTTTCATCCGACATATCCCGGTTCAGCACATAATACTGATACTTTGTGTCACTTTCCACCAAAAATCCCGCAGAGATTTCTTCCTCTTTCACGGCATTTTCCAGTTCCTGTTTGCTATCCATAAAGGTAAATTCTGCATACGGAAATGCCTGTTCTAAAATTGCCTTTTCTGTAAAATAGCCTTTCTCATCTACAATTCCCAGCTGCTCCATTCCATCCTCATCCTCTTTGGATGCCTCTTCACTGTCTTCCACCGTTTCCTCAATTCCAAGCAGATCTGACATATCAAAAAATCTCGGCAGGAAAGTGGCTGCCCCTAACACCACTGCCAGTAAAATCGTGGAAATCATAAAAGATTTGTTCTTGATATAACTCAATAATTCAAATTGGTATACAGTCCATAAACGTTTCATTCTTCCTCACCCACCTTTGCAACAAAAATATCATTTAACGACGGCTTATAGGTCTCAAAATGTTCCACCGAAAAATTCTCTAATTCTGTTAACTTCTTTAATAGCTGATTTCTGGTAAATCCACCCTGCAGTCTCACAATCACATCTTCCTTCGTGTGTCCGGTTACTTCCACACAGTCAGACAACTGATTGCTCACAATACTTTCCATCTCCCCGGTCGAAATGCCAACTCCTCCAATCACAAGCTGGTCCTTTCCAAATTCCCGCTTGATTTCTGCCAGATTACCACTTAGCACAACCTCACCGTGATTGATGATGACCACATCCTCACAAAACTCTTCCACATAACTCATCTGGTGGCTGGAGAAAATGACAATCTTCCCCTCTGCAATCAAGTCTCTTACCACTTCCTGCAGAATCTGGGAATTCACCGGATCAAGGCCACTGAACGGTTCATCTAAAATCACGATATCCGGATTGCAGACCAATGTGGATGCCAGCTGTACCTTTTGCTGATTTCCTTTGGATAATGTCTCTAGCAGCTTATCCTTATACTGAATTACCTGCATCCGATCTAACCATTTCTCTGCATTACAGATTGCCTCTTTCTTGCTGACGCCACGCAATCTTGCCAGATATACCATCTGTTCTAATATCTTACGCTTTGGATAAAGACCTCTTTCCTCCGGCAGATAACCAATCTGCATCTTTCTCGGATCAAACTTCTCACCATCTAACAGCAGTTCACCGCTGTTTGCATGGAACACATCCATCAAAATCCGGATGGTGGTGGTCTTACCTGCACCATTTCTTCCAAGCAGACCTAGTGCCTTCCCGCTTTCCACGGAGAAGGATATGCCCTTTAAAATCTCTTTGTCGCCAAAGGATTTCGTAATATCTCTCACTTCAAGCTTCATACTGAAACCTCCCTCTTGTTAATTTCCTGGTTTAGTTCTCATTTACATCAGATACCCAACATCCACTGTCAGGCAAATCCCTGCACAGTTCCATGCGTCCATTTCCCTGTAACCGGTCTTGATATTCCATAGTATATTCTTGATATTACATTTTGTCAAGTATATTTTACTTTTTGTCATATATTTATTTTGAAGCAGTAAAAAACTGCCGTATAAACAGGATTGTTTCCCAGGAATAGCAAAACAATTTCGTTCACACGACAGGTTCTTATATAACATTCATTTAAATTCAATTATTTCTATTATTCCCCAATTACATTGACCTGGCACATCTTCATGGTTTCCAAAGCTGCTCTATGGGTTTCCGGAGTGACACCTGCACAGCAGCCCGCATCTACTGTTACATTTATTTCCGGATAAACAGCTTTAATGATTAGTGCATTGGATACCACACAGATATCTGTACAAAGTCCCACAAGTTCCACCTCTTCTAAATCATAATCTTCCCATTTCGTATAACCAAAGGCAGGTTTATCCACATATTTTGCATTCGGCACCTCTAAACCGTCTGCAATCTTCCAACCCTCCGTTCCAAAAATGCAGTGTTCCACCGGTAAATGCCTGCCTTCATTGGTATTCAGATAATCCTTTCTATGCGTGTCTCTTGTAAAAATGATTTCTCCACCCGTTTCCTGATATGCTTTGATCTTCTTTCTGACATTCTCCACAATTGCCTGTGCTTCCTTCGTCCCCAGAGAACCATCAATAAAATCATTCTGCATATCCACTACTATCAATGTCTTTTTCATAGATCGCTACCTCCTATCATTTGTTCCATTTTACACTTATAAACCATAAGCTGCAACAAATAACTTGACATGGTACGTTTTCCTCCTTTTCAAATTTAACTTTTTATAATGTATCTGTTCACGTTTTTTTCATAGTTTATTTTGTTTCTATACTTGCACGCCAAAAGCATTTTATATATAATAGTTTTTGTATTTCTTAAGATTTTCTTAAGGTGAACCCATATAAAGGATACGTGATCGGCATGAAGAAAACAAAAGATACTCAAAGAAATAGAAAAACAGAACAAAAGAATACAAGCACCTCTGGAAAGCAGTCAGAAAATACAGACACAAAACAATCCGCCGATGCCGAAAACATGGAAGCTCAGGTTGGATATCCTGATATCAGTAAAGCGAACACAAAAATGATTGTAATTGTTTCCTTCATTTTTGTTGTGATTATTTTTCTTCTGTCTATCTTTGTACCAGACTCTTCAAAGGAAGATACTACAACGCAACAAGATATAACAACGGCAATATCAACTGAACTTACAACAGAAGTATTCAAGGAACTGGATTCCTCTGAGCATTTTGATATGAGCAGCACAGAAGACGCCACACAAACCTCCGCAGATACGGGGGTTTTTAACATATTTGAATTGCCGGAACCCCAGCCCGGATTTACTACAATCAACGGCAATACCTATTATCTGACCAATAACAAAAGCCGTTTTTCCGGTTGGCTTAACGTTGATGATACCTGTTATTATTTCAGGGAAGACGGCACCATGGTAACCGGCTGGCTGCAGATAGAAGGAAAGCTGTACTATTTTGATGACAATGGCATTATGCTGACAAACCAATGGGTGGATGATAAATATGTGGGCGGAAACGGCTATGTTCTGACAAACACGCTGACACCTGACGGCATTTATGTCGGCAACGATGGCACGGAAAATGATTCGGTAGGCAGGTCCGGCAGCAAAGAAGGTCTTGCCGATTTAAAAAACACGCTTGAGGACATGACTGCAGGATACTCCGGAACCTGGTCAATCTATGTAAAGGATATCGAGAATGATGAATATCTTTCCATTAATAATGTCCAGCATTTTTCTGCCAGTCTGATCAAGTTATACTGTGCTGCGGCTGCTTATGATCTGATAGAAAAAGGAACCTTGGAGGAAACTGAAAATATAGATTCTTTACTTGCACAAATGATATCCGTCAGCGACAATGATGCATTTAACCTGATGGTAATGAACTGCGCTCCAAACCACAATCATGTCACGGGCAGAGGGATTATCCAGGATTATATTGACAAAGAAGGTTATCAGGATACCACCATCACTTCCATTCTGGTACCTACCAAATACAAAGCTCCTTCCTCTCCGGGACGAAATTATACCACCGTGGAGGACTGTGGTATGCTCCTGGAAAAAATATATAAAGGAAAATGTGTAAGTCCGAAATCCTCTGACAAGTTTCTGGATCTGTTGTTAAATCAGACTCACATTAATAAAATTCCAGCCGGTCTTCCAGAAGGAACCAAATGTGCCAACAAAACCGGAGATACCAACGAGGTACAACATGATGCCGCCATCGTATATTCTCCAAACCGTACTTATATCATCTGCGTCATGAGCAGCAACTGCGGTGCTGCAATCCCCAATATACAGAAGATTTCAAAAACCGTATATGAATACTTTAATTAATCTGCAATCTGCTTTTATTTCTCTTGCCCTTTTGCCTGAAAAATGGGATAATCTATTTATGCACTTTCAAAAGCATAAATTGCTGCATGATTTCCGTCCAGCAAAAATATAATATAAAACGAGGTATAAATATGAATCTGATTGAATGGTTAAAGGTATTATTATTAGGTATTGTAGAAGGTATTACAGAATGGCTTCCCATCAGCAGTACCGGACATCTGATCCTGGTAGATGAATTTGTTAAACTCAACCAAAGTGACGCCTTTATGGAAATGTTCAATGTGGTAATCCAGCTTGGCGCCATACTGGCAGTTGTTGTCCTATACTGGGATAAATTATGGCCATTTCACACTAAGAAAAATGCTCCGAAAAAAAGCTGGTTTGCAAAACAGGCAGACAGCGGATTTGCAAAAAGCCTTCAATCTTTCTGCAACAACTATTGCTATATGGACAAAATCATCCTGTGGCTGAAAATCGTATTTGCCTGCATACCTGCAATGGTAATCGGGCTCCCGCTGGACGACTGGATGGAGGAACATTTTCACAATGCAACGGTTGTATCCATTGCACTTATTTTCTATGGTATCGTATTTATTGTTCTCGAAAACTATAATAAAAAGCGTGCCCCTAGAATCAACTCCCTGCAGACATTATCCTTCAAGGATGCTTTTCTGATTGGCGTATTCCAGGTACTTTCCCTGATTCCCGGAACCTCCCGCTCCGGTTCCACCATTATCGGTGGTATACTGATTGGAACTTCCAGGGAAATTGCAGCTGAATTTACATTTTTCCTTGCCATTCCGGTTATGTTTGGTGCCAGCTTCATCAAACTATTAAAATTCGGTCTGGCATTTACCGGAACGGAACTGGCAGTTTTGATTGTAGGCATGGTGGTAGCTTTTGCAGTGTCCATTCTGGCAATCAAATTCTTAATGGGCTATATTAAAAAACACGATTTCAAGGTATTCGGGTGGTACCGCATCATACTTGGAATCCTTGTCCTCCTATACTTTCTCTTCTAAAC
>JBJEJE010000051.1:0-3460 GCA_051877755.1 Lachnospiraceae bacterium | reverse complement strand
AACAGCAAGGGTTCTATCGGCTTCTTAGGAAGCTGCACCTTTTCCTGCACTTCTGAATCTAACTTAGGTTCGTCCTTTGGCATCGAAACAACTCTCTCCACAACCGTCTCATGAACATTATCCACAACTCTTTCAACCACTTTAGCTGCTGCAAGTAATACTTTGGATATAAGCAGTTCCAATGCTTTTATTGCAAGTCTGATAATCCCAACCAGAAAAGAGGGATTATTCCCATATAATTCAATAGAATGCTTAATCTCTTTCGATATCTTTTCACGCTTCACATCTAAAATATCCTCTTTGGCAACTCCCGATATCAATGCTCTGTCTACTGCCTGATTCCATCTGACACGCTCCATATTATCAGCTTCTATCTCTGCTGCCTTGGGATTGTTTTTACCAATCTTCTTGGTAGCAAGATACATCCCATTCCTGTCAAACACCTGAAGTTTGTCCTCTTCCTTTATGGCACAGACATTAATCAGATCCGTATATAGACGCTTTACCTCATTCAGAAATCCATCAGCCTTAAACAGTTCGTTTTTCGTAGTAAACAGATGCCGCTCGTACACTTCTCCCTTCTTGATAACCTTGCACTTTTTACGGATGTTCCCGGCTTCATCCAAGATTTCCTTCTTGGTACGCCTATGCTTACCTTTCTCGTCATAAAACATATTTCTGGTGGCAATCTTCTCAATTGGTTTATCCAAAAGCTGGCGCTCTGCAAATATCAGATGAATGTGGTAATTGGTCTTTCGCTTGTTATGATGCAGTGCTGAGATACATTCCACCTTATAATTCTGCTTAAAATGGTCTGTAAATCGCCTAAGCAAATATTCCGGCTCATAATATACAAAAGACTCCGGCAACGCTATAATCAGTTCCCTTGCCTCAATACACTTTCCCTCTGTCCCACTCTGTCGAAAGCTTTCCTGGTTACATTTCGCCAGTTCTCTCCAAAAACTCCGCTCCGAAACCGTAGTATAAGTAGCATACAAATTCTCCTGCTTTGCCTTACTTGAAATATAAGTAATTCTGCCTGACACATTGGTCAGCTTATTCATCTGCACAAATGAATTTCTCGGCATCCTAATCATCTCCCTTCTAATGCTTAATGTGAGTGGATGCATAGGCATCCGTTTACGAACCCGTTGCCGTATCCGGCGTAATAGCTCGATGCAATCGCGAAATACACAGAGTACAAAACGAAGTTTTGTGCGATGGGTGTATTTCGCTCTCAAACGCCGAGGGCTGGATAAAAAATCTATCTTTAGCAAATACAGAAAAAGCCATATACCTTCGAAAAGATACATGGCTTCATCAAAGCTAATAGCTGTATTTAATTGGCTACATAATTTGCCGTTTCCGGCACCACTTATTCCTACTGCAATTATGGCTACATATTCTCTCACAACTGATGCTACATCGCTTTTATTTACAAAAGTTTTGTAGCCATCTGCTATCATTCACCACAAAAACTGAAATCAAGGAACTCGTTAATATCAGGTTCTATCTGGTACTTTTTCTCATCCTCCTCAGTGTAATCTCTTTTTCCACATCCATCTCCGCCAACCATAGCCTCTTTCCTTTGATCCGACTCTTGTACGGATGCTGATACCTGCCCTGACATCTGCATTCCTGCTACCATCTGCGGCATTGGTGCCTGCACCTGTTGTTGTACAGGCACCATCCCCTGTAATCCCAACACGGATAAAAGAGACTGCTGTTGCATCATATACATGCCCGCCAACCCCGGCAGATTATCAAGTACCTTTTGCTCTACTGCCTCAATAATTCCTTTTACAAATGCATCCTCCTTCTCCCTCGATTCCAGATAGGGATCTCGTTTGAGAGCAAGATGCCTTGCATAGTAGTCATTGATGGCAGCTATAACAAATTCATTCTGAGAGCGAAAGTCCTCTTTCACATCCCTTGAGTGAAGGATATCCCACGCCTTTCTTTCCTCCTCTTTTTCCTCATTGAATCGGAAATTATGATTCCTAACAGCCATCTAATCACCTACTTTCGCATCTTCTGACGAAGCATCATATAACAGAAGTATTCATACCCCTTGGCATTTGCACAGATATCATGGTTAAAGGTTGTCCTGTCCTGATTGTACTTTCCAAACAACTCAACCATCTTGGCGCCACCACCCATAACATACAGCTTCATCAAATCCTCGTTATACTCGTAATCCCGAAGCTTCTGAAACAATTCCTGTACATACTGTTCAGCAACCTGCTTCATCGCTGATAAATATGACTCACTTACATCCGCATCGCCATATCTTAAGAAATCATTGATAATTTCATCTGGTAATTTTGTTCCGGTCCTATCCATTATTCGATTCTGAATACGGATAAAGCATTGATTCACCCCCAGTTTTTCTGTCCATGACTTACTTTCAATCGGTCTGCCGTTATTCAGATACATTACATTCATAGTACCGTTGCCAATATCCACCAGCAGGTTCATTCCCTTGAAATCCTTCAAATTCTCTGCAACAGCCGCATAGCCCTGTGGCATGACCGTGCAATCAACAATTTCGATAAGATAGTTTACCTTTCTGTATTTCAGGGAAACATATCTTTCTCTGGTCAGATACTGCTTAAAGCTGTCCCTCTGTGCCTGTACCCACTTCAAAGGAAGTCCCACCGCCAGATGAATTCTAGCCTCTGTAAGTCCTCTTGCCTCAAGCTCCTTTGCAATCGCTGCAAGAGTCAGAATATAAGTATCATCATCCGCCTGCTTGTCTGCAACAAAGCCCTTGTGACCTTCACCAATAATAAAATAAGCACCATCATATTCGATATACTCCTTACTCAGCACCGGTTCACTGTCACACTTCACAATTCCCGTAGGAAATACTCTGTGGGCAGTTTTCACATTACCATAACCATTATCCACGCCCAAAATAATAGTTCCGTTCATATTGTATTCTCTAATCTCTCTCATACTAAAATCCTCCAAATTCTAATGATACTGGCGTACAATGTCGCTAAGCACGACCTCTTCCGCCATTTGTTTTGCCTGTTCCCGAAGCCTCCACATTTCCACTGTAGAAGCTGAATTCTGTGGCTTATGCTTTGCCAGATACTGATTCACGATTCCTTCCAGCATTTCATAAGCCTCTTCATTTAGCTCAAAAGCTCTGGCACTCAAGGTTCCCATACGAATATGGTGCCTGTACCTTTCTGCATGATTGGCTTTCATATAATCAATCCATAACAGACCATATTTTCCAATCCACACATCTGCTTCTTCCGAAACCACAATATTCGGATAAAACACTCCATCCACCTCTGTATAAGTGCCACCCATTGCTTCATATGTTGATAATTCTCTGCTCATCGCTACTACCCCCATTCCATTATCTTGCTCTGTCACGACTGCTGCCAAGGATTTCCTGCTTGCTGTATTCCTGCTTCTCATACCACTCCTTCAGAAGCTGTTCGAT
>JBJEJE010000050.1:0-17874 GCA_051877755.1 Lachnospiraceae bacterium | reverse complement strand
GCCTGGATACTTAACGAGACGAAGTCGAGTTTAGTAGAAAGGTATGCAGAGCAGAGTTGCAATCGTAACATATGTTGATTCGATGTTTCCCATCTTTGTATGAAGTTCTGAAGGTACATGGAAATGTATCATAATCCCTGATAGCTCAATGGTAGAGCACACGGCTGTTAACCGTGGTGTTGTAGGTTCGAGCCCTACTCGGGGAGTTTTGATAAAACATAATCACATTTTGTTTTATCTGCATATAATATTATATATGGCGCCATAGCCAAGTGGTAAGGCAGAGGTCTGCAACACCTTTATCACCAGTTCAAATCTGGTTGGCGCCTCTAACAGTAAAAGTGCTGTAAACTTTGAATTTATTAGGGTTTATGGCATTTTTATTTTTTTGCTTTAGATTGTTTTCAGAGTGTTTAGAATGAAAAAAATGGGGTATAAATGGGGTATATATGGAAAAACTGTACAAACTAATAAGAGAAAAAAGTTTGGAGGTTTTTCATGAAGAGTCAGTTGAAAAAAAGTAAAGAAAAAGAAAGCATTCGGCTGATTTTGAGAAAATTGCTGGTAATCTTAGTTGGCACCAGTATTTATTCAGCTGGAATCAGTCTTTTTTTAGATCCTAATGAGTTGGCTCCAGGGGGAGTGGTGGGATTATCGGTAATTGCAAGTCATTCTCTGGGAGGAGCAACGGGAACATGGTATTTTCTTATAAATGTTCCTATTGTTTTGCTTGGATGGTGGAAATTTGGGGGTAAATTTATTATTTATAGTTTTTATGCAATTGCACTAAATTCCACGTTTACAAATGTATTTGGGATGTTTCCGAGGATTACGGATAATCTGTTATTGGCCGCCATTGCCGGAAGTATTTTAGTAGGAACCGGCATAGGTCTTGTGCTTAAGGTTGGAGCAACAACAGGTGGAATGGATATTATTATTAAAATCATAAAACGTAAATATCCGGCAATTAAGACCAGTACACTTTTCATAACCATTGATATTATAATTGTGACAATATCCGGTTTTGTATTCCGGGATTTTAATATTGCCATGTATGCATTTATTACGGTTGTGCTGAATGGAAAGGTTATGGATTATATTTTATATGGTTCGGATGAGGCGCGGCTCATTTATATCGTATCAGACAAACCATCACAGATGTTAGAGCGGATATTAAAGGAAATGGATATTGGAGCAACGATTTTAACTGGAAAAGGGGGATACAGCAACCAGGAAAAACAGATTATTATGTGTGTGGTTAAAAAAAGAGGGGCACCAATGCTTCAGGAAATTGTACGGCAGGAAGATGAAAGGGCATTCATGGTTATAACCAGTGCAAATGAGATTTATGGAGAGGGATATAAGAATATTTTATCCGAACGGGTATAGTGTGATGAAGTTGTTACAAAATGGAAGGGGAAAGAATGCAATTTTTTTGCAATTTGAGTCTATATTTGATATAATAGGAGCACTTAATGAGCCGAAGGCGAATTTAGTGCGAGTAATGCTTTAGTATAATAGGAGCACTTAATGAGCCGAAGGCGAATTTAGTGCGAGTAATGCTTTATCTTCATTTGTTGAAAGAGTATAACAGAGTGAGGTTATGAGGTCATGGAACAACCGATATTGGATGGACTAACTGCATATAATACCGAAGGTTGTTATCCGTGGCATATGCCGGGGCACAAAAGGAGGCTTAATACAATATTTCCGGAGATAGTTGAGAACCCATTTTTGATTGATGTGACCGAGGTGGGAAATCTGGATGAATTTCATCATCCGGAAGGAATTATTAAAGAATCCTTAAATCGGGCAGCTGAAATATATGGTTCTCATAAAAGTTATTATCTGGTGAATGGTTCTACCAGTGGCATATTAGCAGCAATCTCTGCTGTATGTGAACCAGGTGATACGCTGATTGTGGCACGGAATTGTCATAAATCCGTATATAACGCAATCCGTCTGCTCCACTTAAAGCCGGTATACATGATGCCGGAATGGAATGATACATTTGGGATGTTTGGTGGAATGGCACTGGATGTTGTAAAGAAAGCCATAAAGAACCATCCGGAGGCAAAGGCAGTTTTTTTGGTATCACCTACTTATGAAGGTGTTGTCAGTGATATAGAGAGGATTGCTAAGATTGCACATAAAGCAGGAATTCCCCTGATTGTGGATGAGGCACATGGAGCACATTTTGAATTTATGGCAAATGTAAATGAAACCATTTCCACAACCAATTATAAAAAGGTGCCAGACCCTGCAATCCGGCTTGGTGCAGATATTGTAATAGAGAGTCTTCATAAGACATTACCGGCAATGACGCAGTGTGCGATTCTGCATGAGAAAAGCAATCTGGTATCTCAGGAACGGTTAGAGGAATTTATATCTCTTTACCAGAGTACATCACCGTCTTATGTGTTTATGGCCACTATGGAGGCCTGTATTGAGAAAATGAATTATGATAGGGATGGATTGTTCATTATTTACAAGGAACTGCTTTCTGAGTATCGGAAACGTTTTAGCCAGCTTTCTCATATTCATTTGATGGAAGAGAATGATTTCAAAAAACAAAGTGCCTATGGGTATGATGACGGTAAGCTTGTATTTTCTGTAAAGAGATGTGGCTGGAAACAGGAGGATAACATAGTTCCCATGAACGGTGTAATGCTTGGGAACATTTTAGAAAAAGAATACGGACAGATGATGGAGATGGCAGGTGGAGATTTTGTGATTGCCATGACATCGGTGGCGGATTCGAAGGAAGCATTTGAGGCTTTATATCAGGCCATGGAGGCGATTGATAATCAGTTAATGGATTTGGAAGATACAACCGATACTATATTATATAAGACACTTCCGGAAAAGAAAATGAACATTGCCGATGCAAGGGAGCACAAAAGGGTAGATATCCCATTGGAGGAAGCTGCTGGCAGAACCAGTGGAGCTTATATATATATTTATCCACCGGGAATTCCGATTGTGACACCGGGAGAGGTTATATCAAGGGAAATCCTTCAGTCTATAAAAGATGCTTTGGATAGGAATTTGAACATAAAGGGAATTACAATAGAAGAAAATCAAAAATACATGATAAATGTCATAAAAGAAAATAAATGGCTGTCCCGCAGGAAAAAATTTAGTATATGAATATAAGAACAAAAAGATAAGGGGATTCATTCGTGGAAGGAATATTTATTACAATGGAGGGACCGGATGGTTCCGGAAAGACAACACAGATTGATTTGTTAAAAAAATATTTGGAAAGCAGAGGATATGATATTGTGATTGCCAGGGAACCCGGTGGTACTGTAATCGGTGAGGCAATCCGTAAGATTATACTGAATCCGGAATATAAGGAAATGAGCCATATGACAGAGCTGCTTTTATATGCATCTGCCAGAGCACAGCTCGTTAATCAAGTAATCAAGCCGGCACTTACAGAAGGAAAGGCAGTTCTTTGTGACCGTTTTGTGGAATCATCAGCAGTTTATCAGGGAATAGGAAGAGGTCTGGGAGTCGATACAGTATACGAGGTAAACAATTATGCACTTGGTGATGTAAAGCCAATGCTTACGATTTTCATGGATTTGGATGCAGATGCCGGAATCCGTCGTAAAAGAAATCAGGCGGAACTGGATCGTATGGAACAGGAAGATTTAAGTTTCCATAAGCGTGTGGTGGAGGGATACAGGCAGCTGGCAGGACTTTATCCGGAACGTATTTTTCCAATTGATGCTTCATTGCCGATTGAAGAGATACATAGCAGGATTGTAGAAGAGGTGGAAAAAAGGTTTTTTTAGGATAAATGGGAAAGGAGAGGAATCAGGATGGATATGCGGATTAACCAGCTTACCGGGCAGGCTCCCATTGAGCAGCAAAGCCAGGCACCAAAGGGTGATGACAGTTTTAAGTTTACTCTGGTAAGTCATATTGAAAATAATGAATTACAGGAAAAACTCTCCAATCTGATGAAAGATATTGAGGAACAGGGAAGTAAGATTGCGAAGCATATGGATATTAAGGATATGAAACGGTACCGCAGTCTGGTAAAGGAATTTATGAATGAAGTAACTGCCAATTCCCATGCATTTTCCAGAGAAAATTTTCTGGATCGAAGAGGAAGACACAGAGTCTACGGAATTGTCAAAGAAGTGGATAAGTCGCTGGATGACCTGGCACAGGAGTTGTTAAAAGAGGAGAAAGATAATCTGGCGATTCTTAACAAAATAGATGATATCCGGGGAATGCTCCTGGACATCTCAACATAGGCAGAGAACTTGATGAGAACGAGCCAAAGGCGAAGTTCGAATCTAGTCGTAGCCATGTCAGTGCAGTTAGAGAGTGCGAGCGGGAGCGAAGCAGGAGCTTACAAACTGACAAGGCAGATACTTAATGATACAATCCAGAGAAAGGATAAAGATATGGCAAATTTTAGTGATATTATTGGACATGAGGATATAGTAAAACATTTTAAGAGCAGCATAGAGCTCGGAAAAGTGTCACATGCTTACATTCTGAATGGGGAAAAGGGTTCCGGAAAGAAGACATTGGCAGCGGTGGTTGCAAAGACATTACAATGTGAAAGCGGAAGTCCTGATCCATGTGGAACCTGTAAGTCCTGCCTGCAGGCGGAATCTGGAAACCAGCCGGATATTATCTGGATCAATCATGAAAAACCCAGTGTAATTTCTGTGGATGAGATACGAACCCAGATTGTAAATGATATTGAGTTAAAACCATATAGCAGCAAATATAAGATTTATATTGTGCCGGATGCACAGATGATGAATCCACAGGCACAAAATGCACTGCTTAAGACATTGGAGGAGCCACCGGAGTATGCGGTTATTATGCTGCTTACCAATAATGTGGACAAATTCCTTCCGACTATTCTAAGCCGCTGTATTGTGCTGAATTTTAAACCGGTGGAGCCGCTTCATATGATGGAGTATCTGGTGAAACAGATTGGTGTAGATCAGGAAAAAGCAAGATTTTGTACGGATTTTGCACAGGGAAATCTTGGAAAAGCGGTTCGGCTTGCCATTTCCACGGATTATAATGAGATTAAGGAGGACAGTGTAAGGCTGCTTCGACGTATTCAGGATATGGAAATGGATGATATTATCCGAGCTGTCAGGAATATGGGAAAATACAAATTAGACGTTACGGATTATATTGATATTATGACTATGTGGTTTCGGGATATCCTGTTGGTGAAGATATCCAACTCACCGAATAAGATTATATTTAAAAATGAATTTTCAGTTATGAAAAAACAGGCCAGCAGAGTTTCCTATGAAGGAATTGAAGATATTTTAGAGGCAATGGACAAATTAAAAATCCGCTTAGAGGCAAATGTGAATTTTGATATTGCAATGGAATTGATGCTGCTTACAATAAAGGAGAATTTGAAATGATAGAAGTAATAGGAGTACGTTTTAGACCCAATGGCAAAATTTATTTCTTTTCACCAGCGGGAATTGAATTAGAGGTGGGAGATGCCGTTATCGTAGAAACCGTCCGGGGCGTGGAATATGGTAAGGTGGTTCTTGGAAAACGGGAGATTGACGAAGGAAGCATTACCAGTACATTAAAACCAGTAATCCGTAAGGCAACAGCGGAAGATGATGCAAAAAATGAGGCCAATAAAGCAAAGTGTAAAGATGCATTTAATATATGTTTAGAGAAGATTGCCAAGCATGGTCTGGAAATGAAACTGATTGATGTGGAATATACCTTTGATAATAATAAAGTATTATTCTATTTTACCGCTGATGGGAGAATTGATTTCCGTGAGCTGGTAAAGGATCTTGCGGCTGTATTTAAGACAAGAATCGAACTTCGACAGATTGGTGTGAGGGATGAAACCAAAATCCTTGGGGGAATCGGTATCTGTGGAAGAGAACTTTGCTGCCACAAGCATTTATCGGATTTTGTTCCGGTGTCTATCAAGATGGCAAAAGAGCAGAATCTGTCACTGAATCCCACAAAGATTTCTGGTGTCTGCGGAAGACTTATGTGCTGTCTGAAAAATGAGCAGGAAACATACGAGTACTTAAATGACCGTCTACCAAATGTTGGAGATTTTGTAAAAACAGTGGACGGATTCAAAGGCGAGGTCAGCAGTGTCAGTGTGCTTCGCCAGAAGGTAAAGGTAATTGTGGAGTTAGAGGACGGAGAAAAGGAAATCCGGGAATACCTCACCGATGAGTTGAAGTTTAAGCCGAAGAAGCGCCGCAACAATGACAAGGTAAATGATGAGGAATTAAAGGCACTTGAGGCGTTAGAGAAAAAGGAAGGCGGCTCTAAGATTGATTAATGAAGATATATGAGGATGAGAGAATAGACGATTTACAGTGTAAGGGATATCAGCTTATCCAGAAGCCCAAAGGATTTTGTTTTGGGGTGGATGCGGTTCTTCTGTCGGATTTTGCAAAAGTAAAAAGGGATCAGAAGGTAATGGATCTTTGTACCGGAAGTGGTGTGATTCCCATTTTACTTGCAGCAAAGACGGAAGGAAAGCTTTTTTGCGGATTGGAGCTGCAGGAAGAATATGCAGATATGGCAAGGCGCAGTGTGGAGCTGAATCATCTGGAGGAAAATATTGATATTGTCTGTGGAGATGTGAAGAATGTAAAGAAGCTGTTTTCCCCAGCTTCTTTTCAGGTTGTGACGGCAAATCCACCATATATGACAGAACATCATGGTCTGCAGAATTTATATGAGCCAAAGACCATAGCGAGACATGAGGTGGCATTGTCTTTAAGAGATGTGGTTGCTGCTGCAGAATACCTTTTGCCGGAAAGCGGCAGTTTTTTTATGATTCACAAACCCTTCCGGCTGGCGGAGATTTTTAAAGTAATGAAGGAATGCCATATTGAGCCAAAGCGGATGCGGCTGGTTCATCCCTATGTGGATAAAGAGCCTTCCATGGTGCTGATTGAAGGCTTGAAGGGCGGAAGAGAACGCATTACGGTGGAACCGCCGCTTATAATATATAAAGAACCTAATATATATAGTGATGAGATATTTCAGATTTATGGAAAATCGAAGAAAGAGCAGCGATAAGAGAGGGAACAACGCATGGCAGGAATGTTATATATATGTGCAACACCCATTGGAAATCTGGAGGATATTACACTTCGGACCCTCAGGGTATTGAAGGAAGTGGATTTGATAGCGGCAGAGGATACCCGCAATAGTATTAAGCTGCTGAATCATTTTGAAATCAAAACCCCCATGACCAGTTATCACGAGTATAATAAGTATGACAAGGCTAAGGTTTTAGTAGGAAAAATGGCAGCGGGAGTCAATGTGGCTTTGATTACGGATGCAGGGACACCGGCAATTTCTGATCCCGGAGAAGAATTGGTAAGACAGTGTCATGAGGCGGGAATTGAAGTGACATCACTGCCCGGACCATCTGCGTTTGTAACAGCACTTACCATATCCGGTCAGGCTACAAGGCGTTTCTGTTTTGAAGCATTTCTTCCCTATGATAAGAAAGAACGGGCACAGATATTAGAGGAACTTAAGAAGGAAACAAGGACAATCCTGATATATGAGGCCCCTCACAAATTGAAAAAGACACTGAGGGATCTGTATGAGGTATTGGGGGATAGAAAGATTTCCCTTTGCCGGGAACTGACAAAAAAACATGAAACTAATTTCCGGACTACCATTGCCGGTGCAATCGCTTTTTATGAAGAACAGGAGCCAAAGGGAGAATTTGTTCTGGTAATCGAGGGTATCAGCAGGGAAGAAGTGAAAACGGAAGAAATGCAGGCGTTTCTTTCCATGAGCATTCCGGAGCATGTGGAATATTACATGAAACAGGGTATGGATAAAAAGGAAGCCATGAAACAGGCAGCAAAGGACAGAGGGGTTGGAAAACGAGAGATTTATCAGGCACTTTTAGAGGAGTAAATTATCTCAAGACAGATAAATCCCTGCAATCCAGGCACTTATAAAAAGAGAGACAAGGGAGAGAAGGATTCCGGCAGGAACCGTCCACCTTGTCTTTTTTATGTCGATACTCATGTAATAGACAGAAACCGTGTAGAAAAGGGTTTCGGTGCAGCTTAACAGAATGGAAGAGGTAAAGCCGATGTAAGAATCGGTGCCGTAGGTTTTGAATATGTCAAATAAAAGTCCATTTGCCCCGGAAGCGGAAAACATTTTAAGCACGGAGAGAGGAATTACCTGGGCAGAAATATGGAATAATTCACCTAAGGGACTTAAAATGTTACATAAAATATCAAGGGCACCGGAGCTTCTGAAAATTCCCACAGCAATCAACAGTCCCACAATGGTGGGAGCAATTTCAAAGACGGTGGAAAATCCTTGTTTTCCGCCTTTGATGAACAGTTCAAAAACCGGCTTCTTTTGGAGAAGTCCATAGATTAAAATATAAAACAGTACAAAGGGAATCAAAAAAACAGATAAAAAATTAAGCAGCTTCACAGTTTCTCCTTTCTCAGGCAAATGATTTTACAGAGTATAATAGCGGACAAAGTAGTTATGCCGGTGGCAATCAGGGCAGGCCCCACCACTGCCATGGGGGCTGGGCTGCCATACTGGCTGCGATAGGCAATCATATTAATGGGAATTAACTGTAAAGAAGAGATGTTGAGAATTAGAAAGGTACACATTTCATTACTGGCATTTTTTCCGCTGTGTCCACGCTCTAATTCCAATGATTTTAAGGCTTTCATGGTCTCAATTCCGGTGGGTGTACATGCCCAGCCAAGGCCTAAAATATTGGCAATAAAATTGGCACAGATAAAATCATTTGCAGGATGTGCGGCAGGAAGATTTGGAAAGAAAAAGTGCATGAGGGGATGCATTTTCTCTGTCAGTTTTCGGGTTAGTCCGGAGCCTTCTGCAATAGATAAAAAGCCGTTCCACATACCAATGACACCCAGCATGACGATTAAAAGGTCGATGGCATCCTTTGCAGAATCCAGTATGCTGTTGCTCACCGCTTCCAGATTTCCGGTGAAGGCAGCCGTCAATATGCCAATAATGATCATAATGGACCAAAGATAATTTAACATAGCAAACTCCAGGGAAACAAAGGTCATAGTAGACCGGGTCTCATAATATACTTATGAGGCAAAAATGACAATTAGAATACAAATTTTGTAAAAATGAACATTTTGTAAAATAATTAGTGGATTCGTTGATTTTAGAATCCATTCGTGCTACATTTAGGACATATAGGGCGTGAAAAAGGTTATAAAATGTGAAATAGCAGGAAAGGAGAGAGTGCTTATGAAGGCAACAGGAATTGTCCGGAATCTGGATAATCTTGGTAGAGTAACTTTGCCGATTGAATTGAGGCGGAATCTGAATATTGATATCAAAGATCCGGTGGAGATTTTCGTGGACGGAGATACAATTATACTTAGAAAATATGCACCGTGTGATATTTTTACAGGCAGTAAAGAGAATTTGATTGAGTATCAGGGCAAGATGGTTAGCAAAGACACCATCCGGGAATTAGCGAAGCTTGCAGGAATATAATATATAATTTTAATACGATGTATAGCATGAGGGAGCAGATTATCAGTGAGATAATCTGCTTTTGTGCATTTTGTCCAAAAGAGTATGTAATATTTGAACAAAAATTTAAATTAATAATGGTTACTATTTCTTGATTATTTACCGATATTATGTATACTAGAAGACAGGAAGAACAGAATGAAAGCATCCGTGTAATGATTACAGGATATTTTAGATAAGAAAGAAGCGGTGATGGAAGCGTGCGGTGTTATTATATGTGTAAATATTATCTAAATGCCAGTCACAGTTTCCAGGGCAATAAGGAAACAGCACATTCTCATACATTTACGATAGTATTATATGTCGGGATACGGAATACGGAAAAGGATGCAGATGTTGAGGTGGTAGACCAGCATATGAGGCGGTTTTTAAAGAGATATGAGGGAAAATATCTCAACGAATTACCGGAATTTTCAGGAAAAGAAGCCAGTGTAGAGGATATGGGAAATCTCTTTTATGAAGCGGTAAAGATACAACTTCGGGGAACGGATTTTTCCCTGTATCAGCTAGATATTTCGGACAATCCACTGTCCGTATACCAGGTGGCAGACCGTATTTTGATTCCTACTTTAAACATGGGTAACAGTAAGAATAATTATGACGCAATATTAGAGCAGAAAAGGCAGAGAAGCCGGTTACAAAAGAGAGGATGATCAGGATGAAGAAGATACAGAAGAACAGGCAGCAGCATACAAATCCAATTCCTATCAGAAAATGGTTTGCGGTATTATGCGTATTTGTATTGGTATTGCAGTTTGGAACTGTTACGGCATATGCAGCTTCTGTTAATAACGGAAAGAAGATTGTTGTTTCAGGCGGAATACAGATAGATGGCATGTATGATGACTGGAACGATATTCCAAAGACAGAGATTACGTATTCCAGTAATAATGCACAGTGTAATCATTATGGACAGATGTATACGGATGGAGAACGGATTTACGCACATTTTCAGGCGAATGCACTGTATACCGGTCCAATGCAGATTCATACATGGTATCTCACCATAAATGGACAGCAGTTTGCTTTGCAGATCCGCCCTGAGAGCAATGGCTCTATCGATTGGGGAACCCCGATTCCTGAGGGGGAAGGATCCCATAGTAACCTGAAGGTATTTATTGGATATGGTTCCAATAATGAGTGTGACAGCCAGGTGGTCTATACGATTTATGATGCAGATCATGCGGCGGATACGCCGGGGGATGATATCGAATTTTCTTTCAGCATTGAGAAGTTATCCGAACTTACCGGGATACCGGCAGACCAAATGGGAACCATTACTTTGAGTAATCCGAATCTTGGCGGCGGAGGAGTGACCATTGCAGGGTCTTCCACCGGACCCTGGGCAGGGGTTCTTGCAGCATGTTTACTGGCAGGTGCTTACTATAAGAAGAAAAAAGGATTGAAAATACAATGAACTGGCTGGTAATTCTTTTACTGATTGTATGGATATATGTACTTTTTACAATGAAACGTGCAGATATGGGTGTCTGGTATTTTCTGTTTGGCAGTGTGGGATTTTTTGTGTTTTCCATGATTCTCGTGGAACCACTGGTGGTGGCACCTTTGCAAAGAGCGGTGTCTGCAGCAGCGGGCCTGCTTGGTGAAGCCACAGGAATCTATGATTCCTATTTTCAGCAGGGTATCCTGTTTATTGAAAGCGGAGCGGAAAGCCTTTCTCTGTACATTGATTTTGAGTGTTCCGGTGTCATTGAGATATTGGCATTTCTTGCACTTTTATGGTTTTTTCCGGTGTATGAGCCATATGAGAAGGTTGTGGTCAGTGTGATTGGTGTTTTCACCATATATTTCGCTAACGTGGCACGGATCTTTCTGATCTGCCTGCTGATCCACTGGTTTGGAAATGATATGTATTTCTTTGCCCATACGGTTTTTGCAAGAATTTTCTTCTATATTTGTACTATAATTTTGTATTTTTATGTATTTACGAAACCACAGATTGTACGTCAGAAGGTTGGTGCTTTTCATTATGACCGGGATTAAAAACTTTTTTATGTCCTCCATTGTGTTCTGGATTGCATGGATTATCATTCCACTCATTATGGAGGTCATTCCAACAATAGGAGATTTTTTTATCCTGTTGAAAAGAAAATTTATAAAAAAGAAATATGTGAAGACGGAATTTCTGCCGGAGATTACACTGATTATTCCGGTATATAATTCCGAGAATACCCTGTATGATTGTATCCGTTCCGTTTATGAATCGGATTATCCCAATCATCTGATCTATATCATGCTGGTCAATAATATGACAAAGGATGACAGTTTCCAGGTGTTTTGCCAGTGTCAGAAGGATTTTCCGGAACTTATGATTAATTGGATGAATGCCAGACAGGGGAAATCCAGGGCATTAAATCTTGCTTTGTTTAACAGTAACGGAAAATATATCATTCATATAGACAGTGATGGTGTGTTAGAACCATCGGCACTCCGGAATATGGTAATGATGTTTGAAAATGAAGATGATATTCACTGTATCACCGGAACCATACTGACCAATCCGAAACAGATTGACAGGACAAAGAATCCCTTTCTGCGTTTATTTCAGAAGGTGGAGTTTGGGGAATACTGCCAGGCATTTCTGGCAGGGCGGAATTTCCAGTCAGAATTAAACAGTATTTTTACGCTTTCCGGTGCATTTTCTGCTTTTCGGAAATCAGCAATCTTAAAGTCCCAGCTTTATAATACGGATACGGTATGCGAGGATACCCACGTAACATTCCAGATACGGGATGGTATGGGAAAAAGAGTGGCACTATGTCCCAATGCAATCTTTTTTGTAGACCCCATTGGAAGTGTAAATGATCTCTATGTGCAGCGCCAGCGGTGGCAGAGCGGGGAACTGGAGGTCATGCATATGTTTATGAAAAAAAGACTGCATGCGGCAAGGGGCTTTGCCTCGGATTTTGTGGTGCGGGTGTTGATGTATGACCATACCTTTGCCTTTCCCAGAATGATCTGGTATTTTGCACTGATCTGTCTGGCATTTATCAATTATCCGGTGAAGCTGATTTTACAGTCGGTGCTGGTTATGTATCTGATGTACAGTCTTTCCAATTTACTGCTGTATATCTGTATCATTCTGTTTTTAAAGGAGTTTAAGGAACTGCGGAGCTATTATGCGAGAAAATGGTATATCATATTTCTGCTTCCGCTGTTTAATTTCCTTGTGTTCTGGTTCCGGTTTGCAGGCATCATTAATTCCATTAAAGGAGTCCAGACATGGAAGGTACGAAATGTAAAAGAGGAATGGCAGGCCTTTGGAGATGTGGTGGCAAGGGATTTTGGCGGCATAAACCGGATTCTGAAGAAAATACAGGACGAGGTAAATGAGAATGAAGAATAGAAAAAAGGGAAGAATAAAAAAATTATATACGTCTATCCATTACCGTATGGTGTCTATCAGTCTTTCTGTATTTATCTTCATTGCGGTGATGGTGGCGGCACTTGTATTAGAACTATATAACAACCAGGAAAATTATATTCATATGTATGAGAGGAATCAGCAGATATTTGTGGAGCAGCTGGCAGACTTTATTTCCTATATGTATGAAGAGGGAAAATGTGATACGGATGTTGTGGATTATCTGACAAAGGAAGTGGATGCTTCGGGAAGCCGTTTTTTTGTTTATACCAGGGAAAATGAGGTACTTTTTGCAAAAAATGATATTACCACAAAATGTCTGGGAAGTCTGAAGAAAAAAAGTGCATTTTATGAAAGCTTGGAAGAACAGAATGTAACAATACAAAAGGTTTCTTTTTCCGCAGGAGAGGATTTCTATGAACTGGCAGTGGTTTCGGATATTTATACGGTTAGAGCCGATGGAGAACTGACAAAACATCAGTATTATATCCTGATGGCGGTGGCGGTCATGAGTCTTGTGCTGGTAAGTCTGTTGGTGACTCTGGTGGGTTCCTGGAACCGAACTCAGCGAAAGCTGGAGGGGACTGAAAAGGAGCTGGATATCCGAAATGAAAAAATGGAAATCATTTCCCAGGAAACAGGCACCCTTACCGGGGATAAAACAGATATGCTGACGAAGGAGGAGGTAACCGGAGTCATTAAATCCCATGGGGCAGAATTTTATAACATCTATACAATTAAAATGCTGTTGGAAAAATCAGAAGATAAAAAATTAAAGCCACTGCAAATCATTTTTCTGGATGTAATAATGGACAGCCGCTATTTTACCAAGGATGAGATATTTAATGCCATGGAACGGATTCAGGAGATATTAAGACCGGTAGAAGTTATGGGTGAGGTGCGAAAGGGAGAGTTTGTAATCCTTGCGTACCGGACTTCTTATGCAGAAGCCGGGAAACGGATAAAGGAAATTACGGATATTTGTGAACAGATTGAAAAAGAAGAGGGAATCCGAATTCAGTTAAGGCTTGTGGAGGAAGATGAGAAACCGGCAATTGAGCGGTTTGAGTCCGGTACAGGAGGAAAACAATGAGATATCAGCAGTACAAATTCAAGTTTTATTTAAATGCCCGTCATGCCATATATATTAACGGAAAGCTGGGGGAAATTCATCCTCATACATGGGAAATTATACTTCATGTTGTAAAGGGAAAGGATCAGTTTGTGCAGTTCGATACGGTGGAAAAGATGGTGGAACAGTTTATGGAACCATATCAGAACCAGCTTTTAAATGAAGTGCCTCCTTTTGATATGATCAATCCTACCCTGGAAAACTGTGCACATTATTTTAAAGACCAGCTGTTGGAGCGGTTGAATAAGGAGGGCTGGATTTTCCTGATGATGGAAATGAGCGAGAGCCCGGCACGCTCCTATGTTATCAGTATGCTGGATGAACAGGAAATGGGACGGGATCAGGCACTGAACACACTTACGGAGTTTATTCTGGATGATATACGAAACGCCCCCAATTCATGAAAGGAGCATATATGAAGGAAAATAGGAGAAATATCAGGAATTTAATAGGAATACTTGTGTTGTTTTCCGGTGCATGCATTTTGGCAGTATTTCTTTATCTGATAAAAATGCAGCCTTCCGGTGGCGATATCTGGGGACATTTATATAAATCAGAGGTGATGTATGAGAGTATCAAAGAGGGTAACTGGTATCCAATATTTGATTTCAAATGGTACAATGGAATCCAGTTATACCGGTACTGGCCGCCCTTTTCGTATTATCTCATGTCAGGACTTTTGTGGATTACCGGTGGAGAACAGTTAGAAGCGTATTATCTGCTGGCAGGCGTTCTTTTTTTCTTTGGTGGTCTTCCCTGGGTACTATGGGGAAATCTGGAAAACAGGCGGGTGCTGGGGACTTTGTTTGGGGTTATCTGGTTTTTTATGCCGGAAACGGTAAGAATTTATTTTTGTGCAGGAAATCTTCCCCAAATGACAACCACGGCTATTGTACCCTATATTATATTCTTCCTCTGGCTTTTTGTCCGGAAACAGAAGAAAAAAGCGGCAATAGGACTTTATATCGGAATGTGCCTGATGTCCTTTACCCATCTGATGGTGACTGCCATTATGGGATTGTCTGCGCTCATTTATCTTGCCATTGATGAAATTAGGAACAGGGACTGGAAACGGAAATTTCAGGCATTGTTTGTTATGGCAGCGGGAATCATGACTGCAGGAATCTGGGTGGTTCCGTCCCTAAAGGGTGGAATGGTGACAACGGAACAGAGTGGTGACAGTGTGATGTCCACGTTGATCTATCCCCTTTCCACATCGTTAAATCCCTTTAACCGGCTTTGGGGAGAGAGGGATACATTTTATTTTGGGCTTAGCCTTGTCATTTTGTCCATTCTTGGCATTTTGCTGGCAAAGGGACATAAAAAAGCAGGATTTATTTTTCTGCTGGTGATTTTGGTATTTACTACACCGGCAACTTATAACATATTGAGTAAGCTTCCATTTTCACAGCTTTTTTGGATGACCCGGTTTACGCCAATGGTATACGGATTTTTCTTTTGTTCCATGATGGAATGGACGCTGTTAAAAAAGAAATACTGTGCTGTTGCCATGGCGGTTTTATTGCTGGATCTGGCACCATCCTTTTTTCTTCCACAGTACAGTGTCATTACACCGGAGGATACGATTTCAGATATAGGGATTTTAAGGGAGATGACGACCCAGCGGGCAGCAGTCATTGATATCAGCTCCTATGGTTCTTATCCGGCTTACGGAATATGTGGGGATGGCGGGGTCAATTATACCTATGGCTGGGCATGGCAGGGTGCGGAGACCGGCGATAACATTGTGTTATTAAATGAGGCATTGGAAAGTGGGAAATATCAATTTTTGTTTGACCGCTGTCTGGAACTTGGCAATGATACGGTGTTAATCCGTAAGCAGTATGTGGGTAAAAATGGAGGAACGAAAGAGGAAATGCTGCTGGCAGCGGAGCAGAGCGGATATCATCTTGCCGAAGAAACGGCAGGGGCGTATTTTTTTAAGAGAGAAACGCCGGAACAGTTTGGTGTGGTGAGCCAATATCAGGGGATTGTTATTGGAAAATATGCCAATGCCATGACTACTACCTATCCCTGTTTCCGGGCAGGGGATTTAAAGCAGATAGATCAGTATACCTATGAAGAACTTAAGGATTACCGTGTTATTTTCCTTACCGGATTTATCTATGAGGATAAAGAAAAAGCAGAGGCACTTTTGGTGAGACTTGCAAAAAGCGGGATCCGGGTGGTCATAGACAGTACGCATTTGCCGGCGGACGCACGGACGAAGCAGGAGACCTTTTTGGGAGTGACAAACCAGCAGGTACATTTTGAAAACCGCTATCCGGAGCTATATTATAACGGGCAGACCATACATGCGGAGAATTTTGCTGCGGAGGATGCAGATTTTTCTACCGGATATATTGCGAAGGTGGATCATGTGCTGGGCAGCTTTTATATGGGAAGTAAGGAACTGACATTTTTAGGATACAATGAAGACAATCCCAATATTTATTTTCTGGGTATCAATCTGATGTACCATGCCACGGAGACAGGGGATCAGGCAGTGTTGAATCTGTTAAATAAGATACTTGGGGTTTCCAATGAGCAGCTTCCGGAAAGGGAGCTGGTTTCCCTTACCATAGAACAGGATAAGAACAGGATACAGATTCATGTGGAGCAGGAAATGGATACATCCAAATCTTCATTTGCTGTCAATACAACTATTGCCTATCAGGATATTTTTGAATCGGAGCAGGATATAGGGGAACAGAATAATCTGTTGGAAGTGTATGATACAGATACGGAAATTACCATGAGATATCCGATGTTTACGGTTGGAATCATTGTTTCCCTGTTGGGATTCTTCGCAGGGATGGGAATGATTCTGCATTTAAGAAAAAGAAAACAGGGAATAACTTAATATAATTAAATTCGTGGAAAAGATTATTAATTTTTGAAAATTGTTTCAAAACTTTTCACGATTATTAGGCATTTCTACTATTGACATCAACCCACGGGAATTATATACTTAACGTGGCTGACTTTTAGATATTGGGAGGTCAGTGGAACAAGGATATATCACCAATATAACCACTTTGGTGAAAAAAATATAACACAGGAGGATGTTAAACAATGGCAACAAAGGCAAATTACAAACTCGATGAAATCGGTGCTGGCAAAGTTGGATTCCCTAAGACAGGGGAAGCTGTTACCAATACCCGTGCTATCATCGAAGCAGCTTTTTACGGAAACAATGTAGTTAAGGTTAATACTTTGAAGGAAGCTTACAACCTTGCTAAGAACTCTCCAGGAACCATCGTAACCGATATGCCGGTATACCGTGGTGAGGAATTTGGTTTGGATGCAGATGCTAAGGTTCTTTTATTCAATGATGGTGCTGTAACAGGACGTTACGCAGCAGCTCGTCGTATCAAAGGTGAGCCAGGTGTAGATGCAGCTAAGTTGGACAAAGTTGTTATGGACGCTATTTATAAGACTCGTTGGGAGACTTTATACCATGCAACCTGTTTCGTAGGTCTTGATCCGGAATTCATGGTAAAGGCTCATTTACTGATTCCAGAAGGAGAAGAGAATCTTCTTTACAACTGGATGTTGAACTTCCAGTATATGTCAGATGAGTACGTTAAAATGTACAAGAATTCTAAGTTAATCGCAGATGGCAATGAGCCGGATATCTATATCTTCTCTGATCCACAGTGGACACCAACTGAGAGTCCTGATGTAGATTACAGCTGCTTAAGCGATCCTTTGACATTATGTTATTTTGATACCAACCAGAACTGTGCAGCAATCCTTGGTATGAAGTACTTTGGTGAGCACAAGAAGG
>JBJEJE010000049.1:0-17972 GCA_051877755.1 Lachnospiraceae bacterium | reverse complement strand
AAAAAGGAGAGAAAAATATGAGTATTCGAATTGGTATTTTAGGATATGGTAATTTAGGAAGAGGTGTTGAGTGTGCAATTAAGCAGAATCCGGACATGGAGCTGGTGGCAGTGTTTACCAGAAGAGAGCCGGAGACGGTTTCTATTTTGACAAAGGAAGCCAGCGTGTGTAAGGTTTCTGAGGTGGAGGACTGGAAGGACAAGATTGATGTTATGATTCTTTGCGGCGGCAGTGCAACGGATCTGCCGGAACAGACACCAGCCTATGCAAAGTATTTCAATGTGGTGGACAGCTTTGATACCCATGCAAGAATTCCGGAGCATTATGACCATGTGGACAAGGTGGCAAAGGAGAATGGGAACGTTGCTATCATTTCCGTTGGCTGGGATCCGGGAATGTTTTCACTGAACCGTATGTATGCCAATGCCATTTTACCGGAAGGAAAAGATTATACTTTCTGGGGTAAAGGTGTAAGCCAGGGCCATTCTGATGCTATCCGACGTATTCCAGGGGTTAAGAACGCAAAGCAGTATACCATTCCGGTGGATTCTGCGTTGGAGTCTGTCCGCAAGGGCGAGAATCCGGAACTTACCACAAGACAGAAGCATACAAGAGAGTGTTTCGTTGTGTTAGAGGATGGAGCAGATGCAGCGAAGGTAGAAGAAGAGATTAAGACTATGCCAAACTACTTTGCAGATTATGACACCACCGTTCATTTTATCAGTGAAGAGGAACTTATGGCAAACCACAGCGGTATTCCGCATGGGGGCTTTGTCATCCGTTCCGGAAAGACCGGTTGGGAACAGGAAAACAGCCATGTCATTGAGTACAGTTTGAAACTGGACTCCAATCCGGAATTTACAGCCTGTGTCATTGCAGCTTATGCAAGAGCGGCATATAAACTGTCCCAGGAAGGACAGTCCGGATGCAAGACGGTATTTGATATTGCACCTGCTTATTTGAGTGCAAAGGACGGAGCAGAACTTCGGAAGACCTTATTGTAGTCAAGTGATTGAGAAATTATATAAAAGATATGACAAAAGCCGGTATGTTTTATCCTGGGATATCCAGGACAAAGCATACCGGCTTTTCATGTTTCGAATGTATAATATTATTTATTCTTCCGGCACATCAGAAGTACAGTGCATGCATTTGGTGGCATCTATTGGAATTTCACCTTTGCAGTATGGACACTTCTTTGTGGTTGGGGCTTCCTCTGCCGGCTTTTTACCTAAGGACAGTGCCTTGTTAATGGTTTTCATTAAGCAGAACAG
This sequence comes from Lachnospiraceae bacterium, assembly GCA_051877755.1. GTDB lineage: Bacteria > Bacillota > Clostridia > Lachnospirales > Lachnospiraceae > CAG-590. The sequence goes on along the minus strand of JBJEJE010000049.1, from coordinate 16,698 downwards.
GATAAACGCCATAATAAGGAAATTAACAACAGAGGACAAAAAGGCTGAGGCGTAGGCTGAAATCTGTGCCCAGCTGTACAAATGGTATCCGGTTCCTCCTGTGAGAAATACAAGCAGTGGATTAATAAAGTTATCGGTTAAAGAGGTAACAATACCGGAAAAGGCACCTCCGATAATGACACCCACAGCCATGTCCATAACATTTCCTTTTAATGCAAATGCTTTAAATTCTTCTATAAATTTCTTCATTTTGATTCCTTTCTTTTGTAGTATTATATCAAACTTAGGTTTGCCATAGCATTCTAGAATTTAAAGGTATCCTTTAATCCCAGCCATAACTGGTCTTTGTCACTCATATTAAGAGGACTGCCATCTTCCAAAGTATAGCCATCAGCGGAAGCGTTACCATTGTATTTTCCTGTAAGCTGTGGCCATTTGATACCGATTTCCGGGTCATTCCAGGCAAGACCACCCTCGTCTCCCGGGTGGTAGAAGTCTGTACACTTATAGCAGAATTCTGCTATGTCACTTAAGACAAGAAATCCATGTGCAAATCCTTCGGAAATATAAAACTGTTTTTTGTTTTCTTCGGATAATTCCACGCCGAACCACTGACCGTAGGTTTTGCTGTCGCTTCTTAAATCAACAGCCACATCAAAAACCGTTCCCTTGACTACACGGACTAATTTACCCTGTGGAAATTCTTTCTGAAAATGAAGTCCGCGGAGAACACCCTTAGTGGAGCAGGACTGGTTGTCCTGTACAAACTGCATCGTAAGCCCTGCTTCTTCCATATCCTTCTGATTATAGGTTTCCATGAAATATCCTCTGGCATCACCGTGTACGGTTGGTTCAATCACATATAAACCCTCAATCGGGCATTTGGTTACTTTAATCTGTCCCATGACTTTTCTCTCCTTGTCAAATCAAAATCTAAAATTCAATTTCCTGTAAATATCTCTTTAGTGCATCCTGCCAGGTTGGAAGTGGTTCAAATCCATTCTCTGTAAGTTTGCTCTTGTCAAGACGGCTGTTAAATGGACGGGCAGCCTTGGAGACACCATATTCCTCTGTAGTAACAGGAGTCACCGTGATGCGGTCCTCACTGTATTCGGTATGTCCCAGTTCCACTGCCTGACGGAAGATTTCCTTTGTGAAATCGTACCAGCTGATATAGCCACCCTCATTGGTTGCATGGTAATAACCGTATTTATCCGTCTGAATCATATCTACTAAAAGTCTTGCCAGATCATAGGTATAGGTCGGAGTTCCAATCTGGTCATTCACCACACGGATTTGGTCATGATTCTTTCCAACATTCAACATAGTTTTAATAAAGTTTTTGCCATTTACACCAAATACCCATGCAATGCGGACAATGAAAAATTTCTCCAAATTGCTGACAACTGCTTTTTCCCCTGCAAGCTTGGTGCTGCCGTATACATTTAATGGCTTATAATCTGTGCAGTCCGGTTTCCATGGTTCCGTTCCCTGACCGTTAAATACATAATCGGTGGAAATGTACATCATTGGAATGTCAAGCTGGGCACATACTTTAGCGATGTTCTTTGTGCCGCCAAAGTTAATGCCACGGACTTTGTGCTGGTTTTCCTCATCCTCTGCGGCATCCACTGCCGTCCAGGCAGCACAGTGGATTACCGCATCCGGCTGCTCAAAAATAATTCGTGCTTCCACAGCTTCCCCATCTGTTAAATCAATGGGTACATATGGCATGGTGGTAACGGCAGTGTCGTCATCTGCACCGCTGTAAGTATCCGCAATGTCACTGCCGACACCATCAATGCCGCGTTTTGCCAGTTCATTCATAACGTCGTGGCCTAACTGACCGGCCACACCCGTAACTAATATCTTCATATTTTGCCTCCTAATGCATTTGAATTGTAAGCTGGAAATTGTTACAGTTCTTCATGCAGGATTTAACGATTCCCGTACATTTTTTCATAATAATTCTGATATTCGCCGGAAATGATGGTCTCCCACCATTCTTTGTTGTCAAGATACCACTGGATCGTCTTCTTGATACCGTCGGCAAATTTGGTTTCCGGCAGCCATCCTAACTCGTTGTGAATCTTGGTTGGGTCAATGGCGTAACGCATATCATGTCCTTTCCGGTCTGTTACATAGGTAATGAGGCTTTCCGGTTTGCCTAATTCTTTACAGATAATTTTAACGATATCAATGTTTTTCATTTCGTTGTGACCGCCGATGTTATAGACTTCGCCGACACGGCCTTTGTGGATAATCAAATCGATGGCTTTACAGTGGTCTTCTACATATAACCAGTCACGTACATTTTCTCCCTTTCCATAGACAGGAAGCGGTTTATCATTTAATGCATTGGCAATCATAAGTGGAATCAGTTTCTCTGGGAAATGGTAAGGTCCATAGTTGTTTGAGCAGCGGCTGATGGTGACAGGAAGGCCATAAGTTCTATGGTAAGCAAGAACTAAGAGGTCTGCTGCTGCCTTTGATGAACTGTATGGGCTGCTGGTATGGATTGGTGTCTCCTCGGTAAAGAAAAGGTCCGGTCTGTCCAGTGGCAGGTCACCATATACCTCATCCGTAGATACCTGATGATAGCGTGTAATACCATACTTTCTACAGGCATCCATTAAAACGGCGGTTCCTTTGATGTTAGTATCCAAAAATACCTCCGGATTTTCGATGGAACGGTCAACATGGCTTTCTGCCGCAAAATTAACAATGATATCCGGATGCTCTTCTTCGAATAATTTGTAAACGGCTTCACGGTCAGTAATGCTTTCCTTGACAAAACGGAAATTAGGGTTGTCCATAACAGGTGCCAATGTAGAAAGGTTACCTGCATAGGTCAGGCAGTCCAGACATACGATGCGGTAATCTGGATATTTGTTTAACATATGAAATACAAAGTTGCTTCCGATAAATCCGGCTCCTCCGGTTACAATAATAGTCATAATTTGTTCTCCTTATCTATAAAAATATTAAAATGAGTTTAGTGCAGTACATCCAAGTATTTGCCGTCTAAAACATCCTTTAAATACTGTCCGTACTGGTTTTTCTTGAGAAGTTCATATACTTCTAACACTTCTTCTTTTGTAATCCATCCATTCAGGTATGCAATCTCTTCCAGACATGCAATTTTCCGGTGCTGATGGCTTTCCATGGTTTTTACAAAGTTAGTGGCTTCCACAAGGCTTTCGTGGGTTCCGGTATCTAACCAGGTAAAGCCCTGTCCTAAAAGTTCCACATTGAGATTCCCCTTTTCCAGATAAATGCGGTTAAGGTCTGTAATCTCCAATTCGCCACGGGCACTTGGTTTTAAATTCTTTGCGTATTCCACAACCTTGTTGTCGTAGAAGTAAAGACCGGTGACGCAGTAGTTGCTCTTTGGCTTTGCTGGTTTTTCTTCTATGGAAATGGCTTTGCCTTCCGCATTAAATTCTACAATACCAAAACGCTCCGGATCATCTACATAGTAGCCAAATACGGTGGCACCCTGACCACCTTCCGCATTTTCAACAGCGGCCTTTAAGCGTTTCTTCAGACCGTGTCCGGCAAAAATGTTGTCTCCTAATACCATGGCCACTGTGTCACTGCCGATAAATTCCTCACCGATGATAAATGCCTGTGCCAGTCCGTCCGGGCTTGGCTGAACAGCATAGGTAAGAGATACACCAAACTGGTGACCGTCTCCTAAAAGTTCCTGGAATCGTGGAGTATCCTGAGGCGTAGAAATAATAAGTATCTCGCGGATCCCGGCATTCATTAAGACAGACATTGGATAATAAATCATTGGTTTGTCATAGATTGGTAACAACTGCTTAGAGGTTACCATGGTAAGTGGATATAGGCGTGTGCCTGACCCACCGGCTAAAATAATTCCCTTCATTATAAAATGCCTCCTTTTTGATTTTGTAATCCTATTTTGTGTGTATTATGGTTTGAATGTTCATTTTTTTGTTATTGATTGCATTATAAAAGGTGACGTTACGTCACCTGCAAGCATTTTTTATAAATATTTTAATCTCTTTTGGAAAAGTAATTTTTCTGTTTTTCACAGGAACAGCAGAAATTATTTCCGGCATTTAAATATTCCGGCATACTTTGTAATATGGAAGCCTTTCTTTGTCTTCCGCTCTACATAGGTCCGGAAGTCCTTATACCGGTCAAGGATATACTGGTTCTGGTTGCCGTGGCAGGACAGGATATATTCAATCAGTGGTTCTGCCTGGTCAACAATCAGGGCGTCTTCATAAATATCCATATGGATATTGGAAAAGTACGGTGCAAGCAAAGAGGCACCATTTTCCAACCCAAAGCGTTGGTATAATTTATCGGCGGACAGGGTGATCAGACTGTTAAATCCCTGGACTAAATTAGTGATTTCCTGCATATGGGCAGCACCATAGGTGCTGCAGATAAAGATGCCGTTTGGTCTTAATACCCGCCGGACTTCCTGAAGGACGTCATTTAATTCATCACAGTAAAATAGTACATGGTTTGCCAAAACCAGGTCAAAGCTTTCATCTTCATAAGGAATCTGGTGGCAGTCGAAGGCATTAAAGGTAAACCTGGAATGGGTGTGTTCAATGGATTCGATTTCCCGCCGTGTATCCCTTAACATTCCCTCGGAAATGTCATTTAAGACAATATGGACATTGGAAGGCAGTAAATCAAAATTCTCTTTCCAGAGAGCACCATTTCCGCATCCAAGTTCTAATATTTTCATATTATCCTCAATCTGGCACTGCTCAAATATCCAAGGAAACCAGCCCTGCTTATTGGTGGCGTAAAGTTTATGAAGGTTAATCCTGGCAGAAATGTTGGTGGCGTTCTGATACTGACTTTTGAGGGAATTTTCCATATTGGTAAGATGAATCAGATTTAACATCTGGCTCCAGTTGATTTCCTGCTCGTTGTCAATGGCATCAGTGGTATCTTCGATGGCCTTTGCTACCATCTGCATTTGTTCAATCCGGTCCTTCACCAGTTTAAGTTGGAGATTCAGGGAATTTTTTAACATATGATAATCCAAATCCCCGATGGTCATGTTACGGATATCTTCTAGGGAAAATCCCAGGTATTTCAATAGAAGAATCTGCTGCAGCCTCGCAAAATCCTCATCCGTATAAAAACGGGCACCGAATTCATTCACATAGGAAGGCTTTAATATATTCTGTTTATCGTAAAAGCGGATGGTGCGGACGGTCAGGTGTGCCATTTTCGCAAATTCGCCGGAAGTGTAATAGCCGGGTAATTTCATAGACTGCTCCTTTTAAATCCTGATTAAAAACATTTAATAGCTGTGTTAATGATACCAAAAAAAGTAGAAAAATGCTACATTTAATATATTGTACAGAGGAAGAAGAATGGGTATAATAATGTAAATGACAGGGAGGTGGAACAATGGAAGAACCATATTGGAAAGGAAAACATTTTTCCTTTTTTCAAAACAAAGAATGTGAATATTTTCCCTGTCACAAGGGAGTAGATGAAGAACATTTTAACTGCCTGTTCTGTTACTGTCCGCTTTATGTGCTGGGCAGGGGATGTGGAGGCAGTCCCACATTTTTAGAAAATGGAGTAAAGGATTGTACGAATTGTACACTACCCCATAATCCGGATAATTATGGCTATGTGACGGGGCAGTTTGAAAGGGTTGCAAAAATTTCAGAAAAGATTTAAGTTGCGTTTTTGTGCTATCTGTGTTAACATGATGGAAAGCAAATAGTTTCTATAATTCAAAGGACGATATGTCTTCGATTTAATCGTTATTTCAAACTCTTGCTTTATTTACCCAATTAATTTTAATACAATAGGCAGGAGTGCAATGAAAGAACGGTGTTTTGTTTTCTCCTGTCAGATAAGGAGGAATATGGAGCACACGAAGATTCAATGGCATCTTGGATTTTATGCAGGGATGCACATGGAGGTACAGGAAGATAGGATGCATTTAGAAGTGATTCAGGAGGTAAGCCTTACGCAAAAACCATTACAGATGGATCTGTTGGTGATTAAGAAGGAGACAGACCGGGAACTTGCCAGTCCCGTGGGAAAATTATTCAGAAAATACAATGTGGTGGAATATAAGTCGCCAGAGGAAAGTCTTACCATTGATACATTTTATAAGGTTAATGCATATGCCTGTCTTTATAAGACAGATAACCGGAAAGTAAACGAATACAAAGCATCAGAGATTACCATTACACTTGTGAAAGATGCGTATCCAAGAGTATTTATAAAGACTTTGCGGGAAGAAGGTTTTGGCGTAGAACGGCAGTATCCGGGAATTTATTACATAACAGGTAATTTATTGTTTGCAACCCAGATTGTTGTGACCTCAGAATTAAAAAGCAGGAATGCAATCTGGCTTAAGTCATTGCGGCGGGATTTATCGAAAGAAGCGTTTGCGGAGTTGATGGATTGTGCCGGCAGGCTGACAGAAGATGATGAGAAGCAATTAGCAGAAGCAGTTGTGCAGATTGTGGCACGGGCGAATATAGACAGAGCAGAAGAATGGAAGGAGGACGATTTAATGAGAGAAAGTCTGATTAGAGCAGTTATGGCACCAGAGTTAGATGCGGCAAAAGAAAAAGCAGCTGCAGAGGGAAGAGCAGAGGGAAGAGCAGAAGGAAGAGCAGAAGGAAGAGCAGAAGGAAGAGCAGAGGGAAGTGAATTAAAACTAATTGATATGGTATCTAAAAAAATCAGAAAAGGAAAAGATGTGCAGACGATTGCAGGCGAATTGGAAGAAGAACCGGATGTAGTGGAAAGAATCTGCGAAGCAGCAAAAGGGTGTGAGCCGGATTACGATGCGAAGAAAATCTATGAGAAATTAAAAAAAATGTGTGCATGTTTATAAAATAAGTAAAAGGGAAGGTTGCTATTGACTTTTGGCACCTTCCCTTTTACAATAAACGTTGTAATTTAACTGGAATATTGCTCTATCCCTAAAAACTGTCATAATTGAGAGATTTCAGGAATAGATTAGAGGGAAATTCGGTGTGAATCCGGTGCAACCGCCATTACTGTGTTAAGGTTTTAAAAAAGAACCTTTCAGCCAGATTACTCGCATATTTCAGGCATTTTAGCTTTTGGGTGAAGGAAAAGTATATTTCATTTCGAGTGGTTCGGAATGTCTTTTTGTTGTGTGCTTTGCTTTCCTTAGAGGCAGGGCTTTTTTATGTTATAGGAGAAAAGTATGAGATTGACAAAGGAAAAATGTATGATACTGCTTCAGGAAAAATTCAATGAGACCGGACGTTATCCCAAGAAATCAGACTTTTCAGAAATGGAGGTTTCCATGATCAAGTCCTATTTCGGGCCATGGCCGAGAGCCTTGGAGGCAGCGGGAGTAAAGGCAGTGAAAGTGAATGGCAGGGCAGAAGCAAGAAAACAAAAACGGATTGCTGTGAAAAGAGCAAGAAATGCAGAAAGAAAAAATATAAAAAAACAAAATGTGGCGGAGAAGAAAGGAAAGGTGGAACAATGAGACAGACAAAGAAACAAGCAATTTCCTGGATGCTGATACTGGTAATGGTTTTCAGTGTGATTTCTCCAGGCAGCGTTTGGAAGGTAAAAGCGGAAGAGGCCTATGATGGTTATGTATATGTAACAGTGGAACGGTTTACTCTGGGACAGGGATTGGCAGAGGAACCAATGAAGATTGGATACTATGAAACCGAAAGCCTGGAAGATATCTTAAAGCGTGGTCTGGGCGATAATATGGTCTTTACTGAGAGTAGCTGGGGTGCATATTTTTCCGGTTATGTAGATGGTGGTGAACCTGAGGGCTGGACAGCAGACCGGATTCCGGAGAAGATTAAAGAAAAGCTGGACGAAAACGAAGTAACCATTTCCACCAGGGCACAAGAAAATACCCTTAGTGGTGGGGATTACACAGGACAGTCTTCTTTCATGTTTTCTGTTGATAATCTGTCTGCACAATATGGAATGTCTGGCATTACATATGAGAAAGATACAGAAGATGGAACCAGTTATCATGATGGAACGGTAATCCGTTTACAGTTTGGTATTTATAACTATAGTGATGATTTGAACATTTCATATAGTGAACCATTAATTGCTTTCCCGGATAAAGATGATCTGATTAAGGCGGTTGCAGACTATACAGGTGATAAACAAAATACCGCTTATCAGAATGCAGTGACGGTTTTAGAGGATTGGGATGCAACAGAGGATGAAGTAGATTCAGCCATTGAACAGATATCAAAGGCTGAGCTTTCCAATAATTATATAGAAAAGTATAATGCGACTGTGCAAAATATAAAGAAACAGTTGGCTGAGCCGGAATATGGGAACGAATGGCAGATTTTATCAGTTGCCCGTAGTGGAATTGATGATGTTGTATGGTATAAAAAATATTATGCTTCTGTGGAAAATCAAATAAAAGAGAAACAGAGTAATATTTTAAATTCCTCATATTCTACTGAGAACTCCCGTTTAATAATTGGTCTGACTGCAATCGGGGCAGATCCGGCTGATATTTCCGGTTATAATCTAATTGCGCCTCTTGCAGATTTTGATTTTGTAAAAAAACAGGGCTTAAATGGAAGTGTATATGCATTGATTGCTCTGGATTGTGGTGGTTATGAGATATCGGTTGCAGAGGAGGGAGTTACGCAGACTACCAGAGAAGGGATAATAGAAGAAATACTTAACAGTGCATTGGAGACAGGAGGTTGGACATATTCGGGGGATACAGCTGATCCGGATATGACCAGTATGGCAATTCAAGCATTGGCACCATATTATACACAGAAGGATGATGTAAAGGTGGCAGTAGATAAAGCACTTACTGTGCTGTCTGATATGCAGGATGAAAATGGAAGTTTTGCCAGCTGGGGGACAACAAATAGTATGAGTTGTGCCCAGGTGGTATGTGCGGTTTCTGCGTTAGGGTCAGATGTAGAAACAGATACCCGTTTTATTAAAAATGGAATTTCTGTATTGGATGCAATGTTATCCTTTTATGATGAAAGTACAGCAGGGTTTAAATATTCTTTGAGTGAAGAAAGTGCAGCCGGTTATGCAACAGCACAGGCAGCTTATGCATTAACCGCTTATGACCGATTAAAGAAAAAGCAAAATAGCTTATATGATATGTCGGATGCAACAAAGCAGCTTTATATATGTGCCCATCCGGAAGACAAAACCAAGCTTCAAAATGCCAAGGAAGCAACCTGTACCGAAGAAGGTTATACCGGTGATAAAGTCTGTGCTGTTTGTGGGGAAACCATTGAGAAAGGTAAAGTAATTCCGAAGAAAGACCACACTATTGTAGTAGATTCTGCAGTTGCACCGACAGAAACAACGGAGGGGAAGACAGAAGGCAAGCATTGTTCCGTATGTAATACTGTGATTGTGGCACAGGAAACCATTCCTAAGCTGATTACCACAGAACAGCAGACGGAACAACAGACAGAACAGACGGCAGCAGAACCGAAGAAAACATCTGTAAGCAAAGTACAGTCTCCGGCAAAGAAGCAGATTAAAGTTACATGGAAAAAGAAGAGCGGTGTTGCCGGATATGAGATTCAGGTAAGTACATCTTCTAAGTTTAAGAAGTCCCTGACAAAAACATATAAGATTAGTACGGCAAAGACAACCAGTAAGACCATAAAGTCTTTAAAGTCCGGGAAAAAGTATTATGTAAGGATCCGTACCTATAATACAGCAACAGTAAATGGAAAGAAAACCACTGTATATAGCAAGTGGTCAGCAAAGAAGTCTGTAAAAGTAAAATAAACGGTAATTGCGAAACTCCCGCTTCTTCTATAAACGTTGTGCATTTTGACAATATCCTCACAGGCACGCTTGCGCTGCTCTCGCCTCGCAGCGGTACTAATCTCGTGTTTCACACTCGCTAAGTACCGGCGGTCTCAAAGCACCTGCTTAGGATACTTGTCAAATCTGCACAACTTAATATACATTTTCAAGAGTTTCGCAATTGCCTGATTACTGAAAATAATATAAGGAGGTGCCGGAATGAACAGAAAAATGTGGAAGAAAATAATAACTGTCATTTGTGTGGCAGGTATCCTTGTTCTGGCATTCTGGTATGGTGGAAATGCTCCGGGATTACAGGGATTTTCTGTATCGGATTCCGGCGTGGCAGAAAGCCGAACGGAAAGCAGTCAGGCGGGAAATTGCCAGACGGAAAATGCTTTATCGGGAAGTGGCAGCAATCCACAGGGAAAATCATCAAAGAACACTGGGTCCGGTCAATCAGAAGATGATATGAATTTTTTTGAGAAGATCTTTATGCAGATAAAGCAGATTGGCTCTTCCGGCACCTCAAAAAATACGCAGAACAGCAAGCAGGCACAAAAAAATGCCAACAAGGCTGCGGAAGAAAGCAGTAAGACCTCTTCCAAGAAGAAAACATCTACAACAAAAGAAAATTCTTCAAAAACGGATACTGCTTCAAAAACCGAGTCTCAGAAAAATACAACAACACAGAATGATAAGGATAATTCGGGCAGTAACACTACAGAAGCTTCATCCTCCGATGGAGAAAAGAATACTGCCAGCTCCTCTGGGAACGGAGAGAATAATGACACGGGCGGTTCATCCACTGCCGGAAATGATAATTCCACTCAGAGCAACGGAACAGATGCAGACCAGATAACCTGTACGATTTTTATCTCCTGTGGGACGGTGTTAGAACATATGGATGGGCTGTCAGATGCAAAAAAGAAAATCGTTCCAAAGGATGGAGTGATTTTAAAGACAACTTCCGTGAAAGTGAAAAAAGGTGCCACTGTTTTTGATGTATTGCAGACTGCGGCTAAGGACAATAATATTCAGCTGGAGTATAATTATACTCCGGCATATAAGAATTATTATATTGAAGGAATTGGCAACCTTTATGAATTTGATGCAGGCAATCTCTCCGGCTGGATGTACAGTGTAAATGGAGAATTTCCAGGCAGTGGGTGTTCTTCTTATAAAGTGAAGGACGGAGATGCCATAAAATGGCTATATACCTGCAATTTTGGAAAAGATGTAGGTGGTTATTTTGAGGAGTAATGCGTTATGGAACAGTATCATCCGGTAATTTGTTTTCTATATTTTTGTCTTGTGATTGGGTGCAGTATGTTTTTCATGCACCCAATTTGCCTGTTAATCAGTCTTGCTGGATCCGTTTCTTATACCCTTTATTTCTTTGGCTGGCAGAAAGCAAAAAAAGGATTAGGAGGAATCCTTGTTTTAATGTTATTGACGGCGGTGATCAATCCTGCATTCAGCCATCAGGGAGTAACGGTGCTTGCTTATTTTCCTTCGGGAAATGCACTGACACTGGAATCCATTTTCTTTGGCATTGGTGCGGCATGTATGCTGGCAGCAACGCTTTTATGGTTTCGTGTTATGGGTGAGATTTTGACTACGGATAAAATTGTTTATCTGTTTGGGAAAGGATTTCCGGTGCTGGGACTTATTCTCTCCATGATACTCGGCTGGATTCCCAAAATGAAAAGAAAACTCTCAGAGATTGAAATGAGCTGGCATGTTGAGGTACAGGAAGCTGCTGGAAGGTCTGAGGGAAGATTAAAAAGATTTTGTCACTCCCTGCGGCATGGAATCCGCGGTTTGTCCATTCTGGTTACCTGGATGCTGGAGGATGCGGTGGAGATGGCAGACAGCATGAAGGCAAGAGGATATGGTCTGGAAGGACGGACTTCCTTTACCATATACCGTTTTACAGGACGTGACAGGAGAATGCTTCTTCTGCTGGTTTTAGAGGCAGTATATGTTATATCAGGCGGCGTAATGGGGGCAGTTTCCTGGGATTATTATCCCGTGGCGGGAGGTGCAGGATTGGAACCGTATTCTGTCAGTGTATATATGGTTTATCTGCTGCTTTGTATGGAACCGATAATAGAAAGTGTGAGAAAGGATACAAAATGGAAGAGATTACAGTCGGAAATTTAACATTTTCATATGATACCCAAAGTGCATTTTCCCTTAAAAATGTATCCTTTTCGATAGAAAAAGGGGAAATCTTTTTGATAATCGGGGAATCCGGTTGTGGAAAGACAACCCTGCTCCGTCATTTGAAAACGGCATATGTGCCACAGGGAATAAGGAGCACAACAAGCAAAGTGCAGATTGCAGGGAAGCTGGTGGAAATGCTTACAGAACGAGAACAGGCTTCCCTTGTGGGATATGTGCGGCAAAATGCAGATGCAGCCCAGGTGACGGATAAGGTGTGGCATGAGTTGGCATTTGGACTGGAGAGTCTTGGGTATTCCCAGCCGGTCATGCAGAGAAAGATAGCAGAAATGACTGCGTTTTTTGGGCTGGAAGGAATATATCATGAGAAACTTTGTAATCTGTCAGGCGGGCAGCGTCAGCTTGTCAATCTGGCGTCTGTTATGGCAATGGAACCGGAGGTTTTAGTGCTGGATGAACCCACAAGCCAGCTTGACCCGATTGCGTCGGCAGAATTTATCCGTATGATAGAAAAGATTCACAGGGAAATCGGGACGACAATTGTAATGACAGAGCATTGCTTGGAGGACGTGTATTTTCTGTGTGACAGAGTGCTTGTGCTGGATGAGGGGAGAGTATGGGCAGAGGGGAAACCGGACCGGATAGCAGAAGAACTGTATAAAAATAAGCTGCCCCTGTATCGTGCCCTTCCGGCAGCGGCGAGGATTTATCTGGAGTCCGGACAGGCAGAAACGGATACGCATCAGAAAGAATCACAGGGAAAATCCAGGATTCCCTTTACAGTAAATGAGGGAAGAATCTGGCTGGAAAATTATCTCCGAGATGAGCAGTGCATTGAAAATGCAGGAATTTTAGAAACCGAAAAGAGCAACAGCCAGAAGGAAAACAAACCACTAGGTGAGCAGACTGCAGTTTTTGCAGATGAGGTTTGGTTTCGGTATGAACGAAAGGGGAAAGATATTTTAAAAGCATGCAGCATACGGATTGAACAGGGTAAGATAACGGCAATATTGGGAGGAAATGGTGCCGGGAAATCCACGCTGCTCCATGTGCTTGCCGGACATTTGAAGCCTTATCAGGGTAAGATAAAGACTGGAGGACATAGTATTGGTGTACTGCCACAGAATCCTCAGGCGATGTTTGCGGAAAATACGGTCTTAAAGGAATTGGAAGGTCAGGATATAGACGCAGTTCAGAGGGATAAGGTGATTAACACTTTTGGACTTAAGAGCGTTTTGAATCAGCATCCCTTTGACCTCTCTGGTGGACAGATGCAGAAGCTTGCATTGGCAAAACTGGTATTAGGAGATTATGATATCCTTCTGCTGGATGAACCAGGAAAGGGAATGGATTATGCAATTAAGGAAGAAATGGGAGAGTTTTTAAGGAAACTTTCGTATAATGGAAAAACTATTCTTCTGGTGAGTCATGATGTGGAGTTTTGTGCAAAATATGCAGATGATTGTGGATTATTCTTTGACGGGCATATTGTATCTTTTTTGAATGGACATGACTTCTTTTTGCAGAATGTATTTTATACTACGGCGGTGAGCCGGATATGCAGGGGGCTGCTGCCGTCTGCTGTGCTGTTAGAGGATGTGCTTCCCATATTTGGAAGAAAGGAAGAAATATCTGCTGAAAGTTTGGAAGTGACGGCAAAGGATGCCGAAGTGTCAGTGAATGAAAGAAATATACTGCCGGATAATCTGGTCACAGAAGAAAAAATTGACTATGGTCAAAATGTGCCAGGGAAAGAGAACAGAAATTCACGCATGTCCTGGATTCGCTTTGTTATGTTTTTTCTGGTTATGCCGGTCACCATTTATTTTGGACATACGGTTTTACAACAGCGGAAATATTATTTTATCTCGCTGCTACTGGTTTTAGAAGCTGTTCTGTCCTTTTTTCTGAGTTTTGAGAAGAGAAAACCCAAGGTCAGGGAAATCATGGTGGTTGCAGTGCTTAGTGCCATTACAGCTGCCGGAAGGACGGCATTTTATATGGTTCCCTATGTAAAACCAATGGCAGCACTTACCATATTATCCGGTGTTGGACTGGGTGGGGAAGCAGGTTTTTTAGTGGGTGCCATGTCCATGCTGGTGTCTAATATTTTCTTTGGACAGGGACCATGGACACCATGGCAGATGTTTGCCATGGGAATACTGGGATTTTTTGCAGGAGTTATATTCAAACGACAGACACCTTGTGACAAAAAGAAAAAGTTTGGAATCTGTATTTATGGTCTGGTAGCTGTTTTATTAGTATATGGAGGTATCATGAACCCGGCTTCGGTTTTGATGTATCAGGAAAATATCAACCTGAAAATGTTGCTGGCAGCATATGGGGCAGGGCTTCCATTTGATGTGATCCATGGGATTTCTACGTTCATTTTCCTATGGATTGGTGCCCGTCCGATGCTGGAAAAGATAGAGAGGATTCGAAAAAAACTGTAATTCCTCTTGAAAAGTGTGGAAGAAAAATGTATGGTTATCTTAGATATCATGCAGAGGAGGAATGGGTTATGGAACCAGTAAAACGTTTAAAGCGGGAACTTCGGGCACAGGGTACAGTAATTGGACTTTATAAAGACACTGTGGAAGTAAATGGTCACATTGCGGAATGGGATTATATCCATCATGACGGAGCAGCGGCTGTGGTGGCGGTAAATGAGGATGGGAAACTGTTAATGGTGCGGCAGTACCGGAATGCATTGGACCGTTTTACACTGGAGCTTCCGGCAGGAAAACTGGATGATCCGGAAGAACCGACTTTGGAGTGTGCAAAACGGGAACTGGAAGAAGAAACAGGATTTTGCAGCGAGGATTTTGAATATCTGCTTACTGTCAACACTACGGTTGCTTTTTGTAACGAAAAGATAGATTTGTATTTAGCCAGGAATTTAAAGAAAACAAAACAGCACCTGGATGAAGATGAAGAGATTAATGTAGAATTGTGGGATGTTGAAGATTTAAAGCAGCTGATTTATGAAGGTAAAATGACGGACGGAAAGACCGTTGCCGGTATTATGACATATGCGGCAAAGTATAACCTATAATTTAATAATGGAAAGTCTTATGAAAAGCTAAATGATTTGTGAGAAGGTCGAAATATACCGAATGTAAACAAGACTGCCCCCGGAAAGGTGATCCGAAAACAGCCTTATTACCAACAACACAATTATTAGGAGAGAATATGAAATAAATTAATGTACCTTGCTTGTAATATAATGTTCTACTCTTTTGGATTTAATAGAACAGAGTTCAATCACCACAAATGCAGAACCGAAGGCGGCAACTGCAATACCACAAATCATACCAATCATTACTGACATAAACGCCACTTCCTTTCATAGATGACGGGAAACAGTTTGGTTTTCCCGTGTAAACAAAAACGGCACTTATCTTAAGATAAGCACCGTTGCTTTCAGTTCTTTTATTTGCTTGTAATTGTAACTTCTCAGCTTTCAAAAAGCAAGACGGACTTTTTCACAAAAAATAATCCTGAAAAAGTGGATTTGTTGACATGCAGACATTATTTTATGAAAGGAAAACCGAAATTGGCTTAAAAAAATAAAATAGCAAAAAACAGGGTTGTGCAATGTGTTGCGGATTGAATGAAGAATGTAAACTTCTTGGATAAATTTGCACAGAATGTAACAAATTAATAGTTGGAGAAAATGTAAAAGATTGATTCCGAATATTAGATATATTGTATGAGAAAGAAATATAGAAAGAAGGCTTAATATGAAGATTGCAGCATATAATTACAGGGATTTTGATGAAGCACAATTTTTTGAGAAATTTTCCAGTCAGTATCAGGTGGAGATTATCCCAATCCGGGAGTCACCAACACCCGAAAATGCTGCTTTAGCAAAAGACTGTGAGGGAGTCAGTGTGATTACCACACCGATTACGGAAGACATTATCCGTATTTGGGAGGAAGCGGGGGTAAAGCACATTTCTACCCGTACTATTGGATATGATCATGTAGACCTAGAGGCAGCAAGGAGACATGGTATTGCAGTCAGTAATGTAAGTTATTCTACTGGAAGTGTGGCAGACTATACAGTCATGCTGATTCTGATGGCGTTGCGTAAAATGAAATCCATTATCAAGCGTGCAGAGGGGATGGACTATTCTCTGGCAGGAAGCATTGGAAGAGAGATTGGAGATTTGACGGTTGGAGTTGTGGGAACCGGTAAAATCGGAACCCATGTGATGAAAAATCTTTCCGGCTTTGGCTGCCGGATTATCGCATATGATCCATATGAAAATGAGGAAGCAAAAAAATACGGAACCTATTGTTCGTTAGAAAAGGTATTTCAAACTAGCGACATCATTACCTTCCACACCCCGGCAACAGAAAGCAGTTTTCATATGGTAAATGCAGAATCCATCAAAACCATGAAGAATGGAGTCATCCTTGTGAATACGGCAAGAGGAAGTATTATTGATACCTCTGCATTTATTGAGGCAGTAGAGAATGGAAAAATTGGTGCTGCCGCTTTGGATGTTATTGAAAATGAACTGGGAATCTTTTATGGAGATTACAAATATCAGGTGATTGGACACCGGGAAATGTCGATTCTTAAAGATATGCCAAATGTACTGATGTTACCACACATGGCATTCTACACCGAAAACGCAGTATCAGATATGGTGGAACATTCTATTGCACATATCGTAAATGCAGATGGAATTCTTAATTAAATCCCTGTTT
>JBJEJE010000048.1:0-3525 GCA_051877755.1 Lachnospiraceae bacterium | reverse complement strand
GCCCTCAAGCTGAGATTTTTCATATGTCTGAGGCTCGTTGGAACGGTTAGCATAATGGAGCACCGTTTCTTTCCAGTCCCACACACAAACCCTCACCAACTATATGTGTGAAATTCCTCACAACTTCACGAAACAGGGATTTCAGGAAAAAAGTCTACTTTTTGAGGAATAGTACGGCTAACATTCCCGGACCTGTATGGGTTCCTATGATTGGTCCAATCTTTGTAATCCGGATATTTTCTGCCTTTGTCTTTTCTAACAGCTTCTCCTTTAAGGCGATTGCCCTCTCCTCGCAGTCACCATGTCCGATAAATACAGTGTGTTCTTCATCATCCATTGTATCATTGATTTTGGCAATCATATATTCTTCGCTCTTTTTATTGCCGCGAACCTTATTTTCCACATATAATTTTCCCTCACCATCTACACTAATAATCGGTTTAATTTTTAATGCACTTCCAAGCATTGCCTCAGCAAAGGAAAGTCTTCCACCACGCTGCAAATGAAACAAATCATCCACCGTAAACCAATGTGCAACTCTGGTACGGTTTGCAAGTACCCAGTCCTTTAATTCCTCAATATCCATGCCTGCCTCTTTCTTCTGGGCGGTCAGATTCATAAAATAACCCAATCCGGCAGATGCACACAAAGAATCTATGACATAGATTTTGCGGTCTGGAAAATCCTCTTCCAGCATCCCCTTTGCCAAAATCGCTGACTGATAAGTCCCACTCAGTCCGGAAGTGAATGCCACATAAAGAATATCTTCCCCTTTTTCTAATACCGGTGTAAAGTACTCTATGTAGGTGGCAGGATTAATCTGGGAGGTTACTGACATTTTTCCTTCTTTCAATGCCTCATAAAATGCTTCTGTCGTCATATTCCTTTCATCCGGGAAATGTAAAATCTCCTCCCCATCCAATGTAAATGCCATCGGCACAATTAATAAATTATATTTTTCTACTAAATCCATTGGTAAATCAAGGGTTGCATCGCTTGCCAACGTATAACTCATATCTTTGCCTCCTAAATTTCATAAAATTACTTTCTGTCAGTTATTCTTCATCCGGAATTACTTTCTTTAGCACATTATACAATGTATCCACATCCACCGGCTTTGCAAGATGTGCCTGCATTCCCGCTTTCAGGGATTCCTCGATATCCTCCTCATAGGTATTTGCCATAAGACCGATAATTGGTATGGTTTCTCCGTCTTCCTTACCGGAAATCCGGATACATCTGGTGGCTTCCCTTCCATCCATAAATGGCATATGCACGTCCATCAAAATTGCATCATAAGTAAATGCCGGTTTGGAAATAAACTGAATGACCGCTTTCTTTCCATTTTCTGCCGTATCAACCTCAAAACCAACCACTTCAAGCACCGCCCGGATTGCATCCTGTGCCATATCACTGTCTTCTGCCAGCAAAATTCTCCTGCCGGAAAAGTCTCCTGCCGCCGGCACAGTTTTCTTCTTAACCGGCTTATTCTTCTCTGCCTCCTGCAATTCAAAAGGAATGGTAAAATATAAATGTGTCCCCGAACCATTACTGTCCATGCCAATCTGACCACCCATCAGCTGAATGATCTTTGATGCCAGGGAAAGATCAAAATACTGTTCATCAATTACCCCATCTTCTTTGTTATGAGAAAAGCCAAAAATACTTTCTTTCATTTTCTCTGTAAGATCATTTCCAGTATCATCTAAAAGAAAGCGAATATATACCTTCTTATTATCTACAGCCATCTGCTTTGCTGTCAGTCGGATTTCCCCCGAAATCGGCGTATAGGAAATTGCATTATTGATCAGGGCTAACAATGCCTGCTGCAACCGAATCTCATCCCCCAGCAGCTGCCCATACCGGCAATGGGACTCGATATAAAACTGTACATTCTTCTTTTCAATCTTTTCTCTTACAGCAATATCAATCTTATTCAGGAAACTTTCCAACCGAAATGGCTGTTTTGCTATGGTGATAGCACTTTGATCCACTTTCACCGTATCTAACAAAGAATCCATCACCTGCATCATATGATCGGCATAATCATCAATATTGGAAAGACATTCCAAAAGCCGGTCTTCCTGCTTATATACCTTTCTTGCCACACTGGACATACTAATAATACCACTCATTGGCGTTCTTATCTCGTGGGAAATATTGGCTAATACCTGTCCCTTTAATTCTGCAGCTGAACGGGCAGCCATCAGGGATTCTTTAAGCCGCCTATACTCTTCAATCTGTGTGCTTCTAACCTGTTCTACATCCTGGAACAGAATATAGACCGTAACGTCTTTATTCGTATTATGCTCAAAGAGGATCTGTCCATTCATACAATGATAACTTCCCTCATGGGTACGATACCGGAAATCAATTTCCTTCTTCGTAATTCCACTTTCATATGCATTTTGTAAAAAATTAATATCAAAACATTCCAAAAATTTCTGCTTGTCATCCAGATGCACTTTGGAAAGCCATTTTAACACAAAATCCATGCTGTAAGAATATTTATTCTCTGATTCTTCCTCAAAAAGGTTATAATAAATATCCCTGCGGATTTCCACAGCAATAATATCTTTATAAAGCTGCTGCAATGCAAATACAAACTTCTTACCAATGGTTCCCCGTTTATCCATCGGTTGCAAAGTACTCTGCTTTTGCAGTGTAAGAAGATATCCCTGCCGGTTATCCTGTACTGCAACCTTTGCAGCACAAGCCCGAAATGATTCCTCCAGATAGGGAAGATACATACACTGATCTATGCTGTCACACTCCTCCAGCTTTCGCAGCAGACATTCTTTACATGGTTCTTCTTCTCCACGAAATGCCTGATAACAGAAATCGCCGGCTTTGATATTCGGATATTCCTCTCTGGCAAAATTATTGGCAAACTGAAGCTTATACTCATCATCAATCATGTATACCATTGTGCTGGTCACCGTACTTGCCAGCTTAAACAGGCGCCAGTCACTCTCACCCATAATTTCTTTATAAAACTGCCGGATCAAAACTTCATTCATCAGCTTCAACAAAACATGCAATGCCTTGGAATCCTCATCGGAAAGACCTTTGATATGTTCCCAGCCTAAAATGATATAGCCTATAATATTACCGTGATTGGTCATCTGAAATTCTACTACAGCTTCATAACCACATGCTTTGTAAAACGATTTCTCCGGTGACGGAAGAACCATCGTTGCTCTGGCAACGAACATATCTTCCTCATCAAAGTGATACCATTCCTCAATCATCTGGATATACGAAATGAAATCGATATCCCGCCCTTTGTCGCTGCTTTCCCAGTCAAAGACGATCTCCGGCTGCATGATATCTTTTTCATAATGGATAATGTACATGCTATCCATCTCTAATTCATTAATCATTCGTTCCATGGTCCGCTCAATTCCTTTGGAAATACTGGAACTATGTAATAAATCTTCTATTGCTTCTGCCTCTAATAACCCCATATTCTAAGCTTCCCTTCACTCTGCCATGCAGTGCATTATTTTTATAAATAGTATATCA
>JBJEJE010000047.1:0-18197 GCA_051877755.1 Lachnospiraceae bacterium | reverse complement strand
AACGTCTCCGCACGGTCTTTCTTAGGAATCATGTTATGCCAATATACCTGCTGTGTCCTGATAAAGTTACAACCCCTTCAATGCTGTTCCCTTGTGTCTGCGAAAACGTAGATGAATTTCACACATTACCAAGAAAGTGAATGGGCTGTGTGTGGGACAGGAAAGAATAAGGTGCGACTTTTATGCTGTGGAAACGAGACTCAATGAAAAATCGAAGCCCTAACGCTTCAATTTTTCATATGTCTGAGGCTCGTTGGAACGGTTAGCATAACGGAGCACCGTTTCTTTCCTGTCCCACACACAAGCCTTCACCACCTAAATGTGTGAAATTCCCCACAACCTCACGAAACAGGGATTTAATAAGGAGGATATATGGAAGAGATTAAGATTAGATTGGGAAAAGAAGATTATGAAATAATACTTGCACATTGCAGACAAGGACTGCCTAATGAGGCTTGCGGTCTGTTGGCAGGAACGATTGCAGATAATGTAAAGACGGTGACTAAAGTATATTTGCTGACAAATGTGGATGCAAGCAATGAACATTTTTCTATGGATCCGAAGGAGCAGTTGGCAGCACTTAAGGATGCAAGAGCAAATGGTTTCCAGATTCTTGGTAACTTTCATTCGCATCCGGAGTCACCCTCAAGACCATCGGAGGAGGATAAACGTCTGGCATATGATTCTTCGATTGAGTACTTGATTCTTTCCCTGCAGGAGAGAGACAATCCGGTACTTCGGGCATTTGGAATTGATAAGGATAAAAATGTAACGGTACATGAGATTGAAATAATAGAAGGATAAATGAAAAGGGTTGGTAACAGCCCTTTTTCTTGTATTAAATGGTAGATTGTAGTAAAGTATGATTAAAATGATTCGGATTATTTAGTACAGGCTAAAGTCAGGAGATACCATATGTTTTGCATTAGTGTAAGTTTTAAGAAAACTCCATTACCCATCCGGCAGCGGTTTGCCTTTTCTAAGGAAGAACAGGCAGCATTTCTTTCTCAATTGCTGGAAAAAGAGAACATTACAGGAGGAGTTGTTTTATCCACCTGTAACCGAAGTGAACTCTATTTTACAGGAGATTCATGTAGTATGGAAGCAATCGAAGATGCATTGTCCTCTTTTAAGCAGATTGACAGAGAAAGTATTAAGAAATATTGTCTGTACTATGCAAATCAGAAAGCAGTCCGGCATTTATTTAAAGTGGCCTGTGGCCTGGATTCCATGGTACTTGGTGAGGATGAGATACTAAGGCAGGTAAAGGAAGCATATTTGCTGGCGGATAAAAATGGTTTTACCAACAGTGAATTAAATATCATTTTTCAGGGGGCATTTAACTGTGCCAAGCTTTCCAAGTCAGAGACGAAATTATCCAATACCCCGGTATCTATCGGTACTTTAACTGCCAAGACTGTTCAGGAATATTTAAGGAAAAATGCCGAATTGTTACAGCCTGACACCAAGAGCGAAGAGGAAATGGACAACCTTCCGGTAAAGGGAAAGAATCGGGATAAGGTTCTTGTGATTGGTGCCACCGGAAAGATAGGCTCCATTGTGGCGAAAGACTTGCTGGCGAAAGGAATCCGGGTGATTGGTACAAGCCGCAGACGGCATTCTGGACAGGAGTTATTTTTGCAAAAAGATGTACATATGGAGTGGCTGGATTTTGAGAAAAGGTATGAAGCATTGAAAGAGGCAGCAGTGGTGGTCAGTGCCACTGCCAGTCCACATTATACACTGATAAAAGAAGAATTTATAAAAAACGCAGGATATCAGAGGCCGTTTCTGTTAATTGACCTGGCAGTTCCCTGTGATATTGACAAAGAACTTGGGAAGACAGAGGGGATTACCTTATTGGATATTGACTATTTCAAGATGCTATCCGAGGAAAATAATACGATTAAACTGGAAGAAATGGAGAAGGCAGAAAGCATTTTACAGGAATGTGTGGAGGATGTTTTAAAAAAGCTGTATCTGCGTGATTTCCAGAAAAAAATGGCAGATAAATGCGAGGAACAATGGTTTCAGAAAATGACCTTTTATCTGAAAGATGTGTTGGATAGTGAACAGTTGTTTAAAGTTCTGGAAAAGATTTACCAGCGGGAAAGGCAGGAGGCAGAGTGAGATGGCATATTTTCCATTTATGATAGAGATAGGTGATAAGAACTGCCTTGTGGTGGGCGGTGGAAATATTGCACTGCATAAGGTACAGATATTGTCGGGATTTGGTGTCGCCATAAAAGTGGTGGGAACAGAAATCTGCCGGGAATTAAAGGAACTGGGAAACCAGAATGTTCATCCCCAAAATCAGATTGACATAAGGGAACGGGCATTTCAGGATAATGACGTGGAGGGCATGGATTTTGTGGTTGCGGCAACGGATGACGAGGCATTGAATCTCCATGTTTCTGATTTATGTAAGCAAAAGAATATTTTAGTCAACGCAGTGGACATGAAAGATGCATGCTCCTTCATTTTCCCGGCAATGATACAGGAAAAGGATTTGCTGATAGCAATATCCTCAGGCGGGCAGAGTCCTGCTGCTGCGGCTTATGTGAAACGGCAGATTAGAAGACAAATTCCGGATTACTATGGAGATATGGTTGAAACCTTGGGAGAATACCGGGATTTTGTTATAGAACATGTGGATACAGCTAGAAAAAGGAAAAAAGTCTTTAACAGGCTGTTGGAATATGGGGATATCCATGGCGGTGAGATTTCAAAAGATGTGGTGGAACATATAGTAAAAGAAGTGGAAAGCGATAGTTAATTGGAATGAATAACAGAAATGGCTGCAAAAAAGCAGTTAAGAATGGAGAAAAACGGAGAGCAGTTATGGATAGAAAGAAAGTCATCCGGATCGGCACACGGGGAAGCCGGCTTGCCCTGGCTCAGACAGACCAGGTAATCGAAGCCTTGAAAAAAAGATATCCGGAACAGAATATGGAAAAGGTGATTCTGCATACCCAGGGAGATAAGATATTGAATAAACCGTTGATTGATTTTGGCGGCAAAGGTGTGTTTATTACGGAGTTTGAGGATGCATTACAAAAAGGTGAAATTGATCTGGCAGTGCATAGTGCAAAGGATATGCCCATGGAGCTGGCAGATGGGTTGGTGATTGCAGGGGTATTGCCACGGGCAGATGCAAGGGATGTGCTGGTGACAAAAAAAGACATTCCGACTACAGAACATTTGACAATTGGGACAGGAAGTCTCCGGCGTCAGATTCAGGTGAAACAAATTTATCCGGAGTTAAAATGTGTGCCCATTCGGGGAAATGTTCCCACAAGGCTTCAAAAGATACAGGATGGCGTATGTGATGGTGTGATTCTGGCAGCAGCAGGTCTGGAACGGCTGGGGTTACTGGAAGAACCGGGATTCCATTACCGCTATTTCAGTTATGAAGAGATGATACCAGCCGGAGGGCAGGGAATAATTGCTATAGAAGGCAGGGAAAACGACGAAGTTACGGAACTGGCTGGCAATATCTCTGACCGGAATACATGGATGGAACTGGAAACAGAGAGATATATTTTAAATGCTCTAAATGCAGACTGTCATGAGGCGGTTGGTGTGCTCTCTGAGATTACGGACGACCGGATTGACATAAAGGTAATTCGTGAAATCCAGGGCAGGTTATGCAGGAAACAGGGAAGCACAGAGGTGGAAAACCGTTTGCAGAAGGCAAAACAACTGGTGGATAATCTTTAAAACAGCTTCATGGGATATAGTCAATATAATGAATCTAAAAGAGGTAAAATGAAATGGGTAAGGTGTATCTGGTTGGTGCAGGACCGGGAGATGCAGGTCTGATTACCGTAAAAGGATTAGAAAAATTACGGCAGTGCGATGCTGTGGTGTATGACCGGCTGGCAACAGAGGAATTGCTGGATTTTCTCCGCCTGGATTGTGAGAAAATATATGTTGGCAAGGAAGCGGGTAAGCATTACAAAAAGCAGGATGAGATTAACAGGATTCTGGTAGAGTGTGCAAAGAAACATCAGCTGGTGGTCCGTTTAAAGGGCGGGGATCCTTTTGTATTTGGAAGAGGTGGAGAGGAAATCGAAGCCCTGGAACAATATGATATTCCCTATGAGGTGATTCCGGGAGTCACTTCTGCGGTAGCTGTTCCTGAATGTGCCGGAATTCCGGTGACGCACCGGGGAGTCAGCCGGAGTTTCCATGTGATCACCGGACATACAAAAAACTCAGTGGACAGTCCGGATTACGATTACAAAGCAATGGCAGGCTATGAGGGAACTTTGGTGTTTTTGATGGGACTATCCAATTTGGGGAGTATTGCTGAGAAGCTGATTCTTGCAGGAAAGCCGGCTGATACCAGTGTGGCGGTGATTTCAAACGGTACAACCAGATATCAGAAAATCCTGCGGGGAACCCTTGCAGATATTGCCAAAAAGGTAAAGGAAAATGAAATGGAGAGTCCGGCTGTAATTGTTATTGGTGAAACAGCAGGCTATGAATATTTATACCGGTCAGCAAGTTACAAAAAAGTTGGCGTGACTGCAACAGAACTGCTATGGAAGAAGTTGGAAAATGGTCTGGAGGGGATTGGCATGCAGCCTGTTCCTCTTTGCAATATGAAAGTAGTACCGGAGCAGGGGATGCAGGAACTGGATGGGGAACTAAAGCATCTAAATCAGTATCAGTGGATCCTTTTTACCAGTCAGAATGCCATCCGGATTTTTTTTGGAGAAATGAAAAAAGAACAGGTAGATATCCGCGTTCTTGGCAGCCTGCGGTTTGCAGTTCTTGGCAGTGGGACAGCGGAAAAACTTTTGGAGTATGGTATTAAAGCAGACTTTGTTCCGTCTAAGTATACAGTAACTGTGCTGGCAGAAGAGTTTTCCCATGTAGTAAAACCAGATGAACGCGTGTTGATACCAAGGGCGGTACAGGGAAGTCCGGAATTGTCCAGAGTACTGGCAGATGAACACATTTCTCACATGGATATTCCAATCTATGATGTGGTTGGAACTTTGACAAAAAATATCAAGTGTCTGGATGATCTGGATTATCTGGTCTTTGTCAGTGCCTCCGGAGTGACGGCATTTTTTGAGCAGTTAAGAAAACAGCGGCTTGCACTTCCTCAATCTGTTAAGATTGCCTGTATCGGTAACATTACACAAAAGCGGCTGCTCCAGGAATATGGGGAGGCAGATGTGGTGGCAGCAGTAAATGATGTGGAAGGACTGCTTGACGCAATAAAACAATATGAAAATCTTAAGTAGATAATGGTGAGTCGGGAAAGTAATATATGTTTTAATCCTGCAATTATCTGAAAATATATAAAAAATATAGAGGTGAATGAAATGATACGTATGCGAAGATTACGGGTAAATGAGGCGGTGAGAAGTCTGGTGCGGGAAAACGGCATCAGCAAGGATGATCTGATCTATCCGGTATTTGTGATAGAAGGGGAAAATATTAAAAATCCGGTGGATTCCATGCCGGGTATTTTCCAGTGGTCCATTGACCGCTTTGATGAGGAACTGGAACGGATACTTGCTGCAGGAATCCGGGCAATTCTGATTTTCGGCATTCCGGAACATAAGGACGAGAAGGGCAGCGAGGCATATAACGACCAGGGCATTACCCAGCGGGCAATCCGCCATATCAAAGAAAAGGCACCGGATTTACTGGTGATTGCGGATGTCTGTCTCTGCGAATATACTTCCCATGGACATTGCGGACTGATTTGTGGTCATGAGATATTAAATGACGAGACTTTAGTATTGCTTGGGAAAATGTCTGTGAGTCTTGCAAAAGCCGGAGCAGACATAATTGCACCTTCTGATATGATGGATGGAAGGGTGGAGTATATCCGGAATGCTTTGGATGAAAATGGATTTCAAAATACTTTGATTATGGCATACAGTGCAAAGTTTGCTTCCGGTTACTATTCACCGTTCCGGGATGCGGCACATTCTGCACCATCCTTTGGTGACCGTAAAACCTATCAGATGGACCCTGCAAACGGTAAAGAAGCAGTCCGTGAATGTGAAAATGATATTGAAGAGGGAGCAGATATTATCATGGTAAAACCGGCATTGGCATATCTGGATGTGGTAAAAGATGTGTCCTACCGTACAGATTATCCCATTGCTGTTTATAATGTCAGCGGTGAATATTCCATGGTGAAAGCAGCAGCTTTAAATGGCTGGATTGACGAAAAGCGGATTGTAATGGAGAATATGATTGCCATGAAACGTGCTGGGGCAAAAATTATCATTACCTATCATGCACTGGATGTGGCAAAGTGGATTGAGGAATAGATGGGTAATCATAAAGCTGTTTGCAGAGTGATTTAGAGAAATAGATTTGAGATTGCTGTGCAGTGTTTTGCAATTACCTAATATATAACAATCAAGAAGGGATGGGATATCAGATGGGTAAGTCGGACGAATTATTTGAAAAATCGAAAAAAATGATGCCGGGCGGGGTCAACAGTCCGGTGCGGGCATTTCAGGCGGTTCACCGGAATCCGTTATTTATGGATTATGCAAAAGGCTCAAAGATTGTGGATGTGGATGGAAATGAATATATTGACTATGTCTGTTCCTGGGGACCGGGGATTTTAGGACACGCCAATGAGCGGGTAATCGAAGCGGTGCAGAAAGCCTGTGAAAAGGGACTGACCTTCGGGGCACCCACAGAGAAGGAATATATTCTGGCGGATATCATACAGGAAATGATGCCGTCCATGGAAATGTTAAGACTTGTTAATTCCGGAACGGAGGCAGTTATGAGTGCTATTCGTGCCGCAAGAGGATTTACCGGAAGAGATAAGATCGTCAAATTTCGTGGATGTTATCATGGTCATTCGGATGGGCTGCTGGTTAAGGCGGGCTCCGGCGCATTAACCCAGTCGGTGCCGGACAGTCTTGGTGTTCCGGCAGATTTTACAAAGAATACGCTGATTGCAGAATATAATGATATATCTTCTGTCGAGAAATTGTTTGATGAGTGTGGGAAGGATATAGCAGCTATTATTGTGGAACCGGTAGCCGCCAATATGGGTGTTGTACTTCCAAAAGAGCATTTTTTAGAAGACTTAAGAAAAATTGCAGATAAGTATCAGGCACTGCTTATTTTTGACGAAGTCATTACTGGATTCCGCTTATCCCTTGGAGGGGCACAGGAATATTATGGCGTGAAGCCGGATCTTACCACCCTTGGCAAGATTGTGGGAGGAGGAATGCCCATGGCAGCCTATGGTGGAAGAAAAGAAATCATGGAAGTGGTGGCACCTTTAGGAGGCGTTTACCAGGCAGGGACATTATCCGGTAATCCCATTGCCACCACGGCAGGAATTGAAACCCTGAAGATTTTAAGAGAAGAGAAGGGTTTATACGAAAAAATTGCAGACAGTACCAGACGGATTGCTGATGCAGTAGAGTCTGCATTTGGAGAACGTATTTGTGTCAACCGGGTTGGTTCTTTAATGAGTGTATTTTTTACAGACCAGCAGGTGGTGGATTATGCATCTGCCATTTCTTCTGATACAGAAGCATATGCAAAATATTTTAACTATATGTTAGACCAGGGAATTTATCTGGCACCATCCCAGTTTGAAGCCATGTTTGTATCCTATGCCCATTCAGAAGAAGATCTGGAAAAGACCTGTGAGAAAATAAAATATTTCCTATAAACCTACTTTACAAATAGGAAAATAGGTGTTATAATGCCACCATAAGTTAAAAATGGTTCTATTTTCCAGTACATAGAAAGGATACATACGCAGATGAGGGACAGATTAGAACGAAAGCGGCTGGATACAGATGTGCTGATTGTAGGAGGTGGCACCGCAGGATGCTATGCGGCATTGACAATCAGCAGGAATTCCAAGCTCTCTGTATTGATTGCTGAGAAGGCAAACATTAAGAGAAGTGGTTGCCTGGCAGCAGGTGTCAATGCAATCAATGCCTACATTGTGAAGGAGAGGAAGCCTCAGGACTATGTAGATTATGCAACAAAGGATGCGAATGGCATTGTAAGGAAGGATTTATTACTGACTGCCGCGGAGCGGTTTAATGAAGTGACAGAGGATATGGAGCGTCTGGGACTTGTAATTCTCAAGGATGAGAATGGCGACTACGTCGCCAGAGGCAACCGGAACATCAAGATTAATGGAGAGAATTTTAAGCCGATTCTTGCAAAGGCAGTAAAGGAAGCAAGTCAGGTTGAGATTCTCAATCATGTGAATATCACAGATTTATTAGTGAAAGACAACAAAGTATATGGAGCAGTTGGTTTTTCCATTAAGGAAGAGATTGCATATGAAATCCGGGCGAAGGCGGTGCTGATTGCCACCGGTGGGGCGGCTGGTCTTTACAGACCAAACAATCCGGGTTTTTCCAGACATAAAATGTGGTATCCACCATTTAATACAGGAGCAGGATATGCCATGGGAATCCGGGCGGGGGCAGAGATGACCACATTTGAGATGCGGTTTATCGCACTCCGATGTAAGGACACCATCGCACCAACAGGAACCATTGCCCAGGGTGTGCCTGCAAAACAGATTAATGCAAAGGGTTTTGTTTATGAAGATAAATATGGTCTTACCACCAGCGAGCGGGTCTACGGAACTGTGAGAGAAACACAGTTGGGAAATGGACCATGTTATCTGCAGACAGTTGGAATTACCAAAGAACAGGATGAGGATCTGCTGAAAGCATATCTGAATATGGCACCGAGCCAGACTCTGAAGTGGATTGAAAGCGGTAAAAACCCAAGTGAACAGAATGTGGAGATACAGGGAACGGAGCCCTACATTGTAGGCGGTCATACCGCCAGCGGATATTGGGTAAATACCAACCGGGAAACCACGGTTCATGGATTGTATGCGGCAGGAGATGTGGCAGGCGGATGTCCACAGAAATATGTTACCGGTGCACTGGCAGAGGGAGAAATCGCTGCACTGGATATCATTCAGAAACTGCAAGACCGGAAACCGGCCGATACTGTTATAGCAAATGAACAGAATTTAGACAATAAAGACCAGCTGATTTTGGATGAATTAGAAAAACAGGTACAGGAAATCCTGGATACTTACGAGAGTATCCGCAAGGAAGAACATCCTGCGTTTTCAATAGAAGAACTGGAAGAAGCCATGCAGAAAGTGATGGATGAGTATGCAGGGGGAATTACCAGTAATTATCAATATAATGAGAAACAGTTGAAGCTTGCAGAAGAAAAGATTACCCAACTAATTCATCTATCCGAACATGTGGCGGCAAAGGATATGCATGAACTGTTATTTGCATATGAGCTGAAGGAAAGACTGGTGGTTTGCCGGTCACTGATTGCCCATTTAAAGAACCGGAAAGAAACAAGGTGGCATTCCTTTAACGAGAATCTGGATTATCCGGATACAGATGAGCAATATTTCAAATATCTGAATTCCAGACAGGTGGATGGAAAATTACAGATGATTTTGAGGGACATTGTAAAGGAGGAACAGTATGAGCATACGGATTAACCGGGAAAAATGTATCGGATGTGGAAGATGCACAGAGGTCTGTCCGGGAACCCTGATTGATGTGCAGGATGGGAAAGCAGTTATGCGGTATCCGAAGGACTGCTGGGGTTGTGTATCCTGTGTAAAGGAATGTCCAGTGGGTGCCATAGAGTTTTTCCTGGGGGCAGACATTGGAGGAAATGGAAGTATTATGAATGTAACTTCGGAAGGAAACATTTTGCACTGGAATATAACAAAGCAGGATGGAGCCACTGCCACCATCGATGTGGACAGAAGAAATTCCAATAAATACTGATAGAAGTGCATAGAATAAATTTTTTTATTCGATAAACATATCAAAACGATAGGAATATTGTTTTGCTTGAAACCTTGATGCATCTGTTTTGGAATTACATGGTATTTTAAGATGGAATTGGAATCAATACAAAAATTTAAGGGAAATAGGAGTGAGAAGAAAATGAGTGGATTAACACATTTAGACGAATTGGAGGCAGAAGCAATCTACATAATCAGGGAGGTTGCTGCAGAGTGTGAGAAGCCGGTAATGCTGTATTCGATTGGGAAGGACAGTTCGGTAATGCTGCATCTGGCGATGAAAGCATTTTATCCGGAGAAGCCGCCGTTTCCATTTTTACATGTAAATACAACATGGAAATTTAAGGAAATGATTGAGTTCCGGGATAAGACAGCAAAGGAACTGGGGATTGAGATGCTTGAATATATCAATGAAGATGGTGTGAAAAAGGGAATCAACCCATTTGACCATGGAGCATCTTATACAGATATTATGAAAACGCAGGCATTGAAACAGGCGCTGAATAAATATGGATTTACCGCAGCATTTGGAGGCGGACGCCGGGACGAAGAAAAGAGCCGTGCAAAGGAGAGAATCTTTTCCTTCCGGAATGAGTCCCATGCATGGGATCCGAAGAACCAGCGGCCGGAGATGTGGAAGTTATATAATACAGAAATCAACAAAGGAGAAAGCATCCGTGTCTTTCCAATTTCCAACTGGACGGAAAAGGATATCTGGCAGTATATCCAGCGGGAAAATATACCAATCGTACCTCTGTATTTTGCAGCAGAGCGTCCGGTGGTTTACCGGGACGGCAATATCATCATGGTGGATGATGACCGTATGCGGTTAAATCCCGGAGAGGCGCCGGAGATGAAAATGGTTCGTTTCCGGACACTGGGATGTTATCCACTGTCCGGTGGTGTGGAGTCAAATGCTACCACCTTAGACCAGATTATAGAAGAAACCCTGAGCTCGGTTGAGTCTGAGAGAACCAGCCGGGTCATTGATAAGGATGGCGGAGCAGCAAGTATGGAAAAGAGAAAGAGAGAGGGGTATTTCTAAGATGAGCGGATTATTGAAATTTATAACATGCGGAAGCGTAGATGATGGAAAATCGACATTAATTGGACATATTCTTTATGATTCCAAGCTTTTATATGCGGATCAGGAAAAGGCATTGCTCCTGGACAGTAAGGTGGGTTCCAGAGGCGGTGAGATTGATTATTCTCTTCTGTTAGATGGTCTGATGGCAGAGAGGGAACAGGGTATCACCATTGATGTGGCATACCGATATTTCACTACGGATCACAGAAGCTTCATTGTTGCGGATACACCGGGACATGAAGAGTACACAAGAAATATGGCAGTGGGAGCTTCTTTTGCACAACTGGCAATCGTTATGGTGGATGCAAAGCAGGGTGTTTTGGTACAGACCAGACGCCATTCCAGAATCTGCTCCCTTATGGGAATCAAACATTTTGTATTCGCAGTAAATAAAATGGATCTGGTGGATTACAGTGAGGCAAGATTTAAGGAAATTGAGAAGGACATTAAAGCACTTTCCGAGGCCTTAGGTTTGCAGGATGTAAAGATTATTCCGGTCAGTGCCACAGAGGGTGACAATGTTACAAAAAAATCCGAAAATATGCCGTGGTACACAGGGGAAACACTGTTAAGACACTTAGAGACGGTGGATGTATCGGAGACAGAGCCGGATTCCATTTTCTATATGCCGGTACAACGGGTATGCCGTCCGAATCATGAATTCCGCGGATTTCAGGGGCAGATAGAAAGCGGACAGGTGAAGAAAGGCCAGACGATTACGACACTGCCAAGCAATGAAACAGCCACGGTAAAGGCAATTCTGAATGGAGATAAAGAAACGGATATAGCCATTTCAGGGCAGGCGGTTACAATCCAGCTGGATCGGGAAGTGGACGTAAGCCGTGGTTGTGTGCTTACAGATGATGATACACTGCCGCTTTCTAAAAATATAACCACCACTCTTTTATGGATGGATGATGACAAGCTGACACTTGGCAAGGAATATCTGGTAAAACTTGGCGCAAAGAAGATCCCGGGTGTGATAAAGAGCATTGAATACAAGATTGATGTGAATTCAGGAGAGCATTTAGGAGCAGACTATATTGAGAAAAATGAAATTGCTGTATGTAAAGTGGAGTTTTCGGAAAAGATTGTAGTAGATGCGTTTAAGAAGAACAAGACGTTAGGTGAGTTGATTTTAATTGACCGTGTCAGTCATATGACATCTGCGTGTGGTGTGGTGGAAACCGTTGATTCAGATGATGAAAAACCATATTTTGAAAAGGATGATATTCGCACAGGTGGGTATATTTTTGAGGAGTTTTACTTTAATCTGGAAAATGCATTTTTATCAAAGGTTAACACCAGCGACAAGACCTATCATGTGGGAGATAAAGTACCGGTTGAGGGCGACAGCTTCAAGTATCCGGATTATTTTGATATTATTGCGGTGGACAGCGGCGTGGCTGTATTGATACGCAACCGTGAGGTAAAGGATATCATCCGCATAGAGGATTATCAGTACATGGGACTTCCGGTATTGGATGAGAGAGGATTTGCACTTCGGATCAAAGCGGAGGCAGATTTGGATAATTTCCTGTATGAACATAAGAATCTGGATAAGGAGAACCGGTTGGAATTCCACAATAAATGGTCTAAGTTCGAAACATACCGGAGAATTGTATGTACAGACAACTTCTGGATGATTTAAATGGAGGTGAAATATGAAGATTTCAACAAAGGGTAGATATGCTTTAATGTTGATGTTGGATTTGGCAACCTATAATACCGGAGAGCCGGTACGTTTAAAGGATGTGGCAAAAAGGCAGCAGATATCGGAAAAATATCTGGAGCAGATTATATCCGTCCTGAATAAAGGTGGGCTGGTGAAGAGTATCCGGGGACCCCAGGGTGGGTATATGTTAAAAAAAGAACCGGATCAGTATACGGTAGGTATGATACTGAGGCTGACGGAAGGAAGCCTGGCACCGGTTACCTATGATGATTCTGACAGCTTTGAACGGGAGTCTGTAACGGCAAGAATCTGGGATCAGTTGGAGGAAGCTATCAATAATATTGTAGACAATATCACATTGAAGGATCTGGTGGACTGGCAGACGGAGCAGGTCAGCCAATATGTGATATAATAATCCTGACAAGCAAACAATCGCGTATTATTAAAGAACGAATGACGTATGAAGAAGACATGAAAACAACTATTAAATGGCTGGCTATAGGAAAAACCTATAGCCGGCTATTTGTTTTTCCTAGTAGACAACTAGGAAATAATGTAGTATTATTACCTTGTAAACAGATAGGAAATAAATGAAATGGGGTTGATGTATATGCGATTAGTAAAATTCAGAAACCGCGTAGCAATCTATCATTCGATGTGTTGCTATAGGAAAATCTAATAAAATATGAGAGTTAAAAGGAAAGATGGAACACCAATGCTCCGGTAAGAATAAAAAATTTGTTAGTAGGAATAACCTGCGGAAAGAGGTAGAATTATGGGAAAGAAGACAAGAGCAGAAAGAGATTTAAAATTTGAAACATTACAGTTACATGTAGGACAGGAAACACCAGATCCGGTGACCGATGCGAGAGCAGTTCCGATTTACCAGACATCATCTTATGTATTTCGAAACAGTGAGCATGCTGCAGCAAGATTTGGCTTAAGTGATGCCGGTAATATTTACGGAAGACTGACCAATCCGACAGAGGATGTATTTGAGAGAAGAATAGCAGCTTTGGAAGGTGGTGTGGCAGCTTTGGCGGTTGCTTCCGGTGCAGCAGCAATTACTTATACATTTGAGAATTTAGCACAGGCTGGTGACCATATCGTAGCCGCTAAGAACATTTATGGTGGTACATATAATCTGCTGGCACATACACTGCCACAGTATGGTGTAACCACAACCTTTGTGGACCCATTTAACTATGAAGAGATTGAAAATGCCATTCAGGATAATACAAAGGCAGTATTTATCGAGACATTAGGTAATCCGAATTCAGATGTGGTGGATATTGAGAAAATTGCAGGAATCGCCCATGCACATAAGATTCCACTGGTAATTGATAACACATTTGCAACCCCTTATCTGGTTCGTCCGATTGAATATGGTGCAGATATTGTTGTGCACTCTGCAACCAAGTTTATCGGCGGACATGGAACCACAATCGGTGGTGTAATCGTAGACAGTGGTAAGTTCGACTGGGAAGCAAGCGGCAAGTTCCCATCTCTGACCGAGCCAAACCCAAGCTATCATGGCATCAGCTTTACAAAGGCAGTAGGTGCGGCAGCATTTGTGACAAAGATTCGTGCAATCCTGCTTCGTGATACCGGTGCAACCTTATCACCATTCCATGCATTTTTCTTCCTGCAGGGATTGGAAACATTATCCCTTCGTGTAGAGAGACATGTGGAAAATGCGTTAAAGGTAGTTGAGTATTTGAATAACCATCCACAGGTGGAGAAAGTACATCATCCTTCTGTATCAGGTGATCCGGAGCAGCAGGCATTATATAAGAAATACTTCCCGAATGGCGGCGGCTCTATCTTTACCTTTGAGATTAAGGGTGACGCACAGAAGGCAAAGGATTTCATTGATAATCTGGAAATCTTCTCACTGCTTGCCAACGTTGCAGATGTGAAATCGTTGGTAATCCATCCGGCATCTACAACTCATTCCCAGTTAAATGAGGAAGAACTGGAAGACCAGGGAATCAAGCCAAATACCATCCGTCTGTCAATTGGTACAGAAAATATTGATGATATTATTGAGGACTTGGAAGAGGCATTTAAGGCAGTACAGTAATTACCTAAATTAGATGATGAATATAAAGAGAAAGAGATAATAGACGTAAAACCGCTATGGGAATTGATTCTTGTAGCGGTTTTTCTTCTTTTCGCAGCCTGTTGTATATAGGATTGTCTTGAATACAAAGGAAAGAAATAGTGGAAATAAATGCCAGGATATAATGTCAAAATTGTGATTAAAGGGACTGAAAATAGGAAAAAATAAAAAAGAGTACCCTGAAAGGGTATTT
Organism: Lachnospiraceae bacterium; assembly: GCA_051877755.1. Taxonomy (GTDB): domain Bacteria; phylum Bacillota; class Clostridia; order Lachnospirales; family Lachnospiraceae; genus CAG-590. The sequence continues at coordinate 3,294 of JBJEJE010000047.1, read as the reverse complement.
TATGTTATAATGACTTTGCAGAAGGGAGTGCATGGCAATGTTTTCAAAAGTTTATCCTAGAGAAAAATATTTGAGGAAAATACGCCCTTTTTATGATTCAGACATTATAAAGGTCATTACAGGAATTAGAAGATGTGGCAAATCTTTTATCATAAAGGCTATCATAAATGAACTATATGCGAAAGGCATCACGGAGTCGGCGATTATATATATACCTTTGGACAAAAGAGGATTTAAAAGTATTAAAACACCTGAACAGTTGGAAGAAAAGATAGAGTCTATGATAGGTGGTGAAGGATTCCACTATCTTTTTATTGATGAGGTTCAAAACGTACAAGGCTTTGAAAGTGTCGTGCAGGCTTATGTAGAGGAAGGGTATTCTGTATTTCTGACAGGTTCGAATTCGTATTTACTTAGTGATGAAATTACTACAAAACTAACAGGCAGGTATCTGACATTTGAAACTTTTCCATTGGATTTCAAAGAATATCTTGAAATGAAGGAGTTTTTCAAGATAAGCATCAATGAGGATATGGATATTGAGTTTAATGAGTATATTTTAAATGGTGGTTTTCCTAAGACATTGGAGTTTCCGGATATTAATACAAGACAGGTTTATACCAGGGGTATTATTGGGGAAATCTTTGAAAAGGATGTAAAGACAAGAAAAAGAATATCAAATGTAGCAGTGTATGAGCGGGTACAGTCATTTTTGCTTAATAATTATGCTGCACCATTCTCCGTTTCAAGTCTTTTGGAGTGTTTGAAGAAGGAAGGTTTTGCAACGAAGGCGGCTACGGTAAGAGGGTATATCGAAGATTTAAAGAAAGCAAAAATAATATATGAATGCAACCGTTTTGACCTAAAGAGTAAAAAGGCAATACGGAGAGAACAAAAATACTATTTGGCTGACATGGCTATCTATTTTTCCACAAATACAGATAACCGGTTGAGCTTTGGCCCTTCGTTGGAAAATATCGTTTATTTGTATCTTGTAAGTCATGATTATCAGGTGAGTATCGGCAAAATAGGAAATCTGGAATGTGATTTTATTGTGCGGGATAAACATCAGGATTATGCATATATTCAGGTCACATACACTTTGCAGGGAGAAGATATAAATTCTACTGAAAAGATAAAGGAAAGAGAATATAGACCATTTAGAGATATAAGGGACGGATATCCAAGATATATTATTTCATTGGACAAATATCGTGATCAGCAGGAAGGTGTTCACCATATTAATGCCATTGATTTGTTTTTGGGAAAAGAGCAAATATGATAGAAATAACATTGGTATCTGTTTTCTTTCTAAGAATTCTTTATAAGCTCCTCAGCATATACCAGAAGCCGGTTTTCAATCTCTTTATGATTTTTTGCAATTTCAACTAAAGAATATAATTCGGGTGTTTCTGGAGAAACAAGGATGTCTTTTTCGTATCGTCCATAAGCCATCGCAGATATATTAAGTCTGCGTGCAGCTTCGGCCTTTGATATTTTTAATAATGTAATCTAACACATATACTCCTTAGAATAAATGTAAATAAATACATCTGTTCGTTGGAAAAAATGTAAAATATTACACTGTTATTGACAAAGGAACATAATTATGATAATTTCTTCTTGAATGGAGATGATTAGATTGAAACGAAAAATAATGGATCAGTTGATTAAGTGGAAAAATGCAAAAGAGGAAAGACTTCCTTTGATTATTTATGGGGCCAGACAAGTAGGGAAAACCTATGTAATGCAGGAATTAGGGGCAGATTATTATAAGAACACAGTTTATGTAAATTTTGAGGCCGATCGGAAAATTGCAGCTTTCTTTCAGGAAGATATCAGACCGGATTATGTGATTGAGAAGTTGGAGCAGTATTACCATTGTCAGATTATACCGGAGCAGACTCTTATTATTTTGGATGAAATACAAGTCTGTGAAAGAGCATTAACCTCATTAAAATATTTTGCGGAAGAGGCACCGGAATATCATGTGATTGCAGCAGGCAGCCTTCTTGGAGTGGCATTGAATCGGGAGAAATATTCTTTTCCTGTGGGAAAGGTGCAGATGCTTTATATGTACCCATTGGATTTGGAGGAATTCTTGTGGGCAAGGGAAAAGAAACTCTTGGCAGACACGATTCGAGAACATTTTGATAAGAACCAGCCTATGGAAGAGGAACTGCATCAGGAAGCTTTGCAGGAGTATTATCAGTATTGTATTGTCGGTGGAATGCCGGCGGCAGTGAATGCATTTGTTACACCAAGAGCAACCATAGACCAGGAAGAGATTCGTCAGATGATATTGAATTCTTACATTGCGGATATGGCAAAATATGCGAATTCAAGTGAAACAGTGCGGATATATGAGGCGTATGATTCTCTTCCAACGCAGCTAGCAAGAGATACCAAAAAATTTCAATATAAGTTGATAAAATCCGGTGCAAGGGCTTCACAGTACGGTGACAGTATTGATTGGATGATAAGGGCTGGAATTGTAAACAAATGTACCAAATGTAAGCAGGGATTTTTTCCATTGGCAGCATATCAGGACCTGACTGCATTTAAGCTGTATTATAGTGATATGGGAATTCTATCTGCACATATTGGAATGACGCTAGGAGCATTGCAGCGAGAAGAAAGTGAACGGTTCAGAGGTGTTTTTGCAGAAAATTATCTTTCTATTGCATTAAAGACCAGAGGATATGAATTGAATTACTGGGAGTCGGATGGAACGGCAGAAGTAGATTTTCTGATTCAGAAAGATGAACATTTAATTCCGGTGGAATGTAAAGCCGGAAATCATGTAAAGGCAAAAAGTATGATGGTATACAGGGATAAATACCAGCCGGAATATTGTATTCGGGTTTCTACCCGGAATTTTGGCATGGTGGATGGAATTAAGTCAGTACCATTATATGCGGCGTTCTGTATATAGAATAATAAAGAAATTGTAATTTAACGTGAAATCCGCTATACGAATGACAATGCCATGCCGCCTGTCTACTTGACAGGAGCGTATCATAAATCTGTATAGCGGATTTTTTGAATTAATTTCGCTTCCTTGCAGATACCAGGGAGACTGTAAATTTCATTGGTATCTGTTTTCTTTCTAAGAATTCTTTATAAGCTCCTCAGCATATGCCAGAAGCCGGTTTTCAATCTCTTTATGATTTTTTGCAATTTCAACCAGAGAATATAATTCGGGTGTTTCTTGAGAAACAAGGATATAGCCGCACTCCATCTGATCGGAATTACCATAGAGAAAATCTATGTTACAGTTGAAGGTCTGGGCAA
>JBJEJE010000046.1:0-18227 GCA_051877755.1 Lachnospiraceae bacterium | reverse complement strand
TTTTGATTTATTGTCATCTGGTGAGCTCGAAGCCACTTATTAGTAGGATTATATGAAAAAGTAATATCGTATGCCGGTGATAAACTCCACTCTCCATTACGATTCATAAGAAAAGATATATTTTTTACATGGTCGTCCTGGTTCACGGCTATACAATTAAACACCATTCTGCTAAAAAATTGTTCTATTTCTTTCATAGAAAGATTTAATTCTCGCATATATTGGGCAGCCATCTCGTAACTACATAAACCAGGTTCTTTATAACTAATATGAGCAATGGCACCTAATGATTGCATATGTATTTTCTTTCCTGCAACGCGGTCGAATCGCTTTGTCATGAAATGATTTTCACCAGCATTTGAATATATTCTGCACTCGTTCATTTCAATTCCTGCAGCTAAAGCCATTTTATAATATGCGTATTCGATTAGGGTATATTCTGGGACATCCTCTAATCCATGATCTCCATTCTTCGATACATTATCGAATTTCATCAGCCAATAATCAAAATCTTTATCAAGATTTAACTGACCAGAACGAATTTCATTTGTTTTCTCATTCCATGCGATTAACGCTTTTGCCCTTGCTCCACCGGCAGAGCTTCCTACCTGTACTAACTGTGAATATGTGAGAGCATCCTGTGCATTTAGCGTAATTGCCTCTCGTTGATTTAAAACATCAGAAGCAAATCTGACCATTTCTGAAACATTAATACTCTCATTGATATCGCCCATCTCGGAAGTGGCTGGTACATATTCCAGAGCTCCCATTCCTCGCTTTCCCATATAGCACAATCGATCAATTGCAGTAAAATCTTGTATTGACTTTCCTTGTGATGCCAGCCATTGTTCTATAACCTTATTTCCAAAATCGTCTGGCAATGAATCTACAACCAATCCCGGCATTCCGAAGAAAGGCTCCCCTGAAAGAAGTGGAAACTCATACACAATATTACTTAATGGCATCATAATAGGAGATATTTCTATTCCACTCTTCAAAAATTCTGCATCATATTCAAACGACGCATATGGTTTATCTAATTCTTGATGAATAATTCCGACTCTGGTTCCCCACAAATAAACTTCTGCTGTTGTATTCATTTACTCTTCATCTCCCCATTTGAAACGCTCAGCATCACTTGTTTTTTTCCTAACACGCTGTTTTGGTTTTTCATTATCTTTCAAATAAAAAGAAGGGCGCTTTGTTTGATCTGGTATCAATAAATCTATATTGCTCTCAAGATTAAATGCGGTCAAAATTTTGATTAAACTCTCAAGCTGAACCGACGCGCCTTGTTCTAACCGGGAAATACTTCGAACTGATACACCTGATTTATTTTCTAAATCCTGTTGTGTCATCCCTGCATTAATACGGTACTGTTTTACTCTCTTTCCAATGCTTTTTTGATAATCGCGACAATTTAATTTGTTCATATTAACACGCCACCTTTGTCTTTTTATATACAATATATTAATGCTATTAGACAATTTTGTCTAGTTAAATTTTGAAAATAATTTGCCTGCAATTTATTATGTTAAGATTCTATAATCTTATTCATCTTCCTTCCCTTCCAAAGGGATAACCACCGTAATCCGATATGTGGTTCCTGTCTGTTTTATGGAAATCATATTATCCCCAAAACGGCTCATAATCTGATGTATAATCTTTAACCCATACCCATGTTCGTGTGTGGGTATTTTTTTGTTGCCTTTTCGCTCTGACATGGAATTCTGGCAGGAAAAGACAAAATGCTGGTTCTTACAATGAAAATCCAGTTTAATGTAGGGCATACATGTGTTAGAAGCAGAGTGGATGGCATTGTCTAAGATGTTTACCACAAGACAGCATAACTCTGCATCGCTAAGAGGCAGCTTTTCCGGTGCATCGGAACGGATAATCTCTGTGGAAATACCCTTTGCAGATGCCGCATTTAACTTTCCATTTAATAAGATATTTAATGTTTGGTTTTTGCTCGCTACAACGGGACGTACATTTTCTACTTGTCCAATTAGCTCATCCAGATAATCCGCAATTTGTTCCGGAGCTTCCTTAGCCATTGTGCGGAGTAGGGAATAGTGTTTCATAGTGTCATGGCGGAGCATCATGACTTCCTCTGACTGAAGCCGGAGATTTTCGTAGCTTTGAATAGCAAGTTCATTCTTTGTAGAGAGCACCGCAACCTCTGTACGGCGTTCTGCTTCCTGCTCCACCAGTTCAATAATCACTGCAGCAAGACTGGAGAACAGGCTGAGATACCATACCAGTTTCAAAGTAAAGTTTGGAATCCGTGAGCCTATCTCCGATTCAATCCGGGTAAAAACATGTGTGACATAATCCGGAGAGAATGTCTTACTAATGATAAGGAACAATATATAGCCAATTATCAGGATTAGCACAGCCTGCGACAGGTGACGGAAGAAGCGGTTCCCTTTTTTCCAAAGGAAAAAAGCTCCGGCAAGTGCGGCAAACAGTGAAAGAAATCCTGTAATCTGAGGCAGATCCACAAGTAATAAATTCCTATTATCATATTCCATAAGCAATCCCTTCTGTGCCATACAATGAAGGATAATGCTAAACCATTGTACCACTGTGAACAACAGATAAAGTGGACGTAATGGTTTGGCATACAGGGTAAGAAAAAGCAGCAGTGTGCCAACAGACAGATGGAAACAGAGCCATACCGGATCAATGGCAGGCACTTCGAAATATTTGTAAAAGAAATCTGCCTTTGACAGGACACTGCACATCTGGAAAAAGACTGCCAGTGCAAAAACAGGAAGCTGGATAATAAAATACTTCATGGATGCATACCAGATAAACATGGCAAGTAAGAAAAGTACCAGTGCAAACAGCAAAACAGCCGGAAGCATGGTCTTTGTAGTGGAGGCAATCAGACTGCTCTCATAGGCGTATCCACAATACAGTGTTACATTGCAAGGAAAAACGTAAATATCGTTCTCTGCTAAATCAGAAAGCTGGGAGCTGGACTGTGCAATGGTCAAAGTTCTTCCATAATAGTCCGGTGGCAGGGATACGATGACAGGATCATTGCGGTCATATTCTAACATGGGAAGGGTAAGATAACCGATGCGGTTGTCAAGCTCCGGACAGTCCGTATAGATTAGTTCTCCATCCAAAAAGACACTGACTGTCCGGTTGACAACACCGATTCGTAATGTAGGACTATCCAGTTCTTCTGTCAGTTCCCGGGAATAATAAAAGGTCTGTCCTGAGTAAGCAAGCCCGGAATACCCACCGGTACCGTCAGGGGTGAGAGGTGTTTTTTTCCCTTTTTCCTCTGTATAAACCGTCCAGCCTTTCTCTCCCTCCCATTCCTGTCCGTCCTCCGGAAGCAGGGATAAATCATAAGACACATCCTCCATGGGCTGTGTGAAATAAAAAACAATTCGGGCAGCCGGAATACAAAGCAGGATGGACAGCATCACTGCAAATATAACTTTGAGAAATGTACGCATTTCCTTTTTCATTCGTAAACCTCCACTTTATTGAGCATCGCATATGCCTGTTAGATGAAATTAAGTATAACAATGGTTTTTTGTGCCTGTCAATAGAAGCTGTTGCCCTGTTTTGCCCCTTTCTTGCCCAGTTTTGTCATTTTTTCGCCCAGTTTTGCAAAAATGAATCAAATAAAAGAGCAGTTATGTTATATTTTATATGTTTGTAACAGCATAGGCGTTTGCAAAACAAATAATGATTTGAGGTTTTGTAATCGTCTGGATATATAAATGAGGATTGTGTCAAATAATGTATGAAAATGGAAAGGGAGGAATAAGAGAATGAAACAATTAAGAAAACGATCCTTAAGCTGGTTTCTGGTAATAGTCTGTGTGATGTCACTGCTTACCGGAATACCGGTAAAGGCAGCATCCGGGGACATAACCTATCTGGATGAGAATGGTATCGAGCAGGTAAAAACGACTGATGAAATCAAAGAGTTACCTGAGGAGGAGTCTAATGAACTTGAAGCGGGCTGGTATTTTATCGAGGCTGATAAAGAGGTTACCAATAGAATCACAGTTCAGGGAGATGTCAGATTAATCCTTGCGAATGGGAAGACACTCACGGTCAACGGTGGAATCGAGGTCCCGGAGGAAAGCAGCCTTACGGTATATTCCCAGACCACTGACAAATCCAAGATGGGAAGTCTGATTGTGCAGAATGTTGCGGACGGAAATGCCGGCATCGGAGGCGGGGGAACCGTTTCCCTGTATGGCGGTAAGATTACTGTAACAGGAGGTACCGGTGCAGCAGCAATCGGTGGTAATCAAGGTGGTGCAGGAGGTGTTGTAACCATTGGCGGCTCTGCCAAGGTAACTGCCACAGGTGGAGCAAATGCAGCCGCTATCGGTGGTGGCGTGCAAAGTACAGGCGGTACTGTAAGCTGTTTTGGCAACGCAACCGTAAGTGCCACTGCAGGAGAAGATGCAGTCAGTGGTATCGGTGCAGGAAAGGATGGTGTGCTTGACAGCATCACGGTTAAGGATGGCAGTGTGGTGAATTCCTATCTTCCTGACGGAACCAATTTTGATACCCTTGCAGCTAAGGAAGTAACAGGGGTTGCATCGGATAAGATTATATTCCGTTGCAGCGAGGTAAATGGAGAGCTTTTAAATGATGAAGTGGAAAATGGTGATGCGGAAAGTGATGATGCGTCCGACGGGGAAGAAGTAAATGGCTTTACAGCGGCAGGATTTAAGGATACTGCACCGGAGGGATTTGATGCCTCTGATGACAAAACCAATCCTTATGGAAAAAGGGTTATTACTGCAAATAAAAAGAGCGAACTGGTACAGCTGGGCGAGACGAACACAATATACGGACAAGGCGGGGAAGACATCACCCTGACAGAGTATGATGCAACTTTGGCCGCTGAAGCTACATACTCCACAACGGCAGGTGGTAATTTTGACGGCAACATGGAGGGAAAGGAATCCCAGTTTGCTGTTGTGTATCTAAGTGGTGATAACGTATATCTTGGTGTCCGGAATGCCCAGGGAAAAACCTCCGGATGCAGTGACTACGTTCTTGGCACTAAGCAAGCTTTTTATGGGACGACGGTTGCCAATGAGGGAGTTTACAAACAGTATCTAAAAGTCGTAACCGGTGATTTTGATAATAATGATTATGACGAGATTGCCGTATACAATCCGGCAGGGGGTGCCATCCTGGTATTAAAGCTGGTTAAGTTTAGTGGCAATGCATATTCTGACATGAACCAATCCTGGGAAATTGCATACAAGATTGCGGTGGACCGATCAGCCACCCTCTCCATGACAGTGGCTGATCTGACCCAGGACGGTTATGATGACCTGGCTTATGCTGTCGGAGAAACATGTAAGATATACGAGGGAGCCGGCAGTGGGATGTTTAACGAAACTCCTCATGATATCTCCGCTGACATCTCCAAAGACCTTGGACTATATGACACATTGGAAAATCTGGTTTTGGAGACGGTAGACTTTGACAAAACCGGACAGAAATCTCTGGTGGTGGCAGGTTGTGAATGGTATGGTAGTTCGATTCAAGGAATACGAATAAAAGCCTATAATTATGGGACGTCCGGTGATTTTAAAAGAACTCAGAATCTGTTTCTAAGCTACGACCAATATATTTGGGATAGCTTTATGGTAACATCACCGAAAACAAATTTTAATTTTGTCTATTTGGGCGATAATGGGGATGCTTCGTCGCATTATTTTTATCTCAATGGAAATATTGTGAATATAGCCGGTGGAACGGTTTCACGAGTAAAGGATTTGGCAGGGGAAGTGCCGACGAAAGACAATTATCCGGCGCTTTTTTACAAGGATTATCATGCAAAAACCTCTTCGTTGTCTAGCCGTAGAACTAGATACAAATACTGTGAATATGATGCCCAGGCAGAGATTACAGAGGATGGCAAAGCAATCCTGGCGGTAACACAGTACTATGATTCGGATGAGGATGTTGATATGTTGATTCAGGACAGTAACTATGACTATGATTGTGTAGAGGAAACATATGACTCGCATTGGTTTACGAATTATATCGAAATTGACCTAAAGTATGCTGCGTCTGCCACTTTGATGAAAGAAGCTTCCGGCAACAGAAGAGACACCTATGCCTTCGTGAACACGGACAATGACACCACATATATGAAGTACACCGGCAATCATTACTATTCCTATACAGACCCACAGATTCTTGCGGTGTTGGCATCTCCGCCGTATTTCAAGGATTTGCTGAATCGGGACGACCTGTCCGGTAATTATGCAGAATCCGGTACAAGCTACGGAACCTCAAAGGGCAATGCTGAAAGTGAGTCAAATAGCTCTACCATCACTGCAGGGGCCAGTATCAACTATGAGAAGGAAATAGAAGCACTGGGTGTTAAGATTGCCAAATATGGCGCCACCCAGTCCTTTGAGTACAATTATACCAGAGAAACAGAGGAAAGCTCCGGTATCGAGTACTCGGTTACCTATTCCACAAGCTCCGGCGAGGATAAAGTGGTGCTTTATTCCATTCCACGGGAGATATACGAATACAGGGTTTGTGGGTATGATGCAAACGGGGAATACCAGGAGTATTCCAGTAACGTCTGCATTCCTAAGTCCCCTAGTGTGGTCCAGCTGAATCTGGATGATTACAATGTGGCGGTAGCCAACTATCAGGGACTTCCAAGAATTGACGAAAATGTGTTGACACATACCTTAGGAGAACCTGCCACCTACCCATCCGGTTCGTCCGGCTTTAACAATACGGTGACATTTGACGGTAACTACTCAGCAGTAGGTTTCACAGGCGTCGATGGTGGTTCTTCTCAGTCCCAGGAAATCGTCATGACTGAGGAGAGCAGCAACAGCTATAGCTCTTCCTATGACTTCCTTGCAGAGATTTATGGTGGGTATAAATGTGTTACCATAGGAGCATCCTTCGGCGGTGGCTGGGAAAATGGAAAGGCAATCATAACGACAGAAGGCTCCAGCTATTCGGCACAGATACAGGACATGCCTATAGAGGCGAAGGATTATGGATATTATATGGCATGGAAGCTATTTGCCTATGAATCCAAATATAATTATAAAGGCCAGACATTAAGCTTTCCGGTTGTTAGCTACATGGTCAAGGATGTGACACAGCCACCGGAAGTTCCGGAGGATTTTGAACAGGACTACGCAAACACAACAGACAAACAGATAGCGTTGAGGTGGTCATACGATAAAAACAGTTCCGGTTTTAACATTTATCGAACCTACAAATTTAATGGTGGTACCAAGGTACTAAAGGTGGGAACGGTACAGGTAAGCGATGGCACACTGTCTGAGGATGGCAGTTATGAATATCAGTTTATTGATGAAAATCTGAACCCTTATACAGATTATCAGTACCAGATAGAAACCATTGGTTATGGCACCCTGCTAAACTCTATGTTAAGCCAGGAAATTACCGCTATAACGAAGTCATCGGTGGGCTATCCGGAGCTTTCAATCAAGGGACTTGATGAAGAAGGAAAGCTTATGATTTATCCGGATATAACAAAGGAGGTATCTGTTTCCATTGACAACCCGGATGAGAACCGTTCTTCCATTATGTATCAGTGGCAGAAGGAAGAAGATGGCGACTGGACGGACATTAGTGGCGCTACGGAGTCAGAGTATCGATTTGCCAAGGCATCCTTTGATACAGCAGGTACCTATCGTTGTCGTGTAGACTCGGTATATTATGACAGCAATACAGGACAGAACTTATATCTGACTGCCTACACGGAAGACTTTGCGGCAGAATTTGAGATGCGGAAAGCAACCAGTACAGCAGGTCTTAAGGTAAGCCACACTGAGGGAATACCGGAGGCAGAGATTACCCTTGTTTCGGCAAAGACTACCAATCATTCGGTGCCAACGGGAACGGTTACATTCCGCATTGTCGGCACCAATTATGAGACATCCTATACCTCTAAGCTGCGTGTGGATGGGGACACATCTACTGCCAAGCTTTCTGGCACAGAGGTTCAGATTACAACGCTTCAGCCGGGTGTATATGAAGTAACTGCTATCTATAGTGGAAGTGGAATTTTCAGCTCTTATGAGTCGGAAACAGCGATACTTCTCGTGGGAGAGTCGGGATACCATGCGGTAATTTACAATGCCACAACGAACAAACAGACGGACACTATGACATATGGTGACGGTGCATACTATGTTGTGGAGCAGTATCAGCAAAACGATGATGGTACGATTACGAAGGAGACGGTTGGCGATCCGATTGACATTGATGATTCCGCTACCAATCCGGAAGGAACATACAACGTAACAGACGAGGAGAACGGTGTCAGCTTTACTTACTATATTGAGAAACAACCTATTGTTATCGGTCTGAAGGGAGATACCACTGCAGTTTCCGGTGAGATAGAGGATTGCTTACCTCAATTAGCAGTGATCGAAGGGGAACTTCGCAACAACGACTCCGTCGATACTCTGGCAACCATGAAATATATTAACAGACAAACAGGCAGTGAAGAGACTTTGACCAATGCTACTTTGCCGGGATTCTATAATGTAACTGTTGAGGCAAATGTCAGTGATAAATACAGTATAACCTGTGTATCAGGAACCTTTGAAGTAACCACAAAGCGATATTCTCTTACGACGAAGGTAAGCAGCAACGGTACGGTGGAAATGACATCGCCGGATGCATATTCTCAGGAAGAACTTACCGCTTCGCCGTTGAGCATTGCTGCCGGTACGAAGCTAACCTACAAGGCAACGCCGAAGGACGGATATAAGGTGAACCAGTGGGTTGTAAAGACAGATAGTGAAACAGAGACCTATCAGAGTGTGAATACCATCTCCTTTAATATGCCTGCGGAGGCAGTAAGTGTTACCGTCTACTTCACGCCAATATATTATAAGCTTACCGTTGCAGAGACAGAGGGCGGTACCGTTACCTGTGACAGCAGCTTTACAAGTGGAAATACATATCCGTCCTACACGGAGAAGACATTTACGGCAGTTGCCAATGAGGGATACCGGTTTGCGTACTGGCAGAAGTACGTTGGTTCCAGCTATAAGGAAATCAGTGATGAGACCATTACGGTAAGCATGAAGGATGGTAATGTAACATTATATCCGATATTTGAGAGAGAGATGTATACGCTTGATGTAGATGAGAGATTATCCGCATCCTACCTCTATGACGATGACAATGACAGAACGACGGATGATGTTGTAGTTACCGTAAATTCCGGTGATGAGATTCCGGGCGGTGTCACTGTAAAGGTTGCGGTTAAGGAAGATGCCGAGATTGCAGAGAATGAGGTATGGACATTAAATGGCACGAAAATCATTCCTGAGGAAGGAAACTATGAATTTGTTATCACGGAAAATAGTGAGATAAGTGTAGTAAACATTCAGACCATATGTGAACACGCAAATACGGAAGTAAAAAATGCGAAGGAAGCAACCTGTACGGAGAATGGCTACACAGGAGATACTTACTGTACGGATTGTGAGCTCCTGTTAACCCGTGGAGAAGACACAGAAGCACTTGGTCATGCTTATGTAAATGGTGTATGTTCTGTCTGTGATGATATTTTTACAACCACAGTAAATGGTATTACTTATCAGGTAGTGACAAAAGAGGTAGATGGAAAACCGGTGGGAGAGACTGTTACCGTACCGGGGAAGGATGTGACGCAGGTGGCAGTTGCGGTGACCGGAATAGATGAAACCTTGAGTGATTATATTTCCGATGGAAAGGTAACCATTCCAAGAGAGTTGACAGGAAGCGGTTCCGACCAGACCTTTGTGGTCACAGAGATTGCAGATAACGCCTTTGCGGAACAGGAAACCACTGAGATGACAGGAATTGCGGAGATTGTAGTGCCGGATACCGTAACCAAAGTAGGTGATGGTGCATTTGGTGAAGTTTCCACTGTTACCTTTTATGGAGAAGAGCCTCCGGCAGGAATTGCGGAAGCACTTTGCCAACAAGCAATAGTGAATGTTCCGGATGGCACAGCAGAGAGTTACCGGAATGTATTAGGAGAGAATGTAACCATTGTGGAGGTACATGTTCATACATTTGCAGAGGAATGGACCTATGATGCGACTTGTCACTGGCATGAAGCAACCTGTGGTCATGATACGGAAGTTGCAGACAAGCAGGCACATACTTTTAGTGAATGGATTGTGACAAAAGAAGCCACGGAAGAGGAAAAGGGTCTGAAGGAAAGAAGCTGTGCATGCGGATATAAAGAAGTTGTTGAGATTCCGCCACTTTCACATACCACACATGTGAAGGATGGAGGAACCAGAGTAGCACCTACCTGTGAGGATAAGGGTTCTATCACTTATAAGTGTACAGAGTGCGGTGAGGTGATAGAAGTGGTAGAGCTTGACGCATTAGGACATATATGGAACGACGGAAAGATCACAAAAGAGCCTACTGAAACGGAAGAAGGTGTTAAGACGTATACCTGTACGGTCTGCGGCAAGACGAAGACAGAGCCTGTAGCGAAGAAGAAACCAGATACAACGGAGCAGACACCGACATCTGAACAGGAAATAACGACACAGGACTCACCGAAAGAAGATGCGCCAACGACAGAGTCGCTGAAACAGGGTGAAGAGGTAACAGATGATAAGAAAACCGGAACTTATGTGGTGACGGATACCGTGAAGAAGGAAGTAAGTTACCAGGCACCGGTAAATCTGAAAACAAAAGCAGTAATCATACCGGAAACCATTATTATGGATGGTGTTGTGTATAAAGTAACGAAGATTGCAGACAGTGCATTTAAGGGTAATAAGACAATAACTAAGGTGACTGTTGGAAACAACATTACTTCCATCGGTAAGGATGCCTTTAAGGGTGCGACTAAGCTAAAGACCGTTACGGTTGGCAAAAATGTAACAGAGATTGGAACAAACGCCTTTAATGGATGTAAGAAATTAAAGACGCTTACGCTTAAGTCAACCAAGCTTACATCAAAGACGGTTGCGAAGAATGCATTTAAGGGTCTGACGAAGGAAACCACTATTAAAGTACCGAAGAAGAAGCTTTCTGCATATAAGAGCTTGTTTAAGAAGAAAGGCTTATCTTCTAAGGTTAATGTAAAAGGATATTAAAAAGTATATTGTTAAGGTTTATAAGCACCGCCAACGGAGGCACGGCAATACCGTTGGCGGTGTTTTATAAGAATGATTGAGCAGAAAAAGAAAAGGATAAGGGAAGTAGAACTATGGATAATTTACTTTTTAGATTTGCAATGCTGCTTTGGATAAGTGGAGTTATATTTTACTGTGTGATGTTTCATGTTGTTACGATAAAATGTTTTTTTGGCAAAACAACCATTTGGAAGAGTATTCGGAATGTGATTGTATGTATTTTTTTGATGCCTATGGTAGTATACGAATTTTCTGACGGACTGTCTGTTTTTTTAACGAAATTTTTCCATATTCCTGCCCAATCTGCCACGGCATATATGCTATCAACAATTTGTGAAGTTGTATTTATTATATTAGCTATCTATCTGTATATTTTATATTTTAAGCCGGTCGATAAAACAAAGGCTGTATTTGTGTATCTTATGGTTAATGTTATAACACTTCTTCCTTCGTCGCTGCCACCAATGGAGGCGGAACCTGAAAATGCGGTTCAAATCATAGGAGAAAGTTTGATAATATTAGCTTTGGGCTATGTGTTTTACCGGTATTTGATTGTTCCGGTTTCGAAAATTACACAGATTGATAATAAAATCAGCAGACGGGCGTATATTGTCTTACCGGTGTTTTCATTTGTGTATACTTTGATTATGACAACAATCAATTCAATGAATCAGGAAAATAAGCTTCTTTTAAGAGTAACTGCCATTTCATCCATTTTTGTGATATTAGTTGTTTGCATAGGATTTTGTTATATTATACAGAACACTTTGGTAATTAATGAACTGGAAAAAGCCAGAGATGATGTCAAGACATTATCTGTTGAGGTCATGGAAGCACTTGCCTGTACGATAGATGCGAAAGATCAATATACAAAAGGTCATTCTGTCCGGGTGGCAAAGTATGCAAGAATGATTGCAGAGAAAATGGGACTTTCTTCGGAGGATTGTGAGAATATCTATTATATGGGTCTGCTGCACGATATCGGAAAAGTCGGTGTGCCGGATGAAATCATTAATAAACCAACAAAACTTTCTGATGAGGAATATAGTATCATTAAATTACATCCGGTGATTGGTTATGATATTCTGCTAGAAATAAAAAGCCGTCCGGATCTGTCTATAGGGGCAAGATGGCATCATGAAAGGTATGACGGTAAGGGTTATCCGGATGGAAAATCGGGAGATGAGATTCCGTTCTTTGACAGAATTATCGCTGTTGCCGACAGTTACGATGCAATGACTTCCAACAGAAGTTATCGTAAATACCTGCCCCAGGAGATTGTGCGGGAGGAACTGGAAAAGAATATGGGTACGCAGTTTGACCCGGAGGTGGCGAAATGCATGATTGCATTGATTGATGAAGATACGGAATATATGCTGCATGAATCGTAAAAAGAAGTAAAAGAATAAATTGCAGGTTATATCATGAAATGTTATAATTGACATACATGAGAACCTGCATTTTCTGTTTGGAAGAACATTTCTTACTGCTTTCCGGCAGACAGCAGAATACAAGAGAGAAAAGGAGAGGTATATTATGTTGGATGCATTGTTAGGGGCATGGTGGATTATTTTGCTTGTCGTACTTTTTATCATTGTGATACTGGCAAGTTATGTGAAAGCACCACCGGATGTGGCATTTGTAATTTCCGGACTTCGGAAGGAGCCAAAGGTATTGATTGGACGGGCGGGATTTAAACTGCCATTTTTTGAACGGAAGGATGAACTGTTAGTAAAGCAGATTTCCATTGATATTAAGACGGATGATTTTGTTCCGACTCTGGATTTTATCGGTGTTAATATTGACGCTGTAGCAAAGGTGCGTGTGATGACGGACGAGGAGGGTATCCAGCGTGCCATGAAGAACTTCCTGAATATGAAGGAAGACCGGATTATTATGGCATTAGTGGATTCCTTACAGGGTAATATGCGTGAGATTATCGGTACGGTTACATTGAAGGATCTTTGTAATGACCGGAAAGTATTTGGTGACCAGGTACAGGAAAAGGCACAAAAGGATATGAATAGTCTGGGTATTGAAATCATTTCCTGCAACATCCAGCACGTTACAGACCAGAATGACCTGATTCCTGCATTAGGTCAGGATAATATGGCAGCTATTCAGAAGAATGCTTCCATTGCAAAGGCAAATGCAGACCGTGATGTTGCCATTGCACAGGCGCAGGCGAAGAAAGAGTCCAATGATGCGGCAGTTCAGTCTGAAACAGAGATTGCAATCAAGCAGAATGAACTGGCAATCAAGAAGGCAGAGTTAAAGACCATTGAGGATACCAAACGGGCAGAAGCAGATGCGGCTTACCGGATTCAGGAAGAGGAACAGCGTAAATCCATCGAAGTTACCGCAACCAATGCCAACATTGCACGTCAGGAGCGTGAAGTAGAGCTGAAAATGCGGGAGGCGGAAGTACAGGAGCAGACTTTGAATGCCAATATCCGCAAGCAGGCAGATGCAGAAAAATACAAACAGCAGCAGATGGCAGATGTGGAGCTTTATAAGCGCCAGAAGGAAGCGGAAGCAAAGAAATACGAGCAGGCACAGGAAGCAGAAGCCCAGAAGCTTCAGGCAGATGCTGTGAAATATACCATGGAGCAGGAAGCTGCGGCAATCCGGGCAAAGGCAGAGGCGGAAGCCGCCGGTATCAAGGCAAAGGGTGAAGCGGAAGCAGCAGCCATTCAGGCAAAGGCAGAAGCAGAGGCAGCTGGTATTGATAAGAAGGCAGAGGCGATGCAGAAGTATGGAGAGGCAGCGATTATTGAGATGCTTTGCCAGATGTATCCATTGGTTGCAGAAGCCGTTGCAGCACCACTTGCCAATGTGGATAAGATTACCATGTATGGTTCCGGTAATGCAGCAAAGATGACGGAAGACGTGACAACGTCCTTAAAACAGGTCATTGACGGAATTGGTGACAGTTTAGGAATTAATCCGGGTGTTTTGTTATCCAGTTTTGCAGGAACAAAGCTGGCTGGGATGACAGATAAAGAAGAAAGCAAAGGGGATACCACAGTGGTGAAAGTGGTTACGCCGCAGGCAGAAAAGACAGAGCAAACAGAAGAAATAACAGAGAAGTAATATGTAAAATTACACAAAAACAACCGTCAAACTTATGAAATTTAAGTCAAAATGAAAAAATCTTGTAAAAAATGAAAAAAAGACTTGATTTTTTTAATAAAGTGGTATATATTACAACTATCGAAAGCGAATACATAGACGGTTAAGGACAAGGGTGTTCTCATTAGGAGAATACCCTTTTTTCATGAAAGCTGCTTTTGGTGGCAGTTTCGTGAAGGGAATCCAAGCGTTGGGCAGGATATCCGGGAAGCCGGCATGTTCGCTGATAAAGTAAGAGGAAAGGAAGTATTATCTTATGAGTGAAAATGTTAATGTAACAGAGATCTTCGGATCTAATGTATTTAACGACGCTGTAATGAAGGAGCGTTTACCAAAAGCAGTTTATAAAGAGCTTAAGAAAACCATTGAAGAAGGCAAGGAATTAAATCCAGCCATTGCAGATACCGTTGCAAATGCAATGAAGGACTGGGCAATTGAGAAGGGTGCAACCCATTATACACACTGGTTCCAGCCTATGACTGGAATTACTGCTGAGAAACATGATTCCTTTATCAGTCCGACAGCAGATGGTAAGGTATTAATGGAGTTCTCCGGTAAAGAGTTGATTAAAGGTGAGCCGGATGCTTCTTCTTTCCCTTCTGGTGGACTTCGTGCTACAAATGAAGCAAGAGGATATACAGCATGGGATTGTACATCACCGGCATTTATTAAGGAATCACCTGATGGAAGTACCATTCTTTGTATTCCAACCGCATTTTCATCTTACACAGGTGAGGCATTGGATAAGAAGATTCCGTTACTTCGTTCCATGGAAGCTGTTAACGTACAGGCACTTCGTATTTTAAAATTATTTGGCAATACTACCTCTACAAAGGTTACAACATCAGTTGGACCAGAGCAGGAGTATTTCCTGGTAGATAAGGCTGATTATGCAAAGCGTAAGGATTTGATTTTTACTGGTCGTACCTTGTTTGGTGCAATGCCTCCAAAGGGACAGGAGCTGGATGACCACTATTTTGGTACCGTAAGAGAGAGAGTTCTTTCTTACATGAAAGATTTGAACATTGAATTGTGGAAATTGGGAATTACCGCTAAGACACAGCATAATGAGGTTGCTCCTGCACAGCATGAGCTGGCACCAATCTATGGAACAACCAATATCGGTACTGACCACAACCAGTTAGTAATGGAGACAATGAAGAGAGTGGCTGACCGTCATGGTCTGGCTTGTCTGTTACATGAGAAGCCATTCGCCGGTGTAAATGGTTCCGGTAAGCACAACAACTGGTCAATGGGAACCGATGATGGAATCAATCTGTTAGAGCCGGGTAAGACACCTCACGAGAATGTACAGTTCTTATTGTTCTTAACAGCAATCTTAAAGGCTGTTGATGAGCATGCTGATTTGTTAAGATTATCTGCATCTTCTGCAGGAAATGACCACAGATTAGGAGCAAATGAAGCACCTCCTGCAATCATTTCCGTATACTTAGGTGAGCAGTTGGATGACGTATTAAAACAGTTAGATACAACCGGTGAAGCTACAAGCTCATTGCAGGGTAAGACATATGAGTCTGGTGTTACAACACTTCCTTCCTTTATGCAGGATGCAACAGACCGTAACCGTACATCACCATTTGCATTTACCGGTAACAAGTTTGAGTTCCGTATGGTTGGTTCTACCCAGTCCATCGCAACGCCAAATACCATTTTGAATACAATCGTTGCAGATTCCCTTTGTGAAATCGCTGATGAGTTGGAGAAAGCAGACAACTTTGATATGGCAGTACATGATAAGATTAAAGAGCTCATTGCAAAGCATAAGAGAATCATCTTTAATGGCAATGGTTATTCAGAGGAGTGGGTTGCTGAAGCAGAGAGAAGAGGACTTCCAAATATCAAGTGTTTAGTAGATGCAGTTGGTGCATTTACAAAGGAAGAGAACATCGATATGTTTGAGAAGTTTGGTGTTCTTAGTAAAGCAGAGTTAGAGTCCCGTGCAGAAATCTATTATGAAAACTATGCAAAGCAGATTAACATTGAAGCTAAGACCATGCTGGATATGGCTAAGAAGCAGATCGTTCCTTCTGTTATGGAATACTCAGCAGATATGGCAAAGGGTATCAACGATTTAAAGGCTATTGGCGTAGATACATCTGTTCAGGAAGGTATCCTGAAAGATATTGCCGGAGAACTTAAGACCATGACAACTGCTATGGATAAGTTGGAGTCTTTGGATGAGAAGGCTTTGGCATTAGAGGATGACATGGAGAAGGCTGCAAGATGCTTCCATGATGAAGTGTTTGCTGCCATGAGCGAGGTAAGAGAGCCTGCTGATAAGCTGGAAGCTTTGGTTGATAAGAAGTATTGGCCATTCCCACAGTATGAAGATTTACTGTTCTATGTATAAAGTATACTGTAAACGATGAGAAATGAACGCCGCATTTTAAGGATCAGACCTTTAGAATGCGGCGTTTTTGTGGTATAATAGGAGCACTTAATGAGCCGAAGGCGAATTTAGTGCGAGTAATGCTTTAGTATAATAGGAGCACTTAATGAGCCGAAGGCAAATTTAGTGCGAGTAATGCACGGACATTAAATATATACATAGAAAGGCAGATTGAGGATGCGGGAGGATATACGTGAAAAATTAACTGGTATGGCAGAGGCAGAGTATCAGAAGTTTTCTGCAGGTTTAATCCCAGGAGTTGCCAATATGCTTGGGATCCGCCTGCCGGAACTTCGGAAACTGGCAAAACAGATTGCCAAAGAGAATTGGAAAGAAGCGATTGCAGCAGAGGATTACTATTTTGAGGAACGGATGCTCCATGGTATGGTGCTGGGTTATGCGAAAGGCAGTATGGATGAAATGCTGCCGTATATTACAGCATTTATTCCGCTGGTGGATAACTGGTCCATCTGTGACAGTGTGTTTATGGGAATGACCATTTTCCAGAAGGACAGGGAACGGACATGGGACTATATACAGCCATATCTGAAATCGGAGAATGAATTTGAAATCCGGGTGGCAGTCATCATTATGATGCAGCATTTGTTAAAATGTGATGCGGCGGGAAAGAAAATATCACGTCTGCGTGTAGTCAGTTTAGAGGAAATCTCAAATACATGTGAAGAAACCGGGCTGTATCTGGAACGGATTTTTGATTCCATTGATGCATTGGATACAAGAGAATACTATGCTTCCATGGCGGTTTCCTGGCTGATTGCAGAGGCATTTTGCTGTTTTCCATATCATACTTTTGTGTATTTGAAGAAGAATCATTTAGATGACAGAACCTATAATAAAGGAATTCAGAAAATCGTGGAATCCCATATTCCAACAGATGAGGTAAAGGATTTACTGCGTTCCATGAAACGATGCGGATATTGAGGCATTTAAGAAAAAATATAGAAGAAGCTGATGACATTCATATTGCTAATCGGTAAGATAATGACTTAAATTATCAGAAATTCTGGTAAGTGCCTTGTAAAAGACAGCAAGCTCTTCTTTGGTAAGTCCGGCACTTCCAGCCTGAACGGCAATTGCTGCCAGCTCATCAATGCGGTCAGCTGTGTCCTGTCCCTCTTTTGTCAACAGGATAGGTGCCCGGTACTTTTTCTCGGTATCGCTGGTAACCAGATTTCTCTTTGCCAGTTCAGAAACTGTTCGGGAGATAGCTGCCTTGTCTTCCCCGCATAGCTGGCTTAACTGTGTGACAGTAAGTCCCTCCCGGTTACGGTTTAATTCAAACAGACACATGACATGGGTTCCCTTCAGATGGAATTCAGTCATCTCTTTCATCTTAATTCTCTGTAAATTTTTATATATCTGTGAAATGGTAGTGGTAAATAATTCAAATCGTTCAATCATGGTGGCTCTCCGTTATATTTATAAGATGTTGATGTGTCAACATCTCTAACATAACAGAAGGAAGTATTTTTGTCAACGAAAAGATATTCTGAAAA
>JBJEJE010000045.1:0-3546 GCA_051877755.1 Lachnospiraceae bacterium | reverse complement strand
TGCCACCGGCATGTCCTCTATCAGGGTGCATTTTTCCAAAAGCGTCAAGGGCATCCTTGTCTCTGGGTCAAGCCAGTCAGGGGGTGGTGCAGGAAGTTCGCGTTCAATCCCAAGAGCTTTTCGGATTCTCTTGTGTGCAGCAAGACTTCGTGTGGTGCCCTTATGGGTTCTGCCATCCATCATCGTATAGATGCCATCATCACTGATGGCGACAATCGCAGACTTGCGTACTGCAATGCCCTTGCGGATGACAAGAAATTCATCCTCAGGCAAAATCTTTTCAATCTCATAAAATGGAGCGGTAGTCTTTACTTCCTCTCCATTGTCTAAACAGAGCACCGTTTTATCCCCCAAATGATAGGTCGATAAGATGTGCTCCGGTTCAATATCGTCTAGTGTCAAATATTTTCTCTTTGCCATAGTAAACCTCCCTATGATATCTACGGATTTCTTTTCGTTTCACGCTTTTCAGTAAGTTCTTTTTTTATTATATTCGATATATGAACAAAATACAAATTCAATTTGCATTTTATTGAAAATTGATAGATACTCGAATAAATTACATGCATTTTATCCGAGTATCTGAGTAAAATACAAAAAATTGCCAAAAAAACAAGCGGAAAAGATTGTCTTACAAGAAAATGTTTGGTAGAATGGCGTCAAATGGGTAATTTGCAAATAGAAAAACAACTTTTACGGGGTATGCAGGATGGCTGCCAGCCCTGGGAATGGAGGAATGATATGAACAAATTAAGAAGATTAAAGAAAGGACTGGCAATACTTTTAACTGCCGCTATGGTAGTAGGGCTGATGCCGGGGACAGGTACCCTGCAGGCACAGGCAGAAACCACAAGTACCACGAAAACCATCGCAGAACTTGGTACAAGCGTGATAGCTGACCCGACTAAACCGGCAAGTGCTTCCGATGCATGGACAGGAAGCTATGTGTACTATGGAAATTATGATGCAGACGGTGACGAAACAGCAGAGCCTGTAAAATATCGTGTACTGGATGCAAGTACCACGGATTACAGTGCAGATGGAACGACACAGACAATGCTTTTGGATTGTGACAGCATTCTGTACTGTCAAAAGTTTGATGCAGATGGTACTGCCAATGAAGGATATGAAAAAGCGAATGACTGGGCGGGAAGTGACGTAAAAAGCAGTTTGAATGGAGACGGCTTTTTAAATAAAGATGGAGTGTTTACCACTGCTGAAAAGAATGCCATTGCCGAAAGTAAAGTGGCTACCCATCCATTGACAACAGATAGTGATACGGGAGTCAATGTAGCAAGCTGGACAAAACGTGCTTTTGTAAATTATGAGGCATTAAACGGAGAGCAAATCTTTTTGCTGGATGCAGAAGATGTGTCCAACGGAGCATACGGATATAGCATGACAGATGAAGCCACCGAAAACCGCAAGAAGACAGGCAGCACTGCTGTCTTTTGGTGGCTTCGGTCTGCCAACTTTAAAAATAAAGACTTCGCCGGCTTCGTCGACGTTGACGGCAGCATCAGCGACGGATGCAGTGTCCGCTACGATGAAACCGGTGTGAGTCCCGCTTTTAATGTCAATCTGCAATCTGTCATCTTCTCATCTGTCATCTCAGGAACTGCCGGGGAGACAGGCGCAGAGTATAAGCTGACACTGTTAGATGATGATATGACCATTGAGGAAAATGGAGATGCGACAAGATATGGCAAGACAGTAACCATTCCATATCATATCAGTGGAAACAACAGTAATGATGCCACACAGGTTTCTGTGCTGGTTTTGGATAAGGAATACACAGTAGGAGATACCAATGGAGCAACTGTTTTAGATTATCAGAAATTAAAGGTAGATAGTTTTTCCGCAAGCGGAACAGGAACATATACACTTCCGGATTCCTTATATAGAAAAGGATGTGGAACGGATTATCATATGTATATCCTTGCAGAGGATGTCAATGGAGAAAAAGAAACAGATTATGCCAGTACACCGGTTGAAATCATTCCTACTTGGAAAGCACCAACCGTCAAGGAGATGAACTTTGGTACAAAGGGTATTATTGATCCGGCAGTACCAAACAGCGCAAGCGACGCATGGACAGGCTGCTATGTGTATTATGGAAATTATGACGCAAACGGTGACGGAACAGCAGAGCCGGTAAAATATCGTGTACTGGATGCAAGTACCACGGATTACAGTGCAGAAGATACAGAGGGGAACAAAGCAGAAACCATGCTCCTTGATTGTGACAGCATTCTGTACTATACGCCATTTGATGGGGAAAGCCCATATAGCAAGGTATGGAAGGATAGTCCGATTTATAAAAGTCTCAATGGAGATGGTTTCCTAAATAAAGCTGGAGTGTTTACTACTGCTGAAAAGAATGCCATTGCTGCAAGTACAGTGGTTACCCATACATTGACAACAGATAGTGAAACGGGAGTCAATGTGGCAGACTCGACGCAAAGTGCTTTTGCAAAATATGTGGCACTAACCGGAGAGCAAATCTTTTTGCTGGATGCAGAAGATGTGTCCAACGGAGCATACGGATATAGCATGACAGATAGTGCTTGTGAAAACCGCAAGAAGACAGGCAGCGCTGCTGCCTATTGGTGGCTTCGGTCTGCCTTCGATTATGATGTTAGCTACGCCGGCTACGTCTACGACGACGGCTACATCTTCTACGACATTGTCTTCAGCATTTACCCCGGTGTGAGTCCCGCTTTGAATTTGAATCTGTCATCTGTCCTCTTCTCATCTGCGAACGCAGTGAGCAAATCTTCTGCTCTTACAAGCGAGAGTACTAAGATTGGTACGGTGGCGAATACGGAGTGGAAGCTGACATTGAAAGATGATAAGAAATCAGTAGCATTTACAGAGGGAAGAAGCGTAACAAAAGCAAGTGATGGAACGATAACCGTGCCATATACATACACAGATAAGGAAGAAGCAACAGACAGCGAGAAAGTCAATCAGATTTCCGTCATGATTACAGATAAGGCATACGGAAATGAGAATGCACAGATTCTGTATTACGGTGCATTGCAAGATATAAAGAATACAGCTGGAGAAAGTAGTACGGTGGCAGAAACTTCCACCGGAACAGGAACTTTTGCACTTCCAAGTAGTTTAATAGGAACTTTGGGTACGGATTATCACATCTATCTTTTGGCAGAGCATGTAAATGCTGACAACTCTACCGATTATGCAAGTGAACCTGTGGAAGTGACTGCCATTAGGACTCCGATTGATTCGGTGTCAGTAACCGGATTGAAAATTGACACACCGACGCCGGAACAGCCATTACAGACAGAGATTGATATCACTATTGATTCTACAAGTGTTTCTTCTACAGTGGCTTTGACATGGAAAAAGGAAGAAACTGTAGCAACCGGCGATGCTGAGTGGAAAACCACTTATCAGGCGTATGTGACATTGACAGCAAAGGATGGATATACATTTATTGATGCAACAGGAGTAATTGCAAATGGTATCTTGAATGGAAGTGCAGTGGATTCAAATAAGATTACTTTGAACAATGACGGAACA
>JBJEJE010000044.1:0-18408 GCA_051877755.1 Lachnospiraceae bacterium | reverse complement strand
AATTATTTCTTAAAAGCTGAAGACTTGTTGATGTTCAGTTTTTAGAAACAGGTAATGATATTAAGAAATATATAAGTGAAATGAGCCGCTGCATTATAAAAGCAACCGCCCATTTATATATATATTTGTATTTATTTTCTTCCGGTGGAGCCGAAACCGCCTTCGCCCCGTACCGTATCACTTAACTGGTCGGTTTCTTCAAAGTGGGCGGCCAGATATGGTGTGATTACCAGCTGTGCAATCCGTTCCTGCGGTTCGATGGAAACGGCTTTGGTGCCATGGTTGTGAAGTGCTACCATGACTTCACCTCTGTAGTCTGCATCAATTACCCCTACCTTGTTGGCAGGTGCTAATCCCTTTTTGCTTGCCAGACCACTTCGTGCATAGATTAACCCTGCATATCCTGCCGGGATTTCCATGGCAAGACCGGTTGGAATGAGTCGGGTTTCACCTGGCTCAAAACTTATGGTTTCTTCAATACAGGCATACAAATCCGCACCGGCTGCATATTCAGAGCCATAGGTGGGAAGTGTGGCATTGGTATTTAATTTCTTGATTGGTACATTTGCTGTCAACATATAGTAACCTCTTTCTTACATAATCAGTATATTGAGAAATCCCTTGTGTCATCCCAGAGGACAATCTTATCTGCCTTCAGGGATTCCTGTACCTGGATAATCCGCTGGTTGGAGGACCCACGGAAGCGGAGTGCCAGGTCTTTCTTTGCCTCTATAAATTCACCGTCCACAAGGACGTCAATGCAGGAGAGCATATCATAGGTTTCTGCCCACTGTTTTGCCATATCCCCCAAAATATCCTTTTCAAAGTCATAGCCGGTATAACACCAGATATTCTTGTTAGGAAAACGGGTCTTGATTTCCTTTAGTAAAGGCAGGACACCAACCTGATTCTTATATTCAAAGGGTTCACCGCCCAAAAGCGTAAAGCCGTGGATGTAGCCGGGCTGTAATGCTTCTAATATCTCATTGATAACATCGCTGTCAAATGGCTTTCCATAATTGAAATCCCAGGTTTCCGGATTGAAACAGCCGGGACAATGGTGGGTGCAGCCGCTTACAAATAAGCTGACTCTGACACCGGGACCATTTGCAATGTCATATTTCTTAATGGTTGCGTAATTCATAATTGTCTCCGTTCTATTGTCAAAGAGTATGGAGAGTGCTTACAGATGAAGCACTCTTGCCTTAATTTCTTTTGTTTTGCCCACATTCCAGAAGTTCTCACCCAGATAACCGCAGGTTCTTCGGGTTACATTCATCTTGCCATGATCCTTGTTACCGCACTGTGGACATTCCCATTCGTTATCGTCATTGATGAGGATTTCTCCGTCATATCCACATACATGGCAGTAATCAGATTTGGTGTTGAATTCTGCATACTGGATATTGTCGTAAATGAAACGGACAACTTCGGCAAGGGCATCCAGATTATTCCGCATATTTGGAATCTCTACATAGGAGATTGCACCACCGGAGGATATTTTCTGGAACTGGCTTTCAAAACGGAATTTGCTGAAAGCATCAATGCTTTCTCTTACATCAACATGGTAAGAATTGGTGTAATAGCCTTTGTCTGTAATGTCCGGAATACTTCCAAAACGCTCCAGGTCAATTCTTGCAAAACGGTAGCAGAGTGATTCTGCTGGACTGCCATACAGACCGAATCCAATGCCGGTTTCTGCTTTCCATTTATCCGTAGCCGCACGAAGACGGTTCATAACCCGAAGGGCAAATTCCTGTCCAACCGGAGTGGTATGGCTGCAGCCCTTCATTAACTTGGTCACTTCGTATAATCCAATATAGCCTAATGAAATGGTGGAATAACCATTCAACAGTAACTTGTCAATTGGTTCTCCTTTTTCCAGTCTGGCAATGGCACCATACTGCCAGTGAACCGGACTTACATCGGAAGTAATACCCATTAAAGCATTGTGGCGGCACATGAGGGCTTCATAGCAAAGCTCCAGACGTTCTTCTAACAAATCCCAGAACTTTTCTTCGTCGCCGTTTGCAATAATTCCAATCTGTGGAAGATTGAGACTGACAACACCCTGGTTAAAACGGCCTTCGAATTTGTACTGTCCGTTTTCATCCTTCCATGGTGTCAGGAAACTGCGGCATCCCATACAGGAGAAGACATTGCCTTCGTAGTTCTCCCGCATTTTCTTGGCAGAAATATAATCCGGATACAGACGCTTGGCAGAACATTTCACTGCAAGCTCCGTAATATAATCGTATTCGCCGCCCTTTAAGCAGTTGTGCTCATCTAATACATAGATAAGCTTTGGAAAAGCAGGGGTGACGTAAACACCTTTTTCGTTCTTGATACCTTCTAAGCGCTGACGAAGGATTTCTTCTATAATCATTGCATTTTCTTTGATGTATTCATCATCTTTATCCAGATTAAGGAAAAGGGTAACAAACGGGGATTGTCCGTTGGTGGTCATCAGGGTATTGATCTGATACTGGATGGTCTGGACACCGGAGCGAAGTTCGTCCTGTAACCGCTCCTGTACCATCTTTTCAATAACATCCTCAGATACACTGTCCCCGAATTCAGCAGTCATTTTTGTCTTAAATTTATTATAGGACTTTCTTAAATATTTGCCCAAATGCCTTACATCTACAGACTGTCCGCCATACTGGCTGCTGGCAACAGCGGCAATGACCTGTGTCATAACGGTACAGGCAACCTGGAAGCTTTTTGGACTTTCAATCAATTTGCCGTTCATAACGGTGCCGTTGTCTAACATATCACCAATATTAATCAGACAGCAGTTGAAGATTGGCTGTAAGAAATAATCTGCATCATGGAAATGAAGAATTCCCTCTTCGTGTGCTTTGGAAATCTTCTCCGGTAACAAAATACGCTTTGTTAAATCTTTGGAAACCTCACCGGCAATCAGGTCACGCTGGGTAGAAGCCACGGTGGCATTCTTGTTGGAATTCTCCTCCATAACATCCTTATTGCGGTTCTGGATTAAGCTTAAAATGGAATCATCCGTTGTATTTGCCTTACGAACCAGCTCTCTGGAATAACGATAAATAATGTAGGTTTTAGCTAATACGAACTTCTTCTCATCCATCAATTTCTGTTCAATTATATCCTGAATGTCCTCTACTAACATCCGGGAACGGTTCTTGGTCTCGATGCAGGAAATGATATACTCAATGGTTTCATCGGAAACCTTTTCTGCAGGTTCCACTTCTGCATTTGCCTTCTGAATGGCACGTTTAATCTTGTTTCTGTCATAGGAAACGGTAGTTCCGTCTCGTTTAATTACTTTCATAACCCTACTCCTTCTTGATAACTAAAACGCCAAAATCCCACAATATAGGGACATTTAGCTGAAAACAAGACTATTATAACACTCTATCTTGGGATTGTAAATGACAAAAACACAATATCATGTATAAAATAAAAAACAAATCATTTTTTATAGAGAATACAGGGGAAAAACTTTAAAAATGGTATTTTTGTGAACTTTTGCAAATAGACTTTATTTTTTTATGCATTTGTGATATATATGTAATATGTGTGCTTGCACACATGACAATTTTACAAAGTTATAAGATTTAATAGAAGGGAAATGAATGATGAAGAAACAAAGAGTTGGTGCAATTGTTTTAGCAGGTGTTATTGTATTGGGTATGACCGGTTGCGGTAACAGCAAGGCAAAAGCATATAGCAAATATGTAACATTAGGCGAGTATAAGGGAATTGAGTATACAAAGACCGTTGCCGAGGTAACAGATGATGATGTACAGAGTGAAATTGATTCTTTTCTGGATGGATTGGCAGAGACAACAGAGGTAACTGACAGAGCTGTTGAAGATGGTGATATTGTAAATATCGATTATGTAGGAACCATCGACGGAGAGGAATTTGATGGCGGATCTGCAGAAGGATATGACCTGACAATCGGTTCGAATTCTTTTATCTCCGGTTTCGAAACAGGCTTGATTGGGCATGATATCGGAGAAGAGGTGTCTTTGGATCTGCAGTTCCCGGAGGATTACCAGTCTGAGGATGTGGCAGGCAAGGATGTTAATTTTGCAGTTACCGTGAACAGCATTTCCGTTGAGACAATACCGGAACTTACAGATGACCTGGTAAAAGAGAATACGGATTATGATACAGTTGATGCTTATAAGGAGTCTGTCCGGGAGGAGTTAGAGGCTTCCAATGAATCCTCAGCAGAACAGCAGGCTGAGAGTGATATCTTTAATAAGGTTGTGGAGAACTGTGAGATCAGCGGTTATGATGAGGATGAAGTGAAGCAGCTTGTAGACGAGGAGTTCCAGAGTTTTAAGGAAACAGCCGAGAGCTATGAAAGCTATGGATATTCATATGAAGATGTGTTATCTATGTATGGTTATGATTCAGAGGATGCCTTGAAAGAGGGTGTCACTGCTTATGTTAAGAAATACCTTGACCAGAAGATGATCTTATATTGTATTGCTGACAAAGAGGGTATTAAAGTAACCAGTGAAGAAACCGACAAGAAGGTACAGGAATACATGGATACCTATCAGGTTGAGACAAAGGAAGAGGTATATGATTACTTCGGAGATGACTATTTTGAAGTTGCCATTTTGTCTGAGAAGGTTATGGATTTCCTGAAAGAGAATGCTGTGTTAGTGGATAGCACAGAAGAAAGTACAGAGGATGTGGAAGATGAATCATCCAGTGACAGTTCAGAAGAGACAACGGAAGCATCTACAAAGGAAGAAGACGATTCAACAGAAGAGGAAACAGCAGAAGAATAATCGTATATTCAATATACCAAAGAGATTGTGGAATTCCACAATCTCTTTTCTTTTGCGTTGACATCATTTATTTCCTCATGTATAATAAGGAACAAATGCGGACAATCAGGTCTCAGAATATTATAGGATGGAAGGGCGAGTCAATGGCAGAGAAAAAGAATCTTTTGACCGACAAAGGTCTTAAAAAATTAGAGGATGAACTGCAGGAGTTACGAGTTGTCAAACGTAAAGAAGTGGCACAGAAGATTAAGGAAGCAAGAGAACAGGGTGACTTATCCGAGAATGCAGAATATGATGCGGCAAAAGATGAGCAGAAAGATATTGAGGCAAGAATTGAGGAATTAGAGTCAATTCTTAAAAATGTTGAGGTTGTATATACGGATGAGGTCGACAGAGAGAAAGTAAATGTCGGCTGTGTTGTTACCGTAAAAGAATTAGCCAATGGCAATGTACAGATTTTCAAGTTAGTGGGTTCCACAGAGGCAGATGTACTGAACAACAAGATTTCCAATGAATCCCCTGTAGGTGCTGCATTGATGGGTGCTAAGGCAGGAGAGGTTGTAACGGTAGAAGCACCGAATGGATCATTCCAGTTTGAGATTTTAGAGATTAGTCTGGATGAAGAATAATCAGAATGTAGGAAAGGGATGGTGACAACGCTGTCCCTTTTTATTTGCGCGGTCGGCTTGGACCAGGCTGGAATGCGTGCATTCCAATTTGGTACCGCCTGCGAACGTGAGAAACCCGCAAAGTGTGTTTCTCATCGTATGTACGATAAATGAAACGGACAAGAATACCTGTATATGGGAAAAAGAATAAGGAAAGTGAGTGAATAAAGTGGCAGAGAACAATCAGAATAATCAGAACCAGCAGAAGGGAACACAGGATATTAACCAGCTTTTGAAGGTTCGAAGAGAGAAATTACAGAGTTTACAGGCGGAGGGAAAGGATCCTTTTGTTATCACAAAATATGATGTGACACATCATTCCCAGGAGGTAAAGGATTTGTATATTCCTCATGAGGAGAAATTGTTGGCAGGCCGCAAAGAGGTGGATGTGACTGGTCTGGAAGAAGCAGAGGCGAGAGCTGCAAAGAAGGCTGATTATGAGGAACGCCGGGCTATTATGGATGCAGAGCCGATTGATGTATGTATTGCAGGACGTATGATGTTCAAACGTGTTATGGGTAAGGCATCTTTTTGTACCCTTCGTGATAAAGAAGGTGATATTCAGATATATGTGGCAAGAGATGTGGTTGGTGAAGAGGATTATGCTACATTTAAGAAGGCAGATATCGGTGATATCTATGGTGTGAAGGGATATGCATTCCGTACCATGACCGGTGAGATTTCCATTCATGCAAATGAGATTGCCATGCTGTCAAAATCATTACAGATTCTGCCGGAGAAGTATCATGGACTTACCAATGTGGACCAGCGTTACCGTCAGAGATATGTGGATTTGATCATGAATCCTGAAGTTAAGGATACCTTTATCAAACGTTCTAAGATTATCAGTACCATTCGTAAATTCTTAGATGCACAGGGATTTATGGAAGTGGAGACGCCGATGCTGGTTGCCAATCCGGGTGGTGCAGCAGCCCGTCCGTTTGAGACACATTTCAATGCGCTGGATGAGGATTTGAAGCTTCGTATTTCCCTTGAATTATATTTGAAGAGATTGATTGTTGGTGGATTAGAGCGTGTTTATGAGATTGGACGTGTATTCCGTAACGAGGGATTAGACACCAGACATAATCCAGAGTTCACGTTAATGGAGTTATATCAGGCATATACGGATTATAACGGAATGATGGATTTGACAGAGAATATGTACCGCCATATCGCCCAGGAGGTACTTGGTACAACAACGATTACTTACCAGGGAATCGAAATGGATCTTGGTAAGCCGTTTGAGCGTATCACCATGGTGGATGCAGTGAAGAAATATGCAGGTGTGGACTTTAATGAAATCAAGAGTGATGAGGAAGCAAAGGCACTTGCAAAGGAAAAGGGAATCGAGTTCGAGGAGTGGCATAAGAAGGGACATATCCTGAATCTGTTCTTTGAAGAGTATGTAGAAGAGCATTTGATTCAGCCTACCTTCGTAATGGATCATCCAATTGAGATTTCTCCGCTTACCAAGAAGAAACCGGATAATCCGAACTATGTGGAGCGTTTTGAGATGTTCATGAATGGATGGGAAATGTGTAATGCCTATTCTGAGCTGAATGATCCGATTGATCAGAGAGAGCGTTTTGAGTTACAGGATGCAAATGCTGCAGCGGGAGATGAAGAGGCAGAGCATTGTGATGAAGATTTCTTAAATGCATTGGAGATTGGTATGCCTCCTACAGGTGGTATTGGATATGGTATCGACAGACTTTGTATGTTGATGACGGATTCTCCAGCTATAAGGGATGTATTGCTTTTCCCGACGATGAAGAGCTTGGATAAATAAAAAGCCGAAAACAGGGCATTTTCAAGCAATTTAAGAGGCTTATATTTGTATTTTACGACAGAGTTACGACAAATGGTGAGCCTTGATATAGTAAAAAATTAAGACATCATTACTTATAGTGATATAGGTAGTGGTGTCTTTTTGTATGTCGGGATAGTTTACATTTAAGCAGGCAGCAGTTTTTATGGCAAAGGGTATATCTGATGTATTCATGTAATGGAGTGGAAATTGAGGGTGTCGAAGTATAAATATTATTTATTCACACGATGCATTTTTAAAATATTATCGAACTATGATAAAAAGTGTGGAAAATGAAAAAAGCCTATAAAATAAGGCTTTTCGGGGATTCTGTATTTTGTTAGATTGATAGTGAAAATGGCTGAAACCATTGAAAATAAAGGGTTTTATCGAACTCAATCGAAAATTGCTACCGAACTCATTATCGAACATCATTTAATTTCGTTTCATAGCTTTTATCAAATTCAGAAGAGCATCTATTTCATCTTGTGATAGACCAGATAAGTCTATTTCTTGTTTATGTTCCAAGCCTAACAAATAATCAGTGCTTACATTATATATTTTAGCAATATGAATAAGAATATCGTAGGAGGGTAGACGTAGACCTGTTTCATAAGCACTTATGACAGATTTTGTAAGACCTAATTTTTGAGCCAGTTGTGCTTGTGTCATATTTTCTCTTAAACGTAATGTTTTTAGTACGTTTCCAAAATCAACCATATCAAAACCTCCTTTGTGGCTATGATACTATATAATGTGTTTTGAATAGGTTGATTATGTATTGAAATAGTTGACTTTGCACAAATAGAGTAGTATAATTCAATCATAATGTGGCATGATGTCACAAATTACTTATACAAGGAGGAAAATGTTATGGCAAATCAGCCACAGGTAGGTAAGGTCGAGTGTCCATATTGTCATTCTACAAATGTTAAAAAGATTTCTGGTATGTCTAAAGCTGGAAGTGTGGCATTGTGGGGGGTATTTGCAGCAGGAAAGGTATCAAAGCAATGGCATTGTAATAACTGCAAGAGCGATTTTTAGAAGGTAGTTATATGGGAAATAATCAAAATAAATCGAGTGCAGGTTCAATTGTTGGAATAATTGTAGTTGTATTTTTGATATTAGTAGGTATAGGTTCATGCTCAGGTGGTTCAAATGATAAATACACCTGCAAATATTGTGGTGAGGGAATGGAAGCATATTGGTCATATCATGACGGATATGTATGCTATTCTTGTGACAAAAAGTTTTTTAAATAAGAACCTACTAAAAAGGGCTGCTGTAGAATTCAGTAGCCCTTTTTAAATATAATGAATTTTTGCTACCGAACACATTACCGAAGTGGTATTATTAAAATGGGGGGAGAATAGTAAAGCATTTATAAGAAGGTGAATTTTATGGCAAAGCTAAAGAAGAATCATTTTTATTATGGGGCAATATTAGATGCATTATGTCAATACAATCCAGATGCATCGCCTATATTGATGTCACATGAAGAAGAACCTAGACAGGTTTACAAAGTAATGACTAATACATCGCAGGAATGTATATTATTTTTTAAGTATGCATCTCCAAAAACAAATGGAAAAAATGAAGAAGATATAAGTTATTTGTTTACATTTTCTGATGAAGATAAGCTGAAATTAAAATCATATAAAGAAAAATATGATTATCCTATATTTTTGTACTTGTTATGCAAACAACCAGATTTGAAAGATAGTGAAATAATTGTTCTTAAATATGAAGAATATCAAAACGTAGAAGAGAATAGAGCCATCACCATTAGGATTCAAAAGAATAAAAATTATATTTTGCTCTTTAAAAAGGGAAGTAAGTCACGTGATAATGCATATCAAATACAACGTAATAGAATTGAAAAAACATTTGATGAATTAATGGATGATGTTATGAAAGATTCATCAAATCAATCAAAGAAAAAAGTAGTGAGCAATTCACAAATGGAGTCATTAATTGCGACAGATATGGAAATATTTGAAGATAATATGAACTGCCCATTTTGTGAAAATACCTTAAAAGATTTGATTATTCATAATAGTGGTAATGACTTGAAGTCCAGAATTTGTTCCGTTTGCAAACGGCGTTTTGTCAATAAACGTCAGTATAAGGTGATTCGTAAATATTGTGGTTCCAATAAAATAATTCCAGAATTATACATTATGGATTATCCCGAACAAAATAAACAGAATGATGAGTCACAAGAAAAATTTGATCGGAAAGAAGTGAAAGAGCAATCACATTTTATAGATGCAGTTATAAAGCAGTTTTTTATAATGGAACAGGATAGTGATATATGTCCTATCCATAACTGCAAAATGGATATAAAGGTCATAAATTTTAGTATAAAGCTAAAAGATACCGTTCATTTTTGCAGAAGATGTAATAAGCATATAATTTCAAGAAGCCATTATAACTTTTTAAAAAATCAATTTGTAAGATCTAATAAGCAAATAATTCAGAACATAACGTTTGAGGAATTAAGCTAAAGTACGGATTATTGTACAGCTAAATTGTTACAGTATTATTGTCAATAATTACATTCTATAAAGAAAGGTGGATTTGTTATGGGATTTTGGGAAAGCTTTTTGGGACATACTGCTGCAAATGTATATAGTGAAATGAGGAAAGAGGAGCAAGCAAATAAGAAATGGAATGATTTGTTTTATGAATTAGGGGAATATGAAACCTCTTTTTCTAACTATTTGAAAAGTATTGGTTGTCCTGCATTATATGTTGCTGATGTGGAAGCTGTAAATAACGGAAATATTGCACCAGAAAAGCGTAAAATGGACAATTATAAAAAGAAACTTAACGATTTTATTTCATTAGGTGGACAAGTGGAATATATTCACGATTTAGATGAAATTGATAATGAGATTGAAACAATTAAATATTTGAAGAAAATGGGATGCTTACATAGACAAGAAGAGTTTATTGGTTTGGGACTGTATTTGACACAAAGCACTTTGGAAAGAGAATTACAGGGGGATCATGCAATAGAGATATTGTTAAATACACCAAACAATGAATTGTCAAATATAATTTCTGAAGGTGATGCAGACTTTGCTTTATATAATGATATTGATGATGGGGATAATGTAATAAAAATTGAAACTGCTCAAGTCTATGATGAGGGAATTGTGGATTTTTTGCAGTTTAAAACAGTTGCATTAAAGTTTACATCTAAAAATATTTATATTTATAATTATAAAGAACACACACAAATGTATTTCAAAACAACGATTGGTGATGGTCAAAAGATTAATATTATCTCAACTCCTATTCCTGCTGTAGAGGGTTGGGGGTTAATACAAATTAATGGGTTGGAAGTTATGTTTTCTTTAGAAGAGGTGGAAAGAGTTAAAGGATTATATCGTGAACATAATGAAAATATTGATGTACTCAATAATCAGATGAAGCAGAAATTGGGTGGTGAAAAAGAAAGTATCAATTCCCATTGTGATTTCGAGATGTCTGAATTTAAACCGTTTTCTGTAAGCAATGCTAAAATATGGAATGAAGAAGCAGAAGAATTCCAGGATTTACAGCTTACTATTACTTTTAGTACCACAAAAGTATCTATGTATACGGCACTTTTACAACAAGATTTTTTCGCACAAGATTTTCCAGAAGGAACGCATGTAGAAACAGAAATCCTAGATATTAATAATCCGAAACAATCTGTTTTAAGATTTGCAGGTTCTTTACTTATTTTAATGGATACAGATGACGCCTATAAAGTTAAAAACTATTATGATTCCTATAGAGAAAAAATGGAAGAAATTGCAGAAACTAAGCAAAATAGAATCAAGGAGATTTCAAATGAGATTGAAGGCTTAAATGATATGGCAATGAATATGCTAAATATGACAGATGAGCATATCTTACTAAATCATGATGCAGTTATTGGATTGCAATTATTGTTAGCGTACAAGAAATTTTCCAATGTCAAGTTGTGGGATGAGGATTCTCTGAGTAGTAGTGAAAACACTTTATTAGGTATTGCAGTAGTAAAGCAAGCAATTGAAAATATGGTTGAGGTTATTCAAGAAGATTATTCTGAATATACAGATGAGGAAATTAGCTTTGCTTGTTGGGAGGCAATTAAAAGGGGTTCTGTAAGTTTTTACTCTGATATGTGGGAAGAAAAGTATGGAAAGTATATTGATGAACCTTTAAAACAAAATACATCCACAGAGGCGGATGGAACATTAGACAAATACATTGAGGAAATAATAAGATGTAACGAGATAGATGACACAGATATTTGGGTAATGGGTATCTTCACTTATTACTTGATGGATAAAGGTTATGCAACAGGAGAACTATATTTTCCACCATATTATGAAATAGCAATTAAAGCATTTAATACAATTCGAGATAATATAAAGAAGAGTCAATACAAAGAAAAATTAAAAGGAACAGTAAAAAAACAGGAAACACATTACACCATAGATGATATTGATATGATGAATGGTAGTGAGTTTGAATATTTTATTTGCGAATTATATACAAAAATGGGATATAGGGCGGAAGTTACGAAGCAATCCGGCGATCAAGGATTAGATGTTATTGCTGAAAAAGGTAATAAAAAGATTGGTATACAAGCAAAATGTTATTCTGGAACAGTTGGGAACTCGGCAGTACAAGAAGCGGTGGCAGGAAAGAGCTTTTATCATTGTGATAAGGTGGTAGTTATTACTAATAATTTCTTTACTCCTTCCGCAAAAGAATTGGCACAAGCTAATGATGTTATTTTATGGGACAGAGATATTTTGAAAGAAAAAATTAAGGAGTTGATGTAATGAAAGGGGGATTGTAAGATGGGACTATTTAGTTGGAAAAAGAATTTTGCTCAACCAGAAAATAATGAACCCGATAATGTGAAAAAAATTTCTGATACTACAATAATGGCTAAGGAACATAATGACTCTCAAGAGTTTGACTTAAACATTGAAAAGATTCTTGAAAATTGGGAAGTATATCATGCACTTAGAGAGATTATCGCAAATGCGATAGATGAGCAAGTGCTGACCAATACACAAGATATTAAAATAGTAAAAGTTGGTGATGCATGGCATATTATTGATTATGGAAGGGGATTAAATTATCATCATCTTACTCAAAATGAAAATGAAGAGAAGTTAAATGATGATAGACTGATAGGCAGATTTGGTGTTGGATTAAAAGATGCATTAGCAACATTATACAGGCATGGCATATATGTAAGTATTACATCAAAATATGGAATAATTACGTTGTTGGAATCTTCTAAAAATGGATTTGATGATATTATTACATTGCATGCAAAAATAGATGAATCACTAGACAAAAATATGATTGGTACTGATTTTTTAATACGTGGTTGTACTGATGAAGATATAAGGAAGGCAAAAGAGTTATTTTTAAAATTTACTGAATCAGAAGTTTTAGAGACTACAAGTTATGGGCAAGTTATTGACAATTATGGTAAAACATCAAATGTTTATATCAATGGTGTTAAAGTGGCAGAAGAAGATAATTTTTTGTTTTCATATAATATCACATCATTAACAAAACAGTTAAAAAAGGCTCTAAATAGGGAAAGAACAAATGTAGGTAGAACTGCTTATTCAGATAGAATCAAATCAATTTTGTTGGCATGTACAGAAGAAAAGGTTATTACGAAACTTGTAGATGATTTGCAACAGTATAATAGTGGTTTGCGTCATGATGAGATGTCATGGAATGATGTCGCTATGTATGCATCAAAAAAGATAAGAGATTATAAACAAAATGTTGTTTTTATCACATCAAATACAGCAATAGAGAGTCCGAGTGTTATTGATGATATGCGTGAGAGTGGTTATGAGCCAGTTGTCGTATCAGAAACATTAGTAAATAAGATAGACAATTATAATCAAGAAACACAAGATGATTCAACTCCAATTCTTACAACAAATCAATATATATCCGACAGGGCGGATAGACTATCGTTTAATTTTATTAATGAGCAACAGCTAACATCAAGAGAAAGAGAAGTATTTTGTAAGACGGATGAAATTTTGAAAATTATTGGCGGAAAACCAAGATGTGTAAAGTCGATAAAAATATCTGAAACAATATATGAATCAGAATTTTTTGTTGAAACAGTGGGATTATGGCAACCATCAGAAGGGAACATTATTATTAAACGTAAACAGTTACAAAGTTTGAAGTCCTATGCTGGAACATTGATACATGAATGTATGCATGCTTCAAGTGGTGAAGATGATGTAAGTAGAGGTTTTGAAGGAGCATTAACTGATATAATCGGTGTGATTGTTCAAAATATTTTAACTAGGAATAATGGATAGGAGAGCAGATGGATAAATTTACGGAGAATATTTGTAAGCAAAATCCGAAAATGACACTTATATGTGGAAATAAGGAATGTAATCATAAGTTTGTTGTAAAATCACTTGATGTATGTAAGCAGAAAGTATATTCTCATGTTTGTGAAAAGTGCGGGATGTCTACAAGATATGATACGAGCAAAATGTTTGATGATGTGATTAAGCAATTAAAATCTATGGGAGTAAAAATAAAGTAATTAGAATGAGTGTGTCAAAAACGATTGTTTTTGGCACATTTTTATATATGACCGAAAACATAGCATTTTAGCCTTAAAAATATTTCATAAAACGTGTCAAAATCTATTTACAAATTGACACGTTTTTGATACAATATACTTAAATAAAAGAAAAGGAGATGGATGTTATGTTAGTAGGATATGCAAGAGTTTCAACAGATGGACAGAATTTGGATAGACAGATAGATGCGTTAAAAGCAGTTGGTGTAGATAGTCGTGTTTTGTATCAAGAGAAAATTACAGGCACAAAAAAGGATAGACCAGAATTGCAACGAATGTTAAACGAATTAAATGAAGGCGATGTTGTTATTATTACTGATCTTACACGTATTTCAAGAAGTACAAAGGATTTGTTGGATATAGTTGAAAAGATTAAAAATAAAGGTGCTTCGATAAGAAGTCTGAAAGATACATGGTTAGATACTACGAGCAAGAATCCTTATAATGACTTCTTATTAACTGTTATGAGTGGTTTAAGCCAGTTGGAAAGAGATTTGATAAGTCAACGAACAAAGGAAGGTCTTGTAAGTGCAAAAGCAAGAGGTAGAAATGGTGGTAGACCATCGAAGCAAAATGCAAAGGGTGATGTTGTAAAGGCATTAGCTGATAGTGGAATGAAGATTGTGGATATTGTAAAAGAAACTGGTTTGTCGAGAAGTACAGTAAATCGAATTTTGAGAGATAGCAAATAATAATATATTGAGAAAATTGCAAGGTTGAAATATACCTTGCTTTTTTTATGCCCAAAATGATTAAATGCGTTTTTTGTCAAAATGTGTGTGATGTGTTTTAAACAGAAAAAGCGATGAGCAAAAAGAGAATAAGTATGTGAACGAACCACTCCAACTACCAAAAGCAAAAAAATAATTGTAAAGGAGATAAATTTAAGATGAACAGAAAAAAATTACTTGCTTATGGTAAAGGAATAACTAATGTGGGAATTCACACAGGAAATGGCACTACAAGTCATATTGAGGATTTTGATAAGGCAAATGGAAGCAATCTTATTGAATCATACAATGTTAGACAAAATAAGGATGAAATTTATATGCGTATCAATCCTAATAGGAATTTTAATGGATACATTGCTGATTCATATTCAAAATTCAAAGAAGTGGTGCAAAAGTTATTTGATGAAATTGGTGTAACAGATTTCAAATGGAAACGAATAGATTTGAGCTTTAACACAATGGAAAGTCGTTACTACGAAAATTACACTAAATTGAATCGTTTGCTTATTGCTTGCATTGCAGATTCAGCGTGTGATTACAACACACATGATACTAGGAATTTTTGGAATGGAAGAACCAAAAGTCTTGTAACTAAGAATGGGTATCGTGAAGCTGAATTTTACGACAAAAATGATGAGAGTAATGGCAAAAGCCCTTACTATGGCAGATTAGAATTAAGAAGTAAGCGTATAGGCGATAGTATCGAACATGAATTTTTAGAATTATGGTTTGACCGATTGGATAAAGCAGCAATGCACTTTGAAGAGGTGCAACACAGATTCAATCGGAATATGGCACAACTTTATCTGGAAGATTTGGCTAAGAGGAAAAAGGATAGAGAGTTTTTAAGTGTTAATAGTTTTTTGATGACTAGAAAAGATTACATCTTTACAAGTTCACAAATGAAAGAATTGCTTATGATGATAGGGTTTTCAGAAGATAAAGCTAAAAATAAAGCCTACAATTTCAAAAAACTTCATACTATCGAATATTACAAAAAAGAGGATTTGGATTTTATTATTGCTGATATTAAAGCCAAAATTACAGATTATTTTTCAAAGTAAGAGCAGGAAAGTGGTAAAAAATTACTAATTTCATAATTATTAAAATGCGAAAAAGCATTGTAAATTAAGGCTATATTGATGTTTTTCGATTAAGCCAATTACCTAATATGTATGCAAATGTTTATTAAGGAGTAGTTGTGAGTGGTTTCGTTCAAAAAACATTTACAACGAAAGGATATGTGCAAATGGCACTAATAAAAATAATAAATATTGCGTTTTCATTGGTGCGTATTGCATTGGTGAAAAACATGGTAAATTACAAAATTTTAAGTAATAAGGAAAAACATAATAGATTTAGCAACATGAAGTTTAGATGTGGCAAGGCATATCAAGAAGAGAATCCACGCTATGAAGGAACTTTTATGTGGGAAGGATGGTTGAAATATAAGACCAAAACATTCTTCGTATGGCTTGATAACAATTATTATGAAGTCGATGGCGAGCAAATGGACATTGATAAGGATATTTTGCAGTATGGCAATAAGCAATATCATCCAGATTTATGTTTGATTGTACCACATAGCATAAATACCTTTTTTGAAAATATCGAAGTAGGTAAAACCAATATTACATATAATTCAAAAACA
Source organism: Lachnospiraceae bacterium (assembly GCA_051877755.1). GTDB lineage: Bacteria > Bacillota > Clostridia > Lachnospirales > Lachnospiraceae > CAG-590. Next base: position 2,127 of record JBJEJE010000044.1, on the reverse strand, counting down.
GAAAAGTATAGCGTGAAAATTACAGATGGTAAAAAGAATATTGGTGCTACTGATATTGATTCCTACAATGAAGCGTTAGATATTTATTGCGATATTAAGCAAGGTATTCTTGTAAATAAGGCAAAAGCATTAAAGGATAAGATACCAGAAAAACTTTATATGGCATTGATGAATACAGACGTGAAAGCCATTAATAGCAAATATTATCTTGCTGATGAAAGCGAGGTGTAGTTGCTATGGCAAAAGAGATTATTGTACCTATTTGGGAAAAATATTCGTTGACAGTAGAAGAAGCAGCTGCATATTTCCGGATCGGTGAGAACAGTATAAGAGATATTATCAAAGAAAATCCAGATGCTGATTTTTGGTTTTGGAACGGAAACAGAAAGCAGATTAAAAGAAAGTTATTTGAGAAGTACATGGATTCGTTACAAGCAATTTAAAAAAATGTAGATATGGAGAGCGTGATATGGTATGATTGACACATACTATATCATGGCTCTTTTCGGAAAGGAGATTTTATTATGTCTGAAAAGAGAAGAGATAGCAAAAATAGAATTTTGCAAAATGGAGAGAGCCAAAGAAAAGATGGTAAGTATGAATTTAAGTATGTAGATGTAAATGGTACACGTAGAAGTGCTTATAGTTGGAAACTGGTTGCTACCGATAAAGTACCAGAAGGAAAACGATGTGAATTAAGTCTTAGGGAAATGGAAAAGCAGATAAGACGAGATTTAGAGGATGGTATCAGTACACATACTGCTAATAGCATAACATTAAATGAATTGTTTGATACATATATGTCTACAAAGGAATTAAAGCAGTCCACAAGGACAAATTATATGTATATGTACAAAAATTATGTGAGTGATGTTATTGGCAAAAGACGGATTGGAAGTATCAAATATAGTGATATAAAGAAGTTTTACAATAGTCTGATACTTGAAAAGAAGTTTAAGCCTAACAGTATGGAAATAATTAATACTATCTTGCATCCTGTATTTACAATGGCTGTTAGGGATGGATATATTCGTACAAATCCTTCAGATGGTGTAATGGCTGAAATTAAAAAGAGCCATAATTGGGAGAAACCAAAGCGTCATGCACTAACAGAAGAACAACAGGCAAAGTTTATTGAATTTGTGGCAAATTCGGAAACATATTGTCATTGGTTACCATTACTGACAGTATTTCTTGGTACTGGTTGTAGAGTTGGTGAAATTATCGGTCTGACTTGGGATGATTGTGATTTTGCAGAAGGTATTATATCAATTAACCATAATTTGATATACCGGCAGCAGGATGATGGAAAGTGTGAAATGCATATTACTACACCTAAGACAGAATCGGGAAAAAGAATTGTACCGATGTTTGAAGCTGTACGCAAGGCATTATTGCAAGAGAAAAAACAACAGATGAAACAGGGATTCAATTCGACGATTATTGACGGATATTCAGGTTTTATTTTCACAAATAGATGTGGGTATGTACATAACCCACAAACGATAAATAGAGCCATTAAACGCATTTATACGGCTTGTAATGAGCAGGAAAAGATACAAGCTAAGAAAGAACATCGTCAACCGATTTTGATACCACATTTTAGTGTACATAATCTAAGACATACCTTTTGTACAAGGTTTTGTGAGAATGAAACGGATTTGAAAATCATTCAAGAGATTATGGGGCATAGTGATATTACAACTACCATGAATATTTACAATGAAGCCACAAAGGAACGCAAGCAGGAATCCTTTGCAAGATTGGAAGGTAAAATAAAAATCTGTTAAGGGTTTTACGACAACTTTTACGACATTTTACGACAGAGATATAAAAACTTATAAGGAGTTACGTGGAATACAAATTGTTTTGAGCCTTGCATTAGTGGGGATATAAGAAGATATAAGCACTTATTTAAGGGCATAAATCCTAATCCCGACAATGAAGTCGCTCGATAAATAAAGCTAGGAAAATCAAGGGTTTCGAGCCCATCAAAAATATTTTACTACAAAATTACTACAAATATCACTCAAAATGTGCTTGGATATGCAGTGATTTGCATACCCTAAATAGCAAAAATAGATGATTTTACACGTTAAAGAACACTTTCATTAGTTTGAAAGTGTT
>JBJEJE010000043.1:0-18477 GCA_051877755.1 Lachnospiraceae bacterium | reverse complement strand
ACTAAACAGGGATTTATTTTTAGGAAAATGCGTACATGATAATGAATATGATTGCTAAGATAAGCAGCAAAATAAAATGTTGTCCGGATACAATGCTCACAATCCATGTAATGAGCAGCAATGCGATCAGGATTAACATGGTAATTCGAAACAGTATGAGTAATTTGGGCCTTTTGGTCAGGGCAGCAATAAAATATACCAGTATCATAACCGCTGCCATAATCATAATTAATATAAGTAAGATCTTCATACCTTCACCTCTATCCACATTATAACATAAAACATTTGTTCGTACTAGTCCCAGTTTAACATTTATGAGGACAATCGTCTTCTAAAATTATTTATTATTTTACAAATTTTGAAATGAGAGTATAATGTGTTGGGATTGAATTTTTTTATAGATTCGGAGGAACAGAAGATGAATAAAGATTTAACAGTCGGCAAACCGGAACCCGTTTTATGGAAATTCTGCCTTCCTTTATTTGGCAGCGTAATATTTCAGCAGTTATATAATATTGCAGACAGTTTAGTTGCAGGTAAGTTTATTGGAGAAAATGCTTTAGCAGCAGTAGGAAACAGTTATGAAATCACACTGATTTTCATTGCATTTGCGTTTGGCTGTAACATAGGCTGTTCTGTGATCGTGTCACAGCTTTTTGGTGCAAAGCAGTTAAAAGATATGAAGACAGCTGTATATACAACGCTCATTGCAAGTACAGTGCTCTGTCTGGTATTAATGTTGTTTGGGATTGCATTTGGGGGAACATTGCTTCAGGTAATTCATACTCCGGAGAATATCATGGCAGATTCCAAACTGTATCTGGATATTTATATATGGGGATTTCCTTTTTTGCTTTTTTATAATATTGCAACCGGAATTTTTTCTGCCTTAGGAGATTCCAAAACACCATTCATCTTTCTGGCGGTATCCTCCACTTCTAATATTGCAGTGGATATCCTGTTTGTGGCATCTTTTCATATGGGAGTTGCAGGTGTGGCATGGGCAACTTTTCTCTGTCAGGGTATAAGTTGTGTCCTGGCATTGATTGTTGTATTTCGTCGCTTTCGCAAGATTGAGACAGAGGGGAAAACGGCAGTTTTTTCTTTTTCGATTTTAGGAAAGATTGCGGTGATTGCTATTCCTAGTATTTTACAGCAGAGTTTTATTTCGGTGGGAAATATCATTATCCAGAGCGTAATCAATGGATTTGGACCAGGTGTGATTGCAGGATATTCTGCTTCAGTAAAGCTTAACAATCTGGTAATTACTTCTTTTACAACCCTGGGAAATGGTATCTCTAATTTTACTGCACAGAATATGGGTGCTGGTAAACTTTCGAGAATCAGAGACGGATTTCGTGCCGGAGTGAAAATGGTATGGACATTGTGTGTTCCTTTTGCTTTACTCTATGTGACTACAGGAAAATACCTGATGTATTTCTTTATGGATAATCCTTCTGATACTGCACTGAATACTGGAATAATTTTTCTCCGGATTTTAGCACCATTTTATTTTGTTGTATCTGTGAAACTGGTGGCAGATGGAATTCTTAGAGGAGCCGGACTCATGAAGAAATTTATGATTGGCACTTTTACAGATTTAATTCTGAGAGTTGTATTGGCAGTGATATTGGCGGGACGGTTTGGCTCCGTTGGAATCTGGTGTGCATGGCCGATTGGATGGAGTATTGCCATGATACTGTCGGTAACATTTTACCGACAGGGTCCATGGAAAGAAATAGAAGTAAATCTTACAGATAATTCACAATCATGATGGCGGCACCTAAAACCACCAATACAGCCCCCGTGGCACGGTTTAAGGTAACGGCACTGGCTTTGTTGGCAAAACGTGCAGCAATTCTTGCCCATAGAAGGGTGGAGAGGATACAAAAGAACAGACAGGTAATGTCCGGCAGACCGCCTATCACAAAATGACTTGCAGCTCCGGTAAATGCGGTAAATGCCATGATGAACACACTGGTTCCAACAGCGGTCTTTAATTCATATCCCAATACACTGGTGAGGATCAGAAGCATCATCATACCGCCGCCTGCACCGATAAAGCCACAGATGAAACCGATTATACTTCCACAGAGTATGGACTGGAAGAAACGTTTTTTCGGACTTATGGTACCCATGCTTTCTTTCGTGGTCATAACGGGTTTGACAATGAATTTAACACCTAACAGAAATGTCATAAAGACAGAAAAGTTTCCCATAGTCCGGTTTGGTACTCTGCTGGCAATATAGCTTCCTATTGTGGTAAAACAGAGAACACTGATCATCATAACAATGCCATTTTTGATATCCAGATTCTTATTTTTTCCATAGGTGTAGGCACTGACAGCACTGGCAAGTACATCGCTGGAAAGTGCAATGCCTACAGCTTCATATGCAGGCATATGTAAAAATGTTATCAACATAGGACTAATAACAGCAGCAGCACTCATTCCTGCAAATCCGGTTCCCAGTCCGGCTCCAATTCCGGCAATAAAACATATTATAAATGTATAAAGCATATGTGATTTTCCTTCTTTCATTGATTAGAATAAATATTGTTGTATAGTTTGACTATAAAATGTTGACCGTTTTTTGTAAGGGTGTTACACTTGTATAATCGTGAAGAAATGTAACATATATGTTTTGAAATGTCAATTAAAGGTGGAATGTCAGTATGATGTTGTATTGGCTAATCGGATACTTTTTAAGAGACATCATAGCTGCAAAAGATATATGTGATTGGCTGGAACGGCAGTAAGGAGGATTTTGCATGAACCAGGAGGAAAACGTAGGAATACATCTTTTAAAAAAGGGAAAAAGAGGGGTTCTGAATATTGTTTTCAGCAGACTGGGAATTATTCTGGTATTATTTTTATTAAACGTATTATTTTTCCTTGGTATCATAAAGTGGTTTAGCGAGTTTGCACCACATATTATGGGAGCAGTGGTTATATTTATTGTAGCTATGGTCATTTATCTGTTTAACTGTGATTTTGATGCTGATGTGAAGCTGACCTGGCTGATGCTGATTATGTTGGTGCCGCTGTTTGGAACCATGCTTCTTTTATATACCCAGACAGAGGTGGGACATAGGGCGGCTAAAAAGAGATTACAGAATCTGGCAAATGATACGAGAAACAGCATACCACAGGATGGAAATGCATTGAATATGCTTCAGCAGGAAGATGCTGCCAGTGCTTCCCTGGTTCGTTATGTGGGAAGAACAGGCTGTTATCCCGTTTATAATGATACGGATGTAAAGTATTTTCCATTAGGTGAGGATAAGTTTGAGGAGTTGTTAAAACAGCTGAAAGAAGCTAAGCATTTTATCTTTATGGAATACTTTATTATAGAAGAAGGAATTATGTGGGGAAAGATTTTGGAGATACTGGCAGAGAAGGTAAAGGAAGGCGTAGAGGTACGGGTGCTTTATGACGGTACTTGCGAATTCAGCACATTGCCCCACGATTATCCTAAACGGTTGAAAAAGCTGGGAATACAATGTAAGATGTTTGCTCCCCTGACTCCTTTTTTATCGACCCATTATAATTACCGGGATCACCGAAAGATTCTGGTGATTGATGGAAAGATTGCATTTACAGGAGGTGTCAATCTGGCTGATGAATATATCAACCAAAAGGAGAAACACGGACATTGGAAAGACATAGCCATCATGATAAAAGGTAAGGCTGTGGCAAGTTTTACCCTGATGTTTTTACAAATGTGGAACATGGATGAAAAAGTGCCGGAATTCGATAAATATCTGACCTGTTCATCGGAAGGAACTGAAGCGGTGAAAGGATATGTACTTCCTTATGGAGATTCCCCATTGGATGAGGATAAAGTTGGGGAGCGGGTGTATATGGATATTCTGAATCAGGCAGAAAAATATGTGCATATCATGTCACCTTATCTGATCCTGGACGGGGAAATGGAGTCTGCACTTACTTTTGCCGCAGAGCGTGGTATAGATGTGAAGCTTATACTTCCGGGCATTCCGGATAAAAATATTCCATATGCTCTGGCCAAAACCCATTATAAGGCACTCTTGAAATCCGGGGTAAAAATATATGAATACACACCGGGATTTGTTCATGCAAAAATGTTTGTAAGTGATGATCATAAAGGCGTTGTGGGAACAATCAATCTGGATTACCGGAGTTTATATCATCATTTTGAATGTGCGGCATATCTATATCAGACGGAATGTATCGCCGACATGGAACAGGACTTTCAAAATACACTGGAAAAATGCAGGGAAGTAACATTTGAAACAGTGAAAAAGGAAAAATGGCGGATAAAGATAACCGGTGGACTGTTCAAAGTGCTTGCACCGTTATTATAAGACGATTCAGATGTTAAGGAGAAAGGTATCTGGTTTTATAACATTAAATAAAGGAAAACAGGTGAAAGAATGAATCAATTTGAAAAAAGTATTATAGATGCCATTGAGGAGCAGCAGTTGAAATTAGGATATTTAAGAGAAACTGTAAGACTTTATTATCCGTTATCCTCGCTGAGGCGTATCTTTGATACAGACTGCAGCATGGAGGAAATGAATATGCTGTTGCAGGAGTTTTCAGATCGGACGAAGGAACGGTTAGGCGGAGTTTCTGTTACGAATAAGGGGGAACGTTTCTGTATTGCGATACCGCCGGAAGGTGCGGAGTATATTCATGAAAGACTGGATAAGAAAGGCTTTTTGGCTGATTTGATCCGGACTGTTGGAGAACATGGATGTACTTTGAAAGAAGTGTTGGAAGTGTTTTACCGATATTCCCAAACCGTTCATGTGGAAGAAGTAAAAAATGGAGAATTTGATTACCTCGTTTATTTTGAAAACGGGAATCCGGACGATTACAGATATTGTATTACAGTGGAGGAAAAGCATGTGATTTATCACCGGTATACCCCTGAGGATTATGAGGAGTTTGGATTCTGATAGAGTTTGGAAAAGGAGATCAATATGAGAGTAATATTATTAACGGCATTAGGTGTGGGAGGTGCCACCATTGTTGGTGCAGTGATTGGATTTTTCTTCCATAATGTATCCCACAAGGTAAATGACATGATTTTAAGTTTTGCTGCAGGAATCATGCTGGCAGCGGCAGTGATTGGATTAATTTTACCTTCAGTGGAACTTACGGCAGAGGGAACACTCTGGCTTCCTGTGGTGGGGATATTTTCAGGCTCCTTGTTTCTGAATGCCATGGACAGATTGACACCGCATCTGCATAAACTTTCAGGCGTGGAAATAGAATCGCATGAGCACAATAAGAATCTGGATGGTGCACTGCTTTTTATGCTGGCAGTTGCGATTCACAATCTGCCGGAGGGTATGGCAGCGGGAGTGGGGTTTGCAGGAGAAGATATCAATGCAGCACTGACGGTGGCAGTTGGTATTGCTTTGCAGAATATTCCAGAGGGAATTATCACCGTATCGCCCCTGGTCATGGCGGGAGTAAAGCGCAGCCGTGCATTTTTGCTGGCAGCAGTAACCGGCTTGATTGAGGTTGTAGGAACCTTTATCGGATTTTCCCTGGCTGCAGTTTCAGAACATATTCTTCCTTTTGCATTAGCTTTTGCGGGAGGAACCATGCTGTACATCATCAGTGATGAAATGATACCGGAAACCCATAGTCATGGATATGAGCGGATTGCTACATATTCCCTTCTGACTGGATTTGTGGTAATGCTTGTGATGGATGCTGTTATATAGAGTTTTATGAGTTCCTGTTTGGTCATCTGTAAGATGCTGAACGGGAATTTTTCATTCTCTAGGAAATTTGTAGTTAAAATCCATTCTTCTGTCTTGCAATGTCAGAAAAATCTGGTATAATAGAACATATATTCGAGAACTGATGTTCTGCAATGGGCTGTATATTATATGGGAGAGGCAGGGGAATGATATGACTGTTATTGAAGATTTATCTTTGCCGGATAAACTTACAATTCTATCAGATGCAGCAAAGTATGATGTTGCCTGCACTTCAAGTGGTGTGGAGCGTAAAGGAAAGCCGGGAGCAATGGGGAATACGGCAGCCTCTGGAATCTGTCACAGCTTTGCGGCAGATGGAAGATGTATATCGCTGCTCAAGATTTTATATACCAATGAGTGTATTTATGATTGCAAGTATTGTGTAAACCGGAAGTCCAATGATACGCTCCGTACTTCTTTTACCCCAGAGGAGGTATGTGAATTGACAATGCAGTTTTACCGCCGTAATTATATTGAGGGTTTGTTTTTGAGTTCTGGTATAAGGAATAATCCTACCCAGACAATGGAAGAGATTTATATTACCCTCCGGTTGCTTCGAAAGGTGCATCATTTTAACGGATATATTCATGTGAAAGCAATACCGGGAGCAGATCCCCGGATTATTGAAATGGTTGGCTATCTGGCAGACCGTATGAGTACGAATCTGGAATTGCCAACAGCGGAAGGGCTTCAGGAATTGGCTCCGAATAAGACGCGGAAGATGATATTAACACCGTTAAGGCAGATTCAGAATAAGATTGGAGAGGAAAAACACAACAATCAAGACAGGCTGTTACAAAGTGGAAAAACCAATTTACTGTTAGAGCAGGAAGGAAGTAACATGGCATTGCCATATTCTGCCGACCGAAAGTCGTTTGTACCGGCGGGGCAGAGTACCCAGATGATCATAGGTGCAACTCCGGAGAATGATTATCAGATTCTTACGGTGGCAGAGACGTTATATAAGCAGTTTGATTTGAAACGGGTATTTTATTCTGCATATGTTGCAGTAAATGATGACAGCAAACTTCCGGCATTGGGAACAAAGCCGCCGTTGCTTCGGGAACATCGGTTGTATCAGGCTGACTGGCTTTTACGCTTTTATGGATTTGAGGCAGGGGAACTGCTGACGGAGGATCGGCCGAATTTTAATGTATACCTTGATCCAAAGTGTGAGTGGGCATTACGGCATCTGGAGTATTTTCCGGTGGAGATTAATACTGTACCCTATACAATGCTGCTGCGGGTTCCCGGTATCGGTGTGAAGTCTGCAAGGCGTATCGTGATGGCGAGAAAGAGTACCAGGCTTGATTTCGACGGACTAAAAAGGATTGGTGTAGTGTTAAAGAGGGCACATTATTTTATTACCTGTAATGGAAGAATGATGTATCAGACCAGGATAGATGAAGATTATATTACAAGAAGAATACTGGAATTGGATCGAAAGAAAAACTGGGAACTGGATTATGATGTAACATTCCGTCAGTTATCGCTTTTTGATGATATGGGGGTGGAGGGATTTGGCTGATCGGATTGTATATTTGTGTGAGGATACACCGGACGGTGTATTTACTGCGGTGTATGATGCGTGGGCAGCTCGTATACCGGAATGTAGTTTGTCCATTCAGGTAGAACGTAATCATGCAATACAGCTTTTTACAGATTATGTTTATGTACAGACGGATCTGGAAAAAGCAGTTAAAGTAGCACGATCTGTGAAATGTAAGCTGGGATGGGAATCTTATGACATGATCTATCACGCTGCTCTCTCATTTGAAGAGGATAAGATAGACGTAATTTACCATTTTCTCAAATTGGGATTTCAGTGTGGAAGCAAGGTGATGTCCATGCATGGAAAAGAAGAAGTATGTAGAGTGTTTGAACTAAAGAGGAATGTTTGTAATGAGGGACATTTTTTTAAAGAATTTGTCAGGTTTTTAGAATCGGATGAAGGAATATTGATTTCCAGAATTCGCCCTAAGAACCAGGTGCTTCCTATACTGGCGTACCATTTTTCTGATCGGTTTCCGGAAGAGAATTTTGTTATATTGGATGAAACCCATGAGATGGGATTATTTCATGAGAAGGGAAAGCAATGGTATTTGGCACCTTTGAATCAGGAAGTGCTTTCTTCAATATGGAATTGCAGAAAATCAGCAGAGTATGAAAAACTCTGGAAGACCTTTTTCAATACCATAGCCATAAAAGAAAGAGAGAATTATAAGTGTCAGCGGAATATGTGTGCTCTTCGTTATCGGGATTATATGACGGAATTTCATTAATTTAAAAATGGCATTTTGTACATTTTCTTTGTGCAATAACACAATGAATACCTGTTTATTTACAAATAATGGAAGAGGATAATTGTAAACAGAAGCATAAAATAGTAAAATAAGGTCATAGTGAACAAATGATATTGTGCATTATATACAAAGATTAAAAATAATTTGGAAAATGTTATAAGATTTGTTGAAAATTAACAAAATATATAGTATAATATGTATACATCAAGAGAGTGGTTGATAAAAGCTGCGAGAGGAAAAGAGGGAGAATCTATGGCATTATTTGGTAAGAAGGAAGAAAAGAACTATCTTGTATTTGATCCGTATTCAGGAGAAGCAGTGGCGGCCTGCACTACAAAGGAGATAAAGCAGATTACACAGGTTCAGCCAAAGGCAAAGTTTGTAGAATGTACCTCTTATGAATTTTTTAAATTTAAAGAGCATAATTTACTTCCCGATGATATTTCCAAGAGAAAGAAGTTAGACGCAAAGGATTTAAAGTAGTTGTGGAAAATGTGTGTATTTATATAGAATCCTCTTCTTAAAGGGCAGGAAGTGTCGCAATGCGGCATGACCTGCCTGCTTTTATTTGGCGCTGCCCACGAACGTGAGAAACTCGCAAAGCGTGTTTCTCATCGTTTCATAGGAAATTCTCTGTTGAAGGTAATGTTTATTGCTAAATGTGAAAAAAAGATATAATATGATATAAGAAAGTAGAAGAAAAAACGCAGGATATAAAGCAGGATGCAGGAAGAGAATAAAGAAAAATGAGAAGATTATCAGTTGGAATATTGGCACATGTGGATGCAGGAAAAACTACATTATCAGAAGGAATGCTTTATGAAAGCGGAATGATCAAGCAGTTGGGCAGAGTAGATAATCAGGATGCTTTTTTGGATACAGAAGAACTGGAACGGGCAAGGGGGATCACTATTTTTTCAAAACAGGCAGTTTTGGAATGTGGAGATACCATCATAACTTTATTAGATACACCTGGACATGTGGATTTCTCCGCAGAGATGGAACGCACGTTATGGGTAATGGATTATGCCATTCTTGTGATCAGTGGTGCGGATGGTGTGCAGGGACATACGCTGACGCTTTGGCGGCTGTTGGAACGCTATCAGATTCCAGTCTTTTTGTTTGTCAACAAAATGGATCAGCCGGGAACCGACAGGGATGCTTTGATGATGAATATCCGGAAATATTTTGGTGAGGGATGTGTTGCATTTGATGATACAGATTCGGAACAGTTTATAGAGCAGGTGGCTGTCTGTGATGAAAAACTGTTAGAACATTACTTGGAAAGTGGGAAGATAACAGAGGAAATGATTTCGGACTGTATTGCTGATAGAAAGGTATTTCCGTGTTATTTCGGATCTGCACTTCGGATGGAAGGTGTGGACAGGTTTTTAGATGGTATTCTTCAGTATATGGTTCAAAAAAAAGAGAAACAGGATTTTGGTGCCAAAGTCTTTAAAATAGCCAGAGATCATCAGGGGAATCGGCTTACCTATATGAAGATAACCGGAGGAAGCCTGAAGGTAAGGGATTTCATAGAAGACAAACAGGAAAAAATTAATCAGATCCGTATTTATTCCGGTGAAAAATATGAAACTATAAATGAGGCATTTCCAGGAATGGTATGTGCTGTGACAGGTCTTACCGGTACTTATCCGGGAGAAGGACTTGGAATGGAGAGCGGAGCGGATATTCCAATGCTGGAACCGGTGCTAACCTATACAGTAGAACTGCCGGAGGAGATTGATGCGGCGAAAATGCTGCCCTGTTTAAAGGAATTGGAGGAAGAAGAACCAGAACTGCATGTTTCGTGGCAGGAGCAGACAGGAACCATACAGATTATGCTTATGGGAGAGGTTCAAATTGAAATACTGAAAAAGCAGATTGCCAGCCGCTATGGCGTTGAAGTAGGATTTGGTACGGGGAAAATTGTGTATAAAGAGACCATTGCAAATACGGTGGAAGGTGTGGGACATTTCGAACCGTTAAAGCATTATGCCGAGGTGCATCTTTTGCTGGAACCGGGAGAGCCGGGGAGTGGTATGCAGTTTTTGGCTGACTGCAGTGAAGATATTCTTGATAAGAACTGGCAGAGACTGGTACTGACACATTTGGAGGAAAAAGAACATATTGGGGTGCTTACCGGGTCTGCTGTTACAGATATGCGGATAACCCTGACCGCAGGCAGAGCTCATACAAAGCATACAGAAGGCGGCGACTTCAGGCAGGCAACCTATCGGGCTGTCCGGCAGGGATTGATGCAGGCGGATAGTCTTTTACTGGAACCATATTATACATTCCGGTTGGAAGTACCTTCAGAAATGCTCGGAAGGGCAATGACAGACATTGAGAATATGTATGGAAGTTTTGAACCTCCGGAATTAAATGAAGAACGGGCAGTCCTTACCGGAACGGTTCCGGTGAAAACAATGCGGGATTACCAGATTGCAGTGAATTCCTATACAAAGGGCAGAGGAAATCTGCTGTGTACCCTGAAAGGATATGGTCCCTGTCATAATACAGATGAGGTGGTGGAGCAGATGCACTATAATCCGGAGCAGGATACGGATAATCCGTCTTCTTCTGTATTTTGTGCACATGGGGCGGGATTCATTGTACCTTGGAATCAGGTGCTGGATTATATGCATATTAAGAGTGAAAGACCAGAGGATAAAGAGATGTCTGAGATGCAGCGGATGCATCCGGCAAATAGTCAGGGAATTGTTGATGATTTCATCGATGAGGAACAGATTGAGGAAATCATAAAACGAACCTTCCATGCGAATGAAAATGCTGCAAAACATTATTATAAAAAGCGGAATAATAATCCGGTTTCTGTCAATAAGGGACAGGCAAAGCCTAAGTTTAAGGACCGATACCTGATTGTGGATGGATATAATATTGTTCATGCATGGGAGGATTTAAAATGTCTGGTTGATGATAATTTAGAGGGTGCCCGGATGAAGCTTATGGATATTCTCTGTAACTATCAGGCATTTGTAAAGTGTGAATTGATTGTAGTGTTTGATGCTTATAAAGTAAAAGGAAATCTGGGAGAAATGTTTGATTACCACAATATCCATGTGGTGTATACAAAGGAGGCAGAAACAGCAGATTCCTATATTGAGAAACTGACACACCGAATATCAAAAGATTATCATGTGACGGTCGCCACTTCGGACGGATTGGTGCAGCTAATTACGAGGGGACAGAACTGCATGGTGATGTCTGCACGGGAGTTGAAGGAAGAGGTGGAGAGAGTAAATACTGAAATCAGGGATTATCTGGAAAACCAACAGCAGGATAGTGGTCATTAGAAAATTATTTATGGAATGGATAAAAGTATGGAGGCATCTTATAATAAAGATGCCTCTATATTTTCTTTGATCTTATGCGAAATCTTTCCATATGTAACTAAATCCTGCTCATTCAGATTTCCAAAACGGATAATATCGAAGTCGCTCTGTGCTTCCTCCAAATCGGATAAAATTGGATCGGAGGATGGAAGAAGCTGGATTATGGTTCCACGTCTGCTGGTGGTTACCTTGACCAGTTCTTTTTTGGATAGCCGTTGCAGCAGATTGGATACTTTCCGTTTGGAATAACCGGAAAAATCAGCCAGGGAATTGGTACTTTTCAAGTAGACATTCTGGCTTATATATAGCAGCAGCATAACTTCGTCCAGTTTCAGATTATTCTTGGCTGCCACTGTTTCACAGAGCCGTTCTAAAAGTTTGCGAAAACGGTAAGCTTCCGCAACGATTCCTTCTGATTGTATGGCATCCGGCAGGATTTCTTTCCGCTCTTTACCCAGTTTTTTAACGCCGGGAAGAGGAGTCGGTGGAATCATATTGTCCTTTGCGGATGCAAAGAAAAAACGATAGACATGAAGCCGGATATTTTCATAATCCTCATCCTTATAAATATCCTTGTAAAACTGGTTATAGTAATCGAAAACATTGAGTTTGGTTTTTATTGTATTACTGATGGAAAAACTCTGGCTTACCAGACTTCCCTTACGCTTGAAATAATAGTAAACAGGAGCCTGTAATGCATAAAAGCTGTCTGCGTGCCGTATATATTCCAGGTTAAACAAAAAGTCCTCACACCAGCTGATGGCAGGATCCATGCGGATATTATGTTTTATGATGATTTCCCGGCGGTATAGCTTATTCCAGAGTACTCCATAATAAAAATCAGCAGGATTTTCTACCATATGTTCTGCAAATTGCTGTCTGGTAAGCAGCTGGTCTTCTTCAATATCCCCTTTTTGGGAAACCCGTTCGCCCACAACCCGGTAAAAATCAGCAATAACTAAATCACATTTGTATTCTTCTGCACTGCGAACCAATAGCTTTGTAGAATCGGTTGGAATCCAGTCGTCGCTGTCCAAAAACTGGATATAGGTTCCTTTGCAAAGAGATAGTGCATAATTTCTGCTCGAGGATACACCGGAATTATCTTTGTGGTAGACGCAGATACGGTTATCATTTTTGGCATACTCATCACAGATTGCACTGGAATGGTCGGTGCTTCCATCGTCAATCAACAGCAATTCAAAATTCTTATAATCCTGCCGTAGAATACTGTCAATGCAACGGCGCAGATAGGTTTCTGCATTATAGATTGGAACAATAATACTTACTAATGGCTCTTTCTGGTTCATGTTGTAGTCCTCTCAAAAATTTGATTGATTGTCTGATAAAGTCTGGCGATGGGAAGTCCAACGACATTGTTGTAGTCACCTTTGATTTCTTTGACATGGACAGCAAATGTACCCTGAATTCCATAGGCACCGGCTTTGTCTAGTGGATCGCCTGTAGCAATATATTCTTTTAATTCATAATCGCTGATTGGATAAAATGTGACATCCGTCCTTTCATGCAGCAGATAGACCTGTTTTTCATTGTCTCTCTTTATAATGATGGAAATTCCGGTAAAAACCTGATGCGTGCGGTCGGAAAGCATTTTTAACATATCGAATGCTTCCTGTTCATCTGCAGGTTTTCCGAGGATTTCCCCATCGTAATATACAACGGTATCCGCACCGATTACCATATAATCGGCTTCGCGATAGGTATTCTTTAACTGGCTATATACATCATCAGCTTTTTGAAATGCCAGATCTTCTGAAAGTTTATCCGGTGAAACTTCAGTAAATACTTCTTTTATGCTGGAAGGTTTCACAGTAAAGGAAAAACCTGCCTGTTTTAACAATTCTACCCTGCGGGGAGAAGCAGAGGCTAAAATGATTGGTATGTTTTTTTTACTCATAGGATACCTCCTTTTTTTGCATCATCAACAGTGATTTCCTCATTACTGTACCGGGCCTTTTCGTAAACCTGGGTAAGCATATGAATATCCTCATCATACACCATGGAAATGTTGTTTGCAATATCTGTAGGTGTATCATTTTTTTTGATTTCCAGTTCTTTGTAGCTTTTGATCTTCGTACGGTAGATACGTCGTATTTTAGCTGTAAAACTGGTGTCAAGAAATTCTTTGATACCTGACAATATGGAAAGTTTTTCTTTTTTCGTAAGGATATGTTCTTTTTTGTCCTGTAGTGGTACCACCAGATCAGAGTCAGCAGCATAGCGTTTTAGAAAGAGCTGGATAAAATGGCTTATAAGCCGGTAAATTACGTATATCACAAAGAAAGCCATTGCCAGTTCAATCATGACCATGATAATCTGTGCATACATGGAAGGTTCCGGCATATCTTTTAAAGCTTCGGAAAGTGCATCGGATGCTTCTGACGTATCAGAAACACTGCTGTCTGAAGAAAAAATCAGACGGAGAAAGGCGATAATATAAAGCAGGAACTTTATAAGTACCTGAAAAAGCTTTACAAGAAAATCTCCGATTATGTATAAAAATTCGTCCAGGTGAAAGAGGTGTGCTATTAGAGAAAAGGCTGCCAGAAAAAACAGTAAAAAGCCCAGCAGGGTAAGATTTGTCAGCAGAATTTTTTTGGTTGGCATTGTAGTAGTATGTTCTGCCTGGGAAAAAAGGATACCAAGTCCATGGATAAAGTATCTTACAAAGTGGAGCAACAGCAGAGCCAGCCCTATATAATAGACATAATCTGCAAGGGAATCCTGATGTGCAGCCGTTACCCCAATATATAAAATGGTAACAAAAAAGAACAGATACCAGGGAAGTTCATCGTAAGGCCGGTCAGAACTGTGTTTCCAGATATAAATGGCATGGCTGTTTTCCAAAATCAGCATTCCGATATAAAGAACCAAATAATAGTTATTTGGAAAAGAAATCAGTAAAACAGGAATATAAAATATACCATGCAGAAACAGATACAGAACCGGCTGAAAACAGTACCGCTGTATAAGCAGATAGCAGAGTAATATTATCGGTATGCCAATTAGATAATAAGGTTTTACCAGTTGTTTTTCGTAGAAAAACTGTACTGTAATAAATATCAGAAGATAGACCAGCGTGACAGTAAGCATACGGCTGATATCTTTGTATATGGTTAGATTATAATTCGTCATTTTTTACCTCCCAGAAATATACATCAGAAAGCCTGCTTTGTCTGCTTTGACCTGAATGGTTTACATAAAAATCCTTTTTACTGTAACAGGAAGAATAATCGGGACAGATAAAGGAAAGAGAATAGCCTTGCTGCTGTTTTTCAAGACACTGAAAAAGCAGGTCCTGTTTTCGGTAATTGGACAGTATGATATAGGTGGTATGCGCATCCTTTTCCTGAAAAACAGAAGACTTTTCATCAAAAAAAGTGGATATGTCAATCAGTTCTGCTGCAATATTCAGTCTGGAAAGTGCCTGAAACAGTGTATGTAAGTGTTCTCTGCCGGCTCCTTCTTCAATGATAACCGGTTCTTTCGTAAGGGTATCCGGTGCATTGACTGCAAGTTTTATGGAAAATCCCCGGGATGCCATATTGTTTAACAGCGTTGCGGCAACACAGATTACATATTCCTTCATGGTGTCTGTTCTCTGCATGGTATGGGTATCAAGATTTACCAGCAGTACAATATTGGTGTGTTGTGTATCAAAATAGGTGTTTACCTGAAGGGATCCGGTCTTGGCTGTAGACTTCCAGTTAATATAGCGCATGGTGTCTCGTGTGGTATAATCACGGATTCCACGAAAAGAAAGCGGATCTTCGTACAGGTTTTTGGTCAAAATATCCCCTATGATGGAATTGGTAAGCAGAAGCTCCCTTCGAGTCTTTAAAAGTTGTGGATATACATAAAGCACGGCATGGTTTTTCTGGATATAAGCATATGTCTTGGTCATGAACAGATCGTTAGCCACCAGATTTATGGAATCAATTGAAAAATATCCCCGTCTGCTTACCCGGAAAGTAAATTTTCTTGTAACCTGCTGATTGCCGGAAATGGAAAAAGCATCGTTCCGGTAATAGTAATCGGAAATGGAAGCATTCTCCTTCGTATCGTATAAAAAACTTTTGGAGGTTTTAAATTTGATATATAAAACAGGAAGGGGAAGCCGTTTATGGTTTTGTACCTGTTCCGTCAGTTCTACCGTATCTCCGATATGGGCATAAGATTTGTTGTAGGCGATGTCTATAGTAAGTTCATCTTTCCAGTGTTTCTTATAATATGTAGTTTGAAACAGATAAAGGATTATGGCAATCGCAAGGGCAATCAAATATTGCATAGGCATCTCCTTTATGGTTCAAAATCTTCTGTGGGTACAGGAATAGCTGCTAAAATGTCTTCTAAAATAGAGGCGGCAAAGGTTTGGCTGCTGGCTGTGTCAAAGGAAAGCAGTCTGTGGCAGAGACAAGGCTTAGCCAGATATTTGATATCCTCCGGAATGACATAGGAGCGGCCATTCAAAAGTGCGTATGCCTGTGCACACCGCATCAGGCTTAAGGTACCACGGGGGTTAATGCCTAAAGCAATCTGTTCATGATTCCTGGTTGCCTGTATGATCTGTATGATATAATTTCTGATATCCTTATGTAAAAAGATATGTGTCACCTGTTCCTGCAGTGCAGTGATATCTGAAAGACTGCATACCGGGGAAAGTGTATTTACCGGATTCTCTGTCATATAGCGGTCTAAGATGACAAGTTCTTCATCAGCAGTGGGAAAGCCCATGGATATTTTGAGTGCAAAACGGTCAAGCTGTGCTTCCGGCAGGGGAAAGGTTCCGGCTGTTTCGATGGGATTTTCGGTTGCAATCATAAAAAATGGTTCATTAAGAGGACGGGTGGTACCATCTGTGGTAACCTGAAGCTCTGCCATTGCCTCTAACAGGCAGGACTGCGTTCTTGGAGTTGCACGGTTGATCTCATCTGCTAATAATATATTAGTAAATACCGGTCCGGCAATAAATTCAAATTCCTGTGTTTTCTGATTGTAGATGTTGATACCGGTTACATCGGAAGGAAGCAGATCCGGTGTAAACTGAATCCGTTTATAAGAACCGTCTATGGAGGCAGCCAAAGCCCTGGCAAGCATGGTCTTTCCGGTTCCCGGAGTGTCCTCAAGAAGAATGTGCCCCTTTGCCAGTAAAGCAGTAAGCATCAAATTGATTTTGTCCTCTTTTCCAATGATAACCTTGCTGATATTGTTTTGCAGTTTCTGGATGATAGATTGTATTTCATTCATGTGGATTTCCCCTTTTCTTTTACAGATGATTTTAGCTTATTTTTATAAATTCAGCAACGAAAAATCAGAAAAAATGGAAATATAATTTGCCAGAGATGCATAACAATGGTACAATCAAACAATATGAAGCATTCAGAATAAAAATAATATGGAAGGAGAATGCTATGAATAAGAAGATAAGTATATTTGCTGTTATTTTTATTTTAGCAGCTCTTGCCATACATCTTTATTTGAATGTTCCTGAGGTTCAGGAAAAGATAGCTGCTTATACGGAAGAGGAGTTTCGGGAAGAAAATATTTATTCCAGTCTGGAGGCCTTGGCAGAACGTCTGGATGAAGAAATTTTAAAGGGGTCGGAATCCTTTGTGGTTTATTTAAAAGATGTGGATATTGATGTGATTAATGACATCAACTCTTCCTTGAACGGTGTGTTTGGAAGTGGTTCAACATACCAGAAGCTTGGAACGGTTGGGGATACCTATACAAAAGTATCCATTACAATTAAGCGGACAATGAATTACTATGCATTGCAGGCGTATCGAAATCAGGAGCCGATTCCGGAAAATGAGGAGAAGGCAAAACAGCTTTATGAGAAGATTCGGTCGATTTTGACCTCACAGATTCATGATAGTATGACAGATTATGAAAAGGAACTGGCACTTCATGACTATCTTGTTGCAAATTGTAAATACAGCGAGGATGTTGCACAGCCATCAGAAAGCGATATTTACAGGGCTTATGGAGCATTGGTGAATCAGGATGCAGTTTGTAATGGCTATGCCGAAGCGTTGCAGCTTTTGTTTATGTGTGCCGGGATTAATTCGGAGTTTGTGGTGGGTACGGCTGATGGTGTTGACCATGCATGGAACCTGGTGGAGTTAGATGGAAAATGGTATCATTTAGATGCTACATGGGATGATCCTCTGCCAGATCAGGGGGAAAGTGTGATTCATCCATATTTTAATGTTACGGATGAAGTCATGCAGCAGAGTCATTCCTGGGAACAGGAAGATTATCCGGCAGCTGACAGTATGGATTATAACTACTATGTGAAGTCTCAGACATATTTTGATGATTTTGACATTTATAAGGAGCAGGCGTATGAGGCAATGATTTATCATGGAAACAGGCGGTATGAGGCTGTCATTGAGAATTATGTGGAAAATGAAGATGATATGCAGTTTATATTTGAAAATAATTACCGCTATGACAGTGTAAATTGGCAGACGTTTAGAGAAGGTTCTTATTGTGTGCTGGTATTAAATGCAGAGTAGACATATGGAGGATATATTATGACAAAACAGGAATTTTTAGATGAATTAAAGCAGGCATTATCTGGAAAAGTGCCGGCAGATGTGATGATGGATTCCTATCGCTATTATGCAAATTATATCGAGGAGGAAATGCGGAAAGGCAGAACGGAAACTGAGATTCTGGAAGAACTTGGGAAACCGGCTTTAATTGCCCGGTCTATCATAGCAGCCCAAAGTGGAGAACGCACGGCAGATGTAGAATATACCGAGGATGGACGTACAAGAAATATAAAATGGCATGAGTCTGCAAGGCAGAAGACATCCTCCGAAAAGGTGCATAAGGAATTTGTCTTTGATTTTAATGCATGGTATGCAAAGATTTTATATGTGGCGATTCTTGTTGTTTTGGTCTTGCTGGTATACTTTATTTTGAAGTTAGGTTTCTGGGTACTGGTCACTTTTGGAATTCCTATTTTGATTGTTCTTGGAATTCTATATCTGATCTTGTATTTTTTGCGATAGCAAGTTTTTTTGAAAAA
>JBJEJE010000042.1:13365-19233 GCA_051877755.1 Lachnospiraceae bacterium | reverse complement strand
TATCCGTAGTCGTTTTCTCTTCCTCATTGGCAAAACTGACCGTAATTTTAGGAATAATGTAATTAAATAACCTTTTTACGCCGTTCTTCTTAAGCACTCGGCAATACTCATTAAAATCCTCCCTAGACATGGACACCGTCACATCTGAACTGTGATTGCCTGTACCATACCCTCGTGGATCTCCTCCTTTTCCATAAACAGCCTCTTCCTCCTGTTTGCTTCCATAAGAAATCTCTGTAATTTCAATATTCTGCATTCCCGGAACAGCAATATCAATGCTGTTCCAGTCGTATGCTCTGCCATTAATTAATTTCTTTTTTGCCATCTATTTGTCCCCCTATTCTGCTTCAGATGTTCCATAGGGATTCTGCACCGCAAAATTAATGTTAAACACACGAGCCGTCCCCATCGGAACCCACTCGGCATTTACAGTCAGTGTTTCATCCACGAGAATATTGACGTTTTCCGTATCAATCGCGACTTCGCCGGAACTAATAATCTTATCGTCCATGCAGTCATCCATTGCAATATTTAATTCTCCCTCAATGCGTTTTACACTGGTCTCAATTTCATCTGGGTCAATCTCCTGCTGAATGTTTTCTGTTGCTCTTTTTGTGACTTCCCTGACAATACGGTTTAATACCCTGACATTTTCAACGTAAGGAAAATCGCTGTTATTCGGTGCAAGCGTATTCGCATTAGAAACATAATAATCTTCCAGACCTGTGTACTGACGGAACACTGTATATCCCATTTCATCTAAAAGTTTTGTGTACTCGCTTATGCCTTCAGGAATTAACTTCAGCAATTTAGCAGAACTTATCGGGAACTCTTTCACGCACCCAATGGAAAGGCTTTCCTTTGCCTGTCCAAGCAATCCACACAAGACTCCAGCCATATTGACCGTCCTTGTAGTCATGTCGTTTCCTACATAGATTCCATGAGATAAAGAGACACAGATATAAATGCTAGTAATTCCACGCCGTTCCTCCTTCATGGCTGCCAGATATTCATCCAGTGACTCACCTTCACGTGCTGCTCTGCCCTCCACTAAAAAGATTAGTGGTTTTTTATATATATCAAGAAACTCCACCGCCTCCTGCTGAAGAGCTGCCCACAATGCCTTTCCTGAAGTTCCTACAATATGCACAATCTCAAAAGAGATATTACTGTTTTTCAAACTTTCCACCGCCTTCAGCACACTCTGATTATTCAGTGTCGGCTCTGTGGTTTCAAAGGAATAGGCATCTCCTTCCTTAAATTCAAGAGAGTTTCCTTCCTCTGAAAATTTAAGTGTCAGCCCCGTCTTTGGCAATTCATATGTACCTGTCATAGGTATCATCTGTTCCTCTGAAAAAGTATTCCCTCCATCAACGGAATACCGGAACATACCATCATTCAGGGAACCTGTTTCGGTGATTTCTACCACCACCTGATATACATTATTGGGATTCCCTTCCACAGAGATGGAACCCGTGCCATTCCCGGAATGTGTAATTTCTCCCACTGTTCCCTGAATATCTGCCGTAACCGGAATAGCATAATTTTCTTTTAAACCGTTTTCCGCTGCATCCATGCACGCATCTGCAAGAGGCGTGCAGCCTAATTTTTCTTTAATGGCATCCGGTTTCATTGTATTAGTGATTAATAATGGAACTGTGCTTTTCACATTGGATACACCGATTGTTACTTGTACCCCTCTTCCCTCCACAGTACTCCGTCCCAGGTTGCCATCTTCTACCTTGACATTTACTGAACTAAACATGTTTATCATCCTTTCCGCTCATTGGAGCGTTTAAAAATATTTTTTCCGCAGCATCATATTCCTGCTCTGTTACCATTTTCCCGCTCCTCCATCCGGACACCGCTTTCATTCCTTCAAATACAGCATCTGGCGTATTCTTTATCGCTTTCAGCTCTTCAATTTTAATGTATTTTTCACTCTCCACTTTTAATCGCCTTCCCTTTTTACTGTGTGATCATAATTCATGTTAATATTTTTCATTGGAACATCTTCATAGACACCACCCGTCAGGGTCATATCAAATTCCACTGCCATCTTGCTTTTTAAAATGGTATCTTCACCCTGAACCCAATCTACCTCACCGATTTCCATTTCCACCCAGTTCCCATCCACCTCAACTCCATTTGACATTATTTTTAGAAATTCAGTGAAAATGGTTTCTACTTTCTCTTCGCTGTATTCACCAATTACCACATGGAGAACAGTAATCCGTTCAAACAGCTTTTTTCTCGTAATCCGCTGCCCTGTTTGGTCTTCATATACTTTTTTTGACTTGGAACGAGCAACCCGCTCCCCTGACCGGAGTACTGCCCCCACATGGACTTCATTGCAGTTTTTTAGGCTTTTCAGTGAATCATGGATTTTTCCATGAACACCGGCTTCCTGCAACTTTTCCACGATAAAATCTCTTTCCTTTTTCATTAATTCTCCCTAACGATGTCCTCCAAAATCTCCCTGATTTCTTCATCATCCTTTTCACTAATTCCCAAAAATGGTCTTGCCGGAATATTCACTCTTACAGACTGCTTGCTCACAAACCGGTCTCCGATTTTAAACTTCAAGTACTTTCCATTTTTTGCCCGGATAGTTCTTTCATCTCCAAACTGGTGGGTAGCTGCATAAATCAAATTTGTTCCTACCGCAAGCCCTGTACTATTTACTTCTGTCTTAATAGATGTTCGGAGGGCAGATGTACGAATTAGTGTTTTTCCACCGCTCTCACTTGCCCTGCGAGATTCTTCCCACTTAGTCCCCTCCGGTGTCTCCTGTGCCTGAAAACGCTCCTCCGTAGATGTTCTAAGTCCCTCTGCTATGGCATTCATGACTCCAGTTTTATCAACATTCATATCATTTAGACGTCTTAAAAACTGATTTGTCTCATCATCAATCCTAACTGTAACAGATGACATTTTATCACCAACCTCTCATGCTCTCTCTGGTAAACAGCCTTTCGGAACTTTTCATAGAAAAACCGATTTTAGCAGTATCCGAAGCATTATTTTCAGATACTCCAATATCAATCTTTCCTTCTGCCACTCTGAGCAGAAACGCAATAGCTGCGTTGTATCTGTTTAGATATGTTTTTTCCCGGTCGCTTTCATCCACTCCCTTACGAGAGACCAAGTTGTAAAGAGCAATGTCTTTTGCAAATTTATTAATAACCTTTGGCGTCTTAGTAAATGGTACTTTGTACCGTTTCTCCAGATAACCGTCAATTTCCGCTTCCGCATCTGCTACCGCCTGTTCTGCCAACGGTGTAATTTTTTCAATGCGTTCTTCTTTATCTTCTATATACTCATCACCAATAATGACGTCCAACATATCATTTTTTAACATATTAAGTACTTCTGAAACGGTACAATATCCCATCTATAAAACCTCCTAACCCTGCATTTCCTCCGTTCCATCTGATCCATATGCCATCTGCCAAAAGCCATATCCTGCATTACAACGTCCGTCGCATCCCCAGATAAACGTGTCATTCATGAATACATTTTCGTCTGTATCACGATTTAAAGCTGTCATTTTAATTTTTCTTCTTTCCTGGAAGATAAATGGTTTTAACGGCTTTTTCGTACAGAGCAACATCCACATATGCGGTTTTGAAGCAAATCGAGTTGTAACAAGGATATCTGCAGTATCTTTAAGTACATTTGTTGTTCCATTAATCTGGTCTGCTTTTAAAATAAGACGGGCTGCCTTTTCCTCTGCCGGAGAAACCACCAGTAAATCCGGAACAATATTCAGGCTCTTACCCTGGTCACCAATTAAATTCATCATAGATGCCCTTGCAATCTCATAACTTTCTGCAGATAACTTTGCATGTGACAAATTACTTGTTGTTTTCAAGTTATATTTTCCGGACATATGCTCTGTAGAAAAGAATGGTTTTCCATCATAACAAATACTTGTAAATCCATTCATAGCAGCCTCAAATACAAGTTCATCCGGAAACTCCGCTGCAGCCTGTCCCATTCCTGCAAAATAAGATCCATAAATTCCATACTGGTCGTCCTCGATGTCATCTCTCGGTACCGATACACTCATTTCAAATTTACGGTTACGGATAACATAATCATATGCTTCCATTGACTGAAGCTCACGCTCTCCAATCCACTCCCTCATCTGTGGAAACTGCCCTAACCATTTGTAATTGGTTTCAGAGGTCGCACTTGGAATCGTTGTTGCAATCTTCTGATAATCTGTTTTTATCTCTGAAAATGCCTTATTATAAGCCGTTGAATAACTTACATTAAGACCGTTTAATGCCTGCTGATTTACTACCATCTTCTTTTCCTCCTACATCATTTCTACAATAACGCCATCCGATTCAACCCCAAGGATTTTTCCTACCCGGCTGGAACCCTCTGCATTAATTGTGACTGTCTGTGCATCTGACACATAGCAATCTTTTAAAATGTGCTTTACAGTAATGCTTCCATCGTTATTCCATAAAAATGTTCCTCTTCTCACAGGGATTGCTACTTCCCCATCCTCTCCGTTAGAGTTGTCTCTATACTTCTGTGAACACCCAGCAACCCTCAATCCCTCTTTTAAGGTTGCCTCTTCAGCAAAGCCATCTGCATTAATAGCAATAATACAATGCTCTCTGATTTTTCCACCGCCAGCCATCGGTAAAGAGATATTCAACCCACTCATTCGTTCATTTCCTGCTCTGCTCATGACCTATTCCTCCATATAATATTTTTTAACATCTTCCTCTGAGATACCGCAGTTTTTAAGAACCTGCGTATCATAATCATCCAATTTCTTCTTAGGGGCATCGGAAAGTTCCATTTTTCCCGGTGGAACTACAACCGGAGCCTTTTCCATAAAGGACGTGAAACCTTCCTTGTCTTTCAAGACATATGCTTTCGCCCAGTCTTTCTGCGCCGCTGTGATTTTCCCAGCTTTTAATGCCTCCATCACAAGGTCATCTGCATTTCTCTCTTCCAGTTCCTTTTTCAATGAGAGAACTTCCGCTAGTGTCTTTCCATCTCCCCCTGCTTTTAATGCCATTATAGCTGCAGCCACATCCTCAGTCTTAGCATTCTTATCCAGTTCTAACAGAGACAGCACTGTAGAATTTGCTACAGTCTCCATTTCATCTCCAGATGCAGCGGAATTATTTTCTTCCTCCTTTTTCTTATCCTCTGCAATTTTTCTAGTTTCCTGCAACGCCTTTTTCACATCTTCCTCTGTTGCCGTTTCCGGTAGCCCTAACAATGTGATTAATTCCTTTAAATCCATGCTTTCTTCCTCCTTTAAATCGTCTATGTCGATATCCATAGAATTTACCAGTGCAAACATCCCGTCAATTGCCGGAGTATTTGTCAAGGCTATCGACTGGATACATGCTGCCCTTTTGTCTTTCTTCCTGACAAATACCACAGGGGAAAGATACTTGTATTCCTTATTTTTCAAGTACTCCTCCGCTTTTTTTGTCCACTCGACTTTTGCAACCAGGGCATCCTCCCCTTTGTAAATATCCTTGACCCACCCTCCGGCGGGTGCCTGAACATCTTTTAAGGTCTGATGTTCATAGTCGATTACTAAGTCCAGTTTTCTGTCCTTGAATTGCTCAATAATTAATCCGGCACTTTCATCATCCACAATAAAGTCACCTTTTTGCGAATGCACCACACCAAGTGGTAAAATTTTAATTTCCTTTGGTGCCCCATCCGCACTGACTGCCTCTGTGGAACACACAATAAAATCTTTCAACTTCAATATCACTCCTTCTTACTGTCCATAACCCCGTTATAACGCGTTATAACGCATGTGTTTTTGTTTCTGTGTGAATTTCTATGCTTCTGCAATTAAAACCCCTAATTCGTCAATTT
>JBJEJE010000042.1:0-13265 GCA_051877755.1 Lachnospiraceae bacterium | reverse complement strand
TAAATGATTTCCCCAGTGGAGTAGTCCACATCATAGGGCGGGGCTTTACTGACTGGTATACCGGAACGCTGCACCTGTTTTTCTGTCATGCTCACCACCATGCACCTGCAACGGAACCCGTTAGGTGGATACCACACATTCCAAATAGGGTCATCTGCACGATAAATTCTTCCATTCATCCGCTCATGTGTCTCCCTGACGTTTCCGTCTCCTGCTGTTACATATTTCCAATAGGGGCGAAGTTTCATGGTCTGCGGATTTGTCATGCTTTTATAGTGCCCGGCATTATAAGCCGTCTGCATATTGGTACGGAATATCACGTCTGAATGGAAGGGATTAAGCCCCTGATATCCGTTCCGTTCCAGAAAATCATTCATGGTTTCCCGGAACTCCCTCTGTGTCTTTCCCTGCTCACATGCCTCTGTAAGTTCATCTAAGAACTTTTGAAGAATTTCAAGACTGGTATATCCGGAAACGGAAAACGCCTTTGCCCTGCATTCGTCTGAAAGTGTCTGATACTCCTCCGTCGTAAGCGGTTTCTTTTTCTTTAAAAACTCCACCGCCTCTTTAAAGATAAAGTCACCAGTAAGCCCATACTCCGCTTTTTCACTCATTCCTCACTCCTCCCAATCAGCTCCGCCAGATACATGGACTGGTGAAGAACATCCTCCAAATCCGGTGAGTCCATCTGCTCATAGAGTTTCTTGACGTTCTTTTCATCTTTTAAAGATGCCCTTAACGTTTCTAAATCCTCCGTTGTGTCAACTATATTGAGAATAGGCTTTAGTATTTCCTGAAATGTTTTTTCCGCCTGTTTCTGCGCTATTTCCGCCATGCGGTCAATTTCCTGCTGCCCGGCATTCTCAATGTTTTTTAACTGTAACGACTCTTCCGGTTCTTTCATTGGAATACCAACGGAATGTGGTTTCAATACAGCCTCGCCATCTTCCGGCTTAGGGATATTGAATTTCTTGTAAATATGGCTTTCCGGTATGGGAAGTCCCATATCAGCAAGTGTTTTTAAAATATCAACTGCCTCTCTCTGGTCTTCTGCCTCCTGACAATCAAAAGTGAAAAACGGGAGATTGGCATCTACACCGAAGTTATACTCCACCAGAGCACCTATGATATCTCTCCGGATGGTTGTTGCAAGTGCCTTGGCATCTGCCACAGTAAGGTCATGTCGTACCTCATTATGTACTTTTCCCTGAGCATAAGAGCCACCGCCCGAGTCGGATGATAAGGTCTGCCCTAATACCGCTTTACTTATCTGTTCATCACAATATCTTGAAAGCCGCTCATAAATATCCGCACTGGTTGTTTTATTAGCCTCGATAAAATCTATCATGGTACTGTCTGGGATAATTCCTGCAGCATCCGTCCCGAGACTGTAAATTGCCTCCATCAATGCCCTCTGGTCATCCTCTGACGCAGCAGCATTGTACTTTCCAAGTCTTAACGGCATTCCAAATACTTCACAGAAAGACACCCAGTCCTTAATATCATAATTTTTAAAAAGGTACATCCAAGCCACAACTCTAAGTATTCCAGCCCGGCTTGCGTGTCCTGATTTTGCCTTGTATCTGTGAATAACAAATTTATTCTTAGGAAATGAAATACCGGAAGGATATTCTTTTGTGCAGATTTTCATTTCATCCGTGACAGAGTCCCAGATTAACTTCTTCGGGTGGACATATTCCATATTTTCAATGACATTGAAACCATTCTCATCCACACCCCATTCAATCTCCAGAATGCTGATGCCCTTTCCTATGGCATCCAGAAGGTCAATAAAATTATCATCTAAGTTCTCAATGGACTTTAACTGTTCACTGACAAAGTCTGCAATCTGCTTATCCTTCTCGTCCTCACTGAACGGTTGCACCTCCCAGTCAAGCCCTGTCACTGCAAGTTTCCTTGTCTGAAGCTGTGAAAATAGGTGAGGGTCTTTCTCTTCCATTTCCTCAAAGAGTTCCATCTGTTCCCGGACATCCCCTTCATCCGCTGCCCTGAAAATTCGGGCTAATCTTTTAGGTGTCAGACCGTTGGATGGATAGGTAGAAAATTTGTCATTAATGTCACCAACTGCCACCCGTGCAGTTACCGGTCTGCCTCTTCCAGTATCCAGTTCCGGATTGAAAGCCTCCGCCTTCTTTTTCTTCTTTTTTGACAATTTTTCTCACCTCCTTCTAGTAAGCCCCTTTTCCCATGTGAAATCTTCTTTTAATAACACCTTTATAGCCTACCTTTACCGCAACACCCTTGATACTCTGTGCAAGCTGCACCGCCATTTGAAGCCCATCTGGAGCATCATCATTTCTTCCCATAGGGAACTCTTCCAACTGTTTTAAGAGTGTCTTATGATTGCGATTAAATTTGATATATTTATTTTTAATGAGTGGCTGAAGTGATTCGATGCGTAGAATCTTATTCACGCTGCTTTGAATTTCTTCAATTGGGATATACTCCCCCTCTTCTACCGACTTCTGTGCCATCACATCCTTAAAGAAATACTGGAACTGCACAGTCTCCACCCCAAATTTATAAAATCCTTTGAGGTAATCCCTCTTTAATCGACGAGAAAGCTCTATGATATCCTTAATAATCACATCCGGTTTTCTTTTTTGCACATCTGCATCTACCACATACATATATCCAGTCTTTAATGACAGAGCCAGATTTATAATGGAACTGGTGTCAGATTTCTTATTCTTTCCAAGTGACGGGTCGTTTGCACCAATAAATATAAACTCACTGCTTTTCCAATCCATCTGATCTGGATCATAATAGTCGAACCATTCCGGATTAAAAGTCGCATTTTCAGGGTCAATTGGGTCGTTCTGCAACTCACTATTGAAGGAAGCCTCACCCTCTGTAACCAGCATTACCATAAGGTCGTAATAGGAGAGTTTTTCTTCCCAGAGGACTTCTACTCCATCTAACAATTCATCTTTGTGTTTCTCATAAAATTCCTTTGCATCTTTCTTATGGTTCTCATTGAAAAGGTTAATATAAATTTTTTCCCATTCCTCCCATAAGTTTTTATTATTCGCCCAAGAAATAATTGCCTGATACTTCCTAGCGTTATATTCCGGGTTCTTCAGCACGTTGCTAAGAAGAGAGTCATAATGAAGCACCGTTCCAATGTAGACAATGTCCGTGTAGGTATCTCCAGCTTTTGACACGGCTTTTTTAAACCATGAATCCAGCTTTTTCCTCTGCTCCGGAGTGTTCACATTTTCATCATTTTCGATATCATCCAAGACAATTAAGTCCGGTCTCCAGTTCCGGTGTTTTCTACCTCTGACTTTTTTACCGGAACCAATGGCTTCTATTTTCACATTTCCTCTTGTGACAATGACATTTGAACGCCAAGCCTTGTCACCTTTCTGGATGCCAAAATCCTCAATTATATTCAGATTTTCTTCCAGTTCGGTTTTGATATCCTCTAAAAATCCTTCTGCCTGTTCAGAAGAATCGGAAATCAAAATACAGTAATGTTTATATAAATACAATGCTGCATGAAGCGTGTCCTTAAATGTGAGGTTCGTACTCTTAGCATGTCCACGGGGAGCTGCTATCACATTTTTAGAGCCATTCATTCTGGATATCTCTTTTGCAGACACAGTAGGATTTTTATGTTTCATCACCCCGTCTGTCCATATGGAATCAAGGTCTTCATGGAATGCCGGTGATTTTCTCACAAAATAATGTGGTAAGTAGGCTCTGCCAAAATACCCTAAATCAAAAGCTGCTAACTCTTTCCTAAGTCCATGCTCACCCGTTAACGGTTCCCCTCTCTGGTAACGACGTTTTAATTCTTTCCTTTTATCCAAATTGTCATTTTTTCTGAGAACATACTCCTCAAAAAGAGCTTTTTGATACTTTTCTTGGTCTAGTTCTTCCTGATCCACGCCCTCATCCAATTCACGCAGCCATTCCTCAAGGTCAATCATCCTGCAACATCCTCTCTTTTGCTTTTGCAAGAATGCTTTTCATCTGCGCAGCAGATTCCGGGTCATTCCTGATAATTTTCATTATCTCAGGTTCCATTTCCTCAAATGCCAAATCCGCTTTTTTCTTCATTTCCTGCCGAACCTTATCCTTATATGTTTTTGTTCTGGATAATGAAGCTATCAGCCTTCCTGCTTTATCAAGTGGCATCTCGTCAAACTCTTCCTCTGCAGTGGCAACTTTATTCACAAGACCATTCATAGTGAGCATAATTGCCGCCTCTGTATAATCTGCATTCGGGTTTTCTTTCACAACCTGAATGAGACGTTCCGTCTGAGCCTGTGCCTCAATCAACCTCTGTGCTGCAGTATTTGTCCGGTTGGCATATCTTCCTACACTAGACTTTGAAATGTCATAACCGGATTTTTTCAGAAACTGACTGATGTACTCATAAGTGTTTGAGGTATCCGCAAGCATGACATCCACTTTAAGTTTTAAATCCTCTGGCAGCTCATCTATTTTTGAAGTTATGCGGTTTCTGCTTCTCTGTTTTCCCATTAAATATCAACCCCTGCATCTTCAATCGTGCCTTCCACTAAATCCACTCCCTCTTTTGTGAGTCGCACCATAGCATCCTTTGCATAGGCTGTATAAGAAGTGATTTTCTCATCTGTAAATTCGATATATCCGGCATCCTCCAGATAGTCGAGGTATTTTCCAATATCCGGAGAAATCACAATTCCGGCTGCTATCATGGTGTTAGAAAGCTGTCTCACACATAAAGTATTTCTAGTACCCTTTACAAGGCTCCTGATAATGTACCCACGCACTGCCTTATTCTCCCGAACTTCTTCACGCTCTAAATCTGTCACTCTTTTTCACCTCACTTATCTTTATTCATGCCAAGAAGCAGCGCATCTATTTTTTTATCTACTTCTTTGATGTTTGTTTCCACATTGTTCATAATCCGGATATAGTCCTCACGGAGTACATAGGTAATCGGGAAATCCGATTTCATTCCATTAATTTCTTTCCGAATACTCTGAATATCCGCATCCGTCCTTTTTTCCAGCTTATCAATCCGCTCATTTACCTTTGCATCGTTCCTATCAATCTTCTCTCTGATTTCCTTATTGCCCGTTTCAATTTTTTTTTGAATTTCTGAATTTGATTTTTCCACGCCGTCAATCCACTTTTTTATAAAAAAAGTTATAATGCCGAGAGCCAGCGTAATCACTCCCGCCATCACGTCTGAAAATGTGATTACATATTCCATAAACCACCGCCTAACGTTTTATCATCCGCTCTGCCAACTCCATCACGTCATCCCATCCGTTCATACTTACCTTTGCCACCACAAACGCTGCAAGAAATGAAGCGAACACCATAAACCACTCTACTGGCTGTCTCATAAATGCCATCATTGCGTAAAAAACGGTAGGTGTCAGTATCACAGCTACGCAATAGCAGATAAACTTTGTCGGAAGTTTATCAACTTTAGGGATACTCTTCAGTGCCTCCACAATCACTGAGGTGAGCAGTGCACACACGCCAATAAAAATCATTAGCAAAGACGCCACTCTGGCACCCTCATTTACTCCTAACATTGTTAAAATATCTGTCATTTTTACCTCCCTCCGGGCAAGGAAACGAGTAAAAAAACTAGCATGTATCTTTGATACATGCTTATTATATGGGGCATTCTCTGAACTTTTTAGGGGAAACATTTCCGTAAAATAATATAAAAAAATATGATAAAAATAGACCTAAATTATGGGTTTTTTATTGACAACCACGTAAATACGTGGTATTATATACTTGTAAGGAGGTGATACCATTGAGGGACTTCATTAAAGAGGTTACGATGATAACAAGAGAGCTCAATAAGCTGTTTGACCAACTTATCAAGCTCGCTTGGAAGATATCTTCACTAGCCGGTGTGATACTCTTCATCATCTACTCAATTAAACACTAGGACGAGGGGCGAAAGCCCCAACTCCTATAAAAAAAATAACATATTTCCCTCAATCATGCAAGATGAAAGAAATGAAAAATTTATTTAAGGAACTGTTTTTATTAACAGTAAAATGTTTTATGTGCGTCATTCCATTTATTTTATTATGGATGTTCTATCGTAAACTTTTTTAGGAGGTAATTTATGCGTTTACGAGAAATACGAAAAGAAAAAAAATTATCTGTTCCAGAACTTTCCAAATTATCCGATGTACCTATCCGGACGATTGAAGACTTGGAACGGCGTGGAGACGGAAGGGTCTCCACGCTTATCAAATTAGCGGATGCTTTAGAAGTCACGTTGGATTTTCTTTGTCGGTAACTTCAAAATTTTTCATCCACTCTTCTAATGACATCTGCCCCACTGGTGGGGAATCCTTCAAAATATTCCATACCTGTTTTATGGTAATATTATATTTCTCCGCCAGTTCCTTTTCATTAGAACCATTAAACTCCTTTTTGATTCTCCTGTTTCTTGCTGGTGCAATCACATTTTCCATCTTTGGGAAATAAATTTCATCACCCCTAGCATAGTTACTCAATTCCACAAATTTTCGTATGCCTATAATTTCCACGATATCAAGATATTTCTCTGAAATATCTGTCATCTGAGTCTCCTCAATAAGTTCATTTAACAGTTCCTTATTCATGTACAGCTCCTCTTATACTTTCTTTGTGTAGGCAAGGCTAATCCAGCCAGCTCCGCTCTTTAATCTTCCCCATCCATTCTTTTCTTCCACAATGGTATACTTCTTTTTCTGTCCTGCACTCTCATTGATTGCCCCTGTCACGCTATAGCTTGTCCCTGCCCCGGAACGGATACGTAAGCTGTTACAAGTTGTCTGAACCGTGTACGGCAGTGAAGAACCCTCTTCTGGCTGTGTTTTCTCCGGCTCTGTTTTCTCCGGCTGCGTTGGAACACTCTCAGCCTTTCCATACGGAGCAATTGCTTTCTTAAATTCGCTCCACACTTTATTTCCCTTCCGGACATCCGGTTCCCCGCAAATCTTTCCCGTAACGTCGTAATGACGAAGCACATGGTCTGCATCAATATTGTACTTGTCCATCAGGTAAGCAAACAGTTCCACAGCTGCTTTCTTGGTTTCCTCTGTATAATACCAGTTACCGTTTTCATCTTTTTTGACACAAAGTTCCACACCGATGGAATTGCTGTTCCGGCATTCCTTGTGTTTGTATGAGGATGCTCCGCAATGCCAAGCTGTATCATTTTCCTCTACGCACTGCCAGATTTCGCCATTGTGTCCCACAAAGAAATGAGCACTTGCTCCACGATATGTATCATAGAAATAATTGCAATTTGCTTCTGCTCCTCCTGTGGCTCCTACATAATGTTTTACCAGATATTTAATCTGTCCGGCTGCCCGATTAGAATTTGAAAAATTCACTTTTGTGATTTTACGATTGATTACTGGTTTTGCTGCTGCCATCCTATTTTTCCTCCTTTTCGACCTCTTCGTCAATTCCCTCTGCACCGTCAAATCCCATAACATCCGGGTCAAACGCTGCACGGAACTCCTTCAGTTCCTCTTCCGTCATTTCAGATACCGGCTTTTCCGGCTCCTGCAGACCTAATTTTTTTGCTTCACTAGAAAATAATTCACTCATGATTGTTTCCTCCTACTCTTTCTCTTTATTATAATCAATGGTAATACTGGTCTTGGTTTCCACAATTAAGCATTTCTTTATCTGCTTGATTGTC
This sequence comes from Lachnospiraceae bacterium, assembly GCA_051877755.1. Taxonomy (GTDB): domain Bacteria; phylum Bacillota; class Clostridia; order Lachnospirales; family Lachnospiraceae; genus CAG-590. Next base: position 5,578 of record JBJEJE010000042.1, on the reverse strand, counting down.
TCGTCCAAGCCTTCCTCCGGAAGGAAAGCCCTGATAAGCTCTCCATTCTTAATTTTGCTGATATAATAAAGCTCCACATCAAAATCCGGAGCAGTATCCCCAGTTTCCGGGCACTTGAACACGCTGCAAAGAACCTGAAAGTCTTTCGCATAATTTCCGGTTAATTTCCTAAGAAGCAGCTTCTTCTGCTTAGCATCTGGAATTTGTGACATTTTTTCTAAAAATTCCTCCAGTGTATACTCAAAGGTATAATCATCTGTAAATATCGCCTTTAACATCTGCTCAAACTTAGCGTCACACTTGTATTTTGTTTCAGTCGTTTCAATAACCTTGCTCTTCCATACCTCTTCTGAAATCAATTTCTTCAACTTGGCAGCGTTTAAAATATCAAGACTCTTTCCATCTGTAATGGCAGCCGTTCCATCTGAAGAATAGAATTTCACATACTTAGCGTTTCTATCTTCTAATATCTGGATGCCCCTGGCTGTCAGTTCTGCCTTTGCAGCATCAATCTCCCGCTTTTCTTTTTTCTGTTTCTGGTCAAGTTTTACAGCCAATCTTACAAGCTCTTCTGTCTCTAACAGTTCCATGTTTTCCATTCGCCTATCCCTCCTTGCTTATTCTTTCCATTACCGCCTTTGCGCAGTTCTCACAAATCCCTTTTCCCATAAAGCGGTGGACACTTTCTGTTGTCTCACAAAACAGGCAGCGTGGTGTGTATGGCGTGACAGTCACAATCCCGCCTTTCATGGAAACCTCCATAGGGTCACCACCCTGCAACCCCATCTCCCGGCGCATGGCTACCGGAATATTAATGGAACCATGACTTGATAATTTCTTATAATTCTTATCCATTTTTTTTCTCCTTCCTCACCTGCTCTGTCAATGCCTGCATAGCAGCCAAATGAATGTCTAGCATATTATCTTTCACATCATCCAGTGATTTTCCACGTTTTAATGCTTCTAGCCCCATGAGCTGCTCAAGTGCTCCACACATGGTTGCAAGCTGTACCATGTCTATCTCACTTGCATGAGTTAGCACTTTCCCATCCTGAATTTCCATTGTTAGCATACAGTTTTTCAATTTTTTTCCTTTCCTTCTGCCCATTATGAAATCCTTTATTCCCTCTATTAGCTCTATTTTAAATCCCAGGATTGCTAAATCTATGAAATACAAGACTATAGTGGCAATTACTGTGGTTAATATTTCTACAAGCATTTATCAATCTCTCCATATTTCTGCCTTAACATCATATCTAAAGCCTCACCAAGCTCCAGATTGATACATGTATCCACAAAACCGACTGTAATTTTCACAATATCTATGGGCTGCGTTCCAACAAAATCCATTTTTATAATGTCACCTTTTACTTCACAGGCTAATCCATGCTTTTCAATTCCCTCCTGTCTACCATCCTCAAACACCTTTACTATCTTTTGTGCTTTCACTTTCTCCATTTTCGTTTTCCCTTTCTACCATCTTCTTTAGTGCCTCAATCAGATTTGAGCACTGCTGATAGTTCAGCCACTCCACGCTGGAAACATTGAACATTCTCTTACAAAATCCATTAAGACGTGCGGGTTTATTCCATCCGAGCTCCTTTGTCAACATATAGATTTTTTTACGCTGATTCTCCGTGGCACTATTCCCACGCCGTCTTTTTTTCTCCCTGTCAATCCCGGCTGCAGAGTCCTTCATGTTTTGAAGAATACCCACCACCTTTCCCAGTTCTCTTTTATTCAGCAGTTTCACACTTTCCTTTCCTGTGTGTGCTTCCACAAGCATATGAAGCTCCTCGCTGCTAAGAGACAGCTCCGGGGATTTTGCAATCGCCCATAACATCCTGATTGTAGGCTCAGCCATTGTCCTCGCCTCCCTTCTTTCCATAAATTGTTTCCCGCATTGCTTTCTCCTGCTGGCTCATATGTCTGTTCTGCGTTAGAAATGAAGGCACTTTTAATTCACTGTTATGTGACACTGTTTTCTTTCCGGTAAATGCTTCCTGGTTCATGGAAAATTGTGTATGTAATGGGTTTCTCCTGAATGCTTCTACAGCAGCATTTATCGTCTCATATGCAATTTCCTCTTCCCGTTCGCCGGACACTTCAATCACAATCCGTTTTCCCATACGCCTCTCCTTTCTCCTCATGTAATCGTTCCAGTTCCTCCGCACGTCCTGCAACCTTTAAAGAATACTCTGAATAAATTCCCTGCTCCACAAATCCCTCTGCCTTATCATGCAGCATATTGTATTTCATTAAGACTAGATAGAGGTCTCCCTCGTTCTCCTCAAATAGTTCCGACAGATAATCAGCCCCTACCTTAATATTTGAGTAACCATCTTTTAAGTCCGACACGCCTAAGCGTTTCATCCGCTCCCGATGCCACTGCTCATTTATCTGAAGAAGTCCCACACAATCTCCATTTATGACATCCTCCCTGCCGGAACTCTCCACCTCAATCATAGCCATTAAAAGCTCCGGACAAATGGAATACTGCTTTCCAATCTCACGGCAATACTCCTGTTGCTCTTCAGATATCCATGTTTCCTTTATTTCATTCGGTTTCACAGGTGCAGCATATGTACTCAGTCGCATAACTATAAAAGTTAGCCACACTAATACTAAAATGAATAAGATAAACAATACCACCATTACTGATTTGCCTTTTTTCATTTTCTCTTAACCCTTTCGTGCCTCCGTCAAAGCATCATCATATTGGATGCCTGTTTCATAATCTTCATAGTAACCTTAGTCTGTCCGCTGTCATTTAACAGTCGGATGACATTGTTTAGCGTTCTATCCAGTAAGCGGAAGCATCCGGTCTGTGAATTGGTTGCCCGGACTAAAAACTCCGTCATGGCTGCTTCGTCTATGTCGTAGCCTTCTAAATAGTCTTTTACTTCCTGCTGTGAAAGTCCACGCAGCTTATAATAGAAATCCATACGGTTGGTAAAACGCTTGTCATATCCCTTTAACAGGTTTTCAAGCACCGGCTCCCCTGCAATCACAAGCCCCACATCCGCAGCATCTGTGATATTCCTTAGCAACTCTATCTTTTTCTGTGTGTACTTATTTATCAGCTTGTCCGCCTCATCCATGATAAGAAGATAGCCCTCATTCACATTGAAAAACTCAATGATACGCTCCATCCGCTCGTCAATGCTGCCATAACTACGGGACATTCCTATCCGGCTCTCTATCCGGCGAACAATATCCTTGCAGTTCATAGTCTCATTGCCCTCGATGTAAACCACTCTTGGCATCTTAGCGTAACGTTTCAGAGTGTGGGTTTTACCATAGCCTGATTTGGCAACGATAATTCCCAATGCCATATTTTCCTGACATGCTTTGCAGATACCTATCGTCTGAATATAATCTGTAGATTCAAAATACTCTATTTTTTTACGAACACCGGAGACAACATTTAATTCCGGTTTTGCTTCTCCTTCGCCCCTTTGAGTACCTTCATACTCTCCAACAAACTTTAATAACCGTTCTTCCAGTTCTGTGGCATCTGCCTCATATTTTCCATTTAAATAACGGCTCACTGCTGGTCTTGAGTAGTCAATTTTCAATGCCAGCTCCTGTTTCGTCATTTTAAGTTCTGCTAATATTTCATTGACACGCTCTGCCAGTGTTTTTTCCTGTGTATATGTATTCTCCATCATTGCTGCTTCCATATGTTTTCCCAACCTTTCTTTCGTTTCATCTTGTGACAAAATTTTTAATTATAACGCCCGTAGAGATTTCAACGCATCCTCTGCTTTTTTATTGATATACTCATTTTCCTCTACAGGTTCAGGTTCCTGCGCCTTTCCCCGGAAACCATTCCGGTAATCTTTATCCAGTGGCATAGATACCAGATTGTCTTTCTTTTTAGGCTTCTTACCAATCATCAGGTCAATGCCTCCGGTAACAGAGCTGAAACCGATATACTGGTCATTCATTTCTTCAAATGGAACGTTGTTCTCTTCCAGTATCCGACGGTCTTCACGCAGCTGTCGGTTCTGTTTCTTCATATGCTTTACAAGTGCCTCCTCGGACACGTGAGTACCAAAGGCAAGCAACTCCTGACACTCCGCCTCGCAAATCGTCCTTCCATCCTTTCCAATAACAAAGATGGTTGAAATGTCATGCTTATCGTACCGGATGCTTAGACTTTCATTGATATGCGTCCGAAGTGCCGGATGGTCATATACTTTTCCATACCGTTTGAACCCATAATTTCTAATGCGGACATTGTCCTCACGATACATTAAAACAATCTGCGCTGACTTCGGCGGTGCCGGCTTATAATAATGTTCTTCGTTTTCAAACAGTGATAATGGTGTCTTGTATTTCTCCCCTGCATCCTTTAATCCACGGTGAACCCGCTTCTCATATTTCTCCACAAGCCACGTCTGCCACTGCTCATAAAACTCTTCCATAGTCAGCAGTTCTCCCCTGTCGCACATCTTTTGAATATCCTTTGGTATCTTGGCATCCGTCCTTGAACCTGTGAGGGTTCCTGTATATGATGTGAACTGTTTAGAAAAACGGCTGCACACTCCACCGAAGAAACGCTCAATCTGCCCTTTTGTCCACGGCTGATAGGGCAATGCCCTATGAATGTGCTCTATCCCCAATTTACGGTAAAAACCGTTTGCTAGGTCAATATAATCTGTACCATCGATGTCACGCTGATTTCTAGGTACTCCGGTCATCATCTCCGCTGTGTAATCTTTTCCGTTATCTATCAGCAACCATTCCGGCACTCCGCATCCGGGAGTATTGATTAACTTAATTAAACTCTCTTTTAGAATGTCTGAATTTGCATGATGACAAATCACATCTCCTATAATCCTCCGGCTTCTCACATCAATCCACGCTACCAGTACAGGCTTTATCGGTGTTACTTTACCGTTAGGATGCGTGTATGCCACCCAACAGTCAAAGGTATGTTCATCGCCCATCACAATCTCCATCGGTTTAAGTACCGTGGTGTCCATCAGTGCCTTACCCATAACCTTATTCTTGTATTCACGAACGCCGTGACTTGCCAGATACCAAGCATTCTTCATACCTTCATCTTCCATGAGATAACTGATATAACGTACCACCGACTGATAAGACGGTATCTTTTCCCAATGATTAATACGTGCTAAAAGCTGCAGTTTGTCATACAGTAATTCCCTTGTCCCTTGGTTCATGGCAAATTCCTTGTTGAACCATATGTTCTTGATTGCCTGTTTCACTTCCGGAGTGAAGCTTGGGAATGTTCCTGTTTCCTTTGGTTTCCTGCATAGTGCTAGAATTTTCAAGTAATCATAATCCGCTCCATCCTGTTTATGCAGCTGATACGCCCAAGCGGATGCTTCCTGATATGCTTTCACGTAACGATATAGCGTTCTCTTATTTTTACCAAGCCTTTCCTGTGCAAAGGAATCAGCATACTCAGCCTTTCCTTTTTCACTGTACTGTAGAAACTCCCTGACCACATTTCCAATCTCTATCGCCTTATACCACTCAGTCTTTCTATTTTCCATGAACCAATCAATATCAGCATTCACATACCACGGTCTTTCCTGCTCTGCTG
>JBJEJE010000041.1:0-69476 GCA_051877755.1 Lachnospiraceae bacterium | reverse complement strand
TGCGTCCGGCATCACCCCTTCAAAGCGTCCCTTTAAATTAACGAAACAGGGATTTAGGGAATTCTTGACAAAATGGCGTTGTATGGTACAATGTTTAAGTTAAGGATTTTGTTAATTTTGGTTATACTTAACATACAGGAAGCAATGTCGAGGTACAAGGAGGAGCAAGCAATGGCAACAGCGTATAATCACAAGCTGATTGAAGGCAAATGGCGCAAGAAATGGGAAGAGAATCCAATTAATGTGGAGGATGGCAAAAAGCCAAAGTATTACTGTCTGGATATGTTTCCGTATCCATCCGGTAACGGACTTCATGTAGGTCACTGGAGAGGATATGTTATTTCGGACGTATGGAGCCGATATAAAATGATGCAGGGATATTATCTGATTCATCCAATGGGATGGGATGCATTTGGTCTTCCTGCAGAGAACTATGCAATCAAGAATGGTGTACATCCTGCGATTTCCACAGCAGAGAACGTAAAGAACATCAAACGTCAGATTAATGAGATTTCAGCAATTTATGACTGGGACAGAGAAGTAAATACCACAGACCCGGATTATTATAAGTGGACACAGTGGATTTTTGTACAGATGTTTAAGAATGGACTTGCCTATGAGAAGGAGATGCCGATTAACTGGTGTCCATCCTGCAAGACAGGTCTTGCAAATGAAGAGGTTGTGGATGGCAAGTGTGAGCGTTGTCATTCTGAGGTAACAAAGAAAAATCTTCGTCAGTGGATGTTAAAGATTACAGCTTATGCTGATCGTCTGCTTGCAGACCTTGACAAATTAGACTGGCCGGAAAAGGTTAAGAAGATGCAGTCTGACTGGATTGGTAAATCCTATGGTGCAGAGGTTGATTTCAAGGTGGATGGTATGGATGAAAGCATTACCGTATATACCACCCGTCCGGATACCTTATGGGGTGCAACCTTTATGGTATTGGCACCGGAGCATGCGCTTGCTTCCAAGCTTGCAACCGATGAGACAAGAGAGGCAGTGGAGAAATACATCTATGATGCTTCCATGAAGTCCAATGTTGACCGTATGCAGGATAAGGAAAAGACAGGTGTATTTACCGGTTCTTATGCAATCAATCCTTTGAATGGTAAAAAGACACCAATCTGGTTATCGGATTATGTATTGGCAGATTATGGTACCGGTGCAATCATGTGTGTACCGGCTCATGATGACCGTGACTTTGCGTTTGCAAAGAAGTTTGATTTGCCGATTATCCAGGTTATTGCCAAGGATGGAAAAGAAATCGAGAACATGGAAGAAGCTTATACCGAGGCAAGCGGAACTATGATTAATTCCGGAGACTGGAATGGTATGGAATCCGCAGTGTTAAAGCGTGAAGCTCCGGAAATGATAGAGAAGATGGGATATGGTAAGAAAACAGTTAACTATAAGCTCCGTGACTGGGTATTCTCCCGTCAGCGTTACTGGGGCGAGCCGATTCCGATTATTCATTGTCCGGATTGTGGTGCAGTTCCTGTTCCGGAAGAAGATCTTCCAGTACTTCTTCCAGAGGTTGAAAAGTATGAGCCAACCGGAACCGGTGAATCACCATTGGCTGCCATTGATTCCTGGGTAAATACCACATGTCCTTGCTGTGGTAAGCCTGCAAAACGTGAGACCAACACCATGCCTCAGTGGGCAGGTTCTTCCTGGTATTTCTTACGTTATGTAGATAACAAGAATGATAAGGAATTAGTGAATAAGGAGAAAGCAGATAAATATCTGCCGGTGGATATGTATATCGGTGGTGTAGAGCATGCGGTACTACATTTATTATATGCCCGGTTCTATACCAAGTTTTTACACGATATCGGAGTGGTGGACTTTGATGAACCATTTAAGAAGTTATTTAATCAGGGTATGGTCTGTGGACGTGATAGAGAGACCGGTGCTGCAACCAAGATGAGTAAGTCCCTTGGTAACATTGTATCGCCGGATGATATGGTAAGAGATTACGGCTGCGATGCATTACGTCTGTATGAGTTGTTTATCGGACCACCGGAGTTAGATTCTATCTGGGATGACAGAGGAATTGATGGTGTATATCGTTTTCTGTCACGATTCTATAACATGGTAGTGACTAATATTGAGAATCCTGGAAAGGAAACACCGGAGCTGATTAAGCTTCGCCACAAGATGGTTTATGATATTACAACCCGTTTGGAAAGCTTTTCATTGAATACCGTTATTTCCGGATTTATGGAGTATAACAACAAATTTGTTGATTTGACCAAGAAGGGCGGCGTGGATATCGAAACCCTTAAGACAGTGGTTCGTCTGATTGCTCCATTTGCTCCTCACATAGGAGAAGAATTATGGGAGATGTTAGGTGGAACAGAAACCGTATTCCATACCGGATGGCCAACCTATGAAGAGGATGCCATGAAGGATAATGAGATTACCATTCCGGTACAGATTAACGGTAAGACAAAGGCTACCATTGATATTGCAGTGGATGCAGCTAAAGATGATGTAATTGCAATAGGTAAAGAAGCAGTTGCAGACAAGTTAGAGGGTCTTAATATTATAAAAGAAATATATGTTCCTGGTAAGATTGTAAATATTGTTGCAAAATAAATGTAGGAAAGAGCTGCCGCATAATTGAAGTGCGGCAGTATCTTTCTTAGTGTTAGTGTGGGGGATAAAAGGAGATATTATGCATTTATTTCGACGGTTATTTTTGATTTTAATTCCGATAATTGGTTTGGTATATTTATTTGGAAATGGTAATACGGCACAGGCAAAAAGGTATTATTCTTTAGAAGAAATTGGTCTTTCCGGATGCACCTTGGATAATGTAGATTATGCGATTTTATCCATCAGAGGAAATACCATTCGTTATACAAAGTATCAGATTGCGAATGGGAGTTGCGAATGGAAACAGATTGGGGATGTGCAGACCGCAAGATTGACCTCAAAAACAAAGTATTATATGGGTGATTTAAAAAAGATACCAGATTCATTGAGAAAGAACGGTATGAATGAAAATAATAAAAATATAAATAATAAAAATATAAATAATAATAAAGAAGACCCCAAGATACAGAAAACGACTAATAAGAGACATCTGAGTAAAAAGAATATTGATACTGAAAAATGGATATACAGAGTGCGTAAGGGGAGTATTAAGAAGAATTTATCTGGTAGAAATAATGAAATTCAAATACAGAATGGCAAGGTTATCAAGCTGGTGATAAATCTTGCCTATTGAGACAGGCACTAAGGAGTATAAAATGGCAGATTTAAAGAAAGAGATTGAAAAAAGAAGAACATTTGCAATTATTTCCCATCCGGATGCAGGAAAAACCACTTTGACAGAAAAATTCCTGTTGTTTGGTGGAGCAATCAATACAGCAGGTTCTGTAAAGGGAAAGGCAAATTCAAAATATGCGGTATCTGACTGGATGGATATTGAAAAGGAGAGAGGTATTTCGGTCACATCTTCTGTGTTACAGTTCCAGTACGATGGTTACTGTATTAATATTCTGGACACACCGGGACATCAGGATTTTTCGGAGGATACATACCGGACACTGATGGCGGCAGATTCGGCTGTTATGGTGATTGATGCCTCAAAGGGTGTTGAGGCACAGACCATTAAATTATTTAAAGTATGTGTTATGCGTCATATTCCGATATTTACATTTATCAATAAGATGGACCGGGATGCAAAAGATACCTTTGAATTGCTGGATGATATTGAATCCGTACTGGGAATACAGACCTGTCCGGTGAACTGGCCAATTGGTTCCGGAAAAGAGTTTAAGGGTGTGTATGACAGAGAGACTAAGGTGGTTTCCAAGTTCCAGGCAGTATCCACCGGTGGTGCGAAGAAGGCGGCAGAAACAGATTATTCCATTGAGGATGATGCATTAAAACAGGATATAGGCGAAATTCTTTATGACAAGCTGGTGGAGGAGATAGAGTTACTGGATGGTGCCAGTGAGCCCCTTGATTTAAATAAGGTAAACAGGGGAGAATTATCGCCGGTATTTTTTGGTTCTGCGTTAAATACCTTTGGTATTGAAACTTTTTTAAATCATTTTTTGAAAATGACAACATCCCCGCTTCCAAGAATGTCAAATGAGGGTCTGATTGATCCTATGGAAGAGGATTTTTCTGCTTTTGTTTTTAAGATTCAGGCAAATATGAATAAAGCTCACAGAGACCGGATTGCATTTATGCGAATCTGTTCCGGAAAATTTGATGCTTCAAAAGAGGTTTATCATGTCCAGAGTAAGCGGAAAATGAAACTTTCCCAGCCACAGCAGCTTATGGCACAGGATCGGAAGATTGTGGAAGAAGCTTATGCAGGAGATGTGATCGGTGTATTTGACCCTGGGATTTTTTCTATCGGTGATACATTATGTAAACCTGGGAGAAAGTTTAAATATGAGGGGATTCCAACCTTTGCACCGGAGCATTTTTGCAGGATTGTGCAGCTGAATACCATGAAACGGAAACAGTTTGTACAGGGAGTTACCCAGATTGCACAGGAGGGAGCCATTCAGATTTTTCAGGAATATACGGCAGGTATGTCGGAAATCATTGTAGGAGTTGTAGGCGTTTTGCAGTTTGAAGTGTTGAAATACCGTCTGGAAAATGAATATGGCTGTGATATTAAATTAGAACCTTTGCCATATAATTTTATCCGGTGGATCAAGGATCCTTCCACGGATGTCAATTCGTTGAAACGTGTCAATGAAGTGAAGAAAGTAAAGGACATGAAAGGAAATCCATTGCTGCTGTTTACCAATCAGTGGACCATCAATACGGTATTAGAGCACAATGAGGGTCTGGAGCTTCTTGAATTTAGAAAAAATTGAAAGTTTAATTGCATAGCAAATGACAAATAATAAGGATACAGTCGATTGGCTGTATCTTTATTACGTTATAAGGAGGAACATTCAATGGGACTTGTGACAGGTGACAACTATAATCCGGCACTGGCACCAGCTATTATGGATTTTGACCTGCTGTTTCATGGGGATGAAGAGGCATATGTGGATAAACTGCTACAGGGAGAAGATGATATTGATAAAATGGATATCATGGCCCGGTTAAAGCAGTTTTCCTGTAAGGAAGAACTGGAACGCTATGTAGAAAAAGCGGGGCTGCCGCATTAATGCGGCAGCTTCTAGCGGTAAAAAAGTCCCATCAGCATATCCACCTTCTGGCGTTCGGCCGGAGACATATTTTCCTTCATGATATTGATAAGAAGTGTTGTTTCCTCCCTGGTAAAATTAAGGTTTCGTTTATTCAGTTCCTTGTTGATGGATAGTATTTTTGGGAGCATGACTTCCGGAGAAGCGTTATGGTTATTTTTCACAATCTCCCGGATAATCTGCTGCTTTACCGGGTGCAGCTGGTTAAATTCTGGTGTGGAAAAGAAATCCTGTTCGTTCATGATGATATATCCTCCTTGTCATTGATATAGGATTCTGTTTGAAGAGTTTCCGGCTGGCTTTGGTTGAATTCTGCTGCCTGCATCAAATCATATTCGGCTAAAATGCTCTGGATATTCCGGTCAAAATCTTCGCCGGAGGAGTCATAAAATGTTGCTTCCGGTTTTGGCGAAAACGGTGGTTTTCCGGCAGGATCAGGATCGTTTGGAGTGTTATTTGTATTTTGAACCATGTTCGAAGATAAATTCTGGAACAGACTGGAAAAATCATTTGCCCCACCTCCGGTTAATCCGGACAGCATATCGGGGGAAAGGGAAGAATTCATGTTTTCCGCAAAAGAAAACAGCATTTTCAGCATTTCCGGAGACATGCCGGTTAAGGATCCCAATATATCCATTGGCTCTCTTGATGGATTATGTAAACCTATTTGGGTTAAATAATCCAGAGAGCGGAACGCATTTATAATTAGACGGATTTCGTTAAATTTGATGAGAAGTGCCAGGGGAAGCTTTAATGGATAGTCAACAAAGGGAATCAGGGCTTCTAACATGGACAGACTGCTGCTGTTTGTGATTGCATCTAAGGGATGGCGGTTGTTTTGTTCCATATGGAAAGCCCCTAATCTTTTCTATTTAGTATATGCAAAAAGTTGACGGTTATGAAACATTTCCGTATAATTACCTAATATGGTTGATTCTATCAGGCATTTGAGGGACTTTACTTTATGCTATGTGTATTGTGAATAATTAGTAAGGGGAAATATATGGATTTACAGGATTTTTATAATGGAAATGAATGGAAAGCATATGAATATTTTGGTGCACATATTGTGGAGGGTGGAGTGCGTTTCCGTGTATATGCACCGAAGGCAAAGAAAGTCACTGTGATTGGAGAGTTTAATTTCTGGCATGATACGGAGCTTGTCTGTGAAGGCAGGGGAGGAATTTATAGTATTCTGATTCCGGAGGCAAAGGAAGGACAGATGTATAAATACCGCATTTATCATCATGATGGAAGTGTGACGGACAAGGCAGATCCTTATGGATTTGGCATGGAGTTAAGGCCTTGCTCTGCCTCCATCATCCGTGACCGGAATGGATTTGCATTTACCGATAAAGAATGGATGGAACATACAGATAAAGGGTATAACCGGCCCATGCACATTTATGAGATGCATTTTGGATCCTGGCGTTCCAATGGTGATAAGTGGTATCGTTATGAGGAAATGGGAGATGTATTGATTCCCTATTTGAAGGAAATGGGCTACACCCATGTGGAAATCCTGCCCCTTGCAGAACATCCCATGGATGAATCATGGGGATATCAGTGTACTGGTTTTTTTGCCCCCACTGCCAGATATGGAACCTGTGATGGTTTGAAGGCATTTGTGAACCAGTGCCATATGGCGGGAATTGGGGTGATTCTGGATTTTGTAATGGTGCATTTTGCAGTGGATGATTACGGACTTTCCCTGTTTGATGGTTCGCCTCTTTATGAAATGCCCTTCAGTGATGTGACAGAAAGTGAGTGGGGCTCCTATAATTTTCTCCATGCCAAGGGAGAAGTGGCTAGCTTTTTAAAATCCTGTGCGGATTACTGGCTTACGGATTACCATTTCGATGGGCTTCGTTTTGATGCCATTTCCAATATCATTTACTGGCGTGGAAGACAGGAATGCGGGGTGAATGAAAAGGCATTGCAGTTTGTGCAGAGCCTGAATGAGGGACTTCACAGAAGACATCCCCATGCCATACTGTTTGCGGAGGATTCCACCAGTTATCTGAAGGTGACGGCACCGGTTGTCTATGGCGGGCTGGGTTTTGATTACAAATGGGATCTGGGATTTATGCATGATACCCTTCAGTTTTTCGCCTGTCCACCGGAGAAACGGCGTGAGCATTATCAGGATATTCTCTTTTCCATGCACTATTTTTATAATGAACTGTATCTGCTTGCCTTTTCCCATGATGAGGTGGTTCATGGAAAAAAGACAATCCTGGATAAGATGTACGGGAACTATGAAGAAAAATTTGCCCAGTGTCGTGCGTTGTTTTTGTATATGATAACCCATCCTGGGAAAAAACTGAATTTTATGGGAAATGAAATCGGACAGTTCCGGGAGTGGGCAGAGTACCGTCCCCAGGATTTTGATGTTTTAGAACAATATCCGATGCATCAAAAGTTCAAACGCTTTTTCCGGGATTTGAATTATATTTATCTGGCACATCCGGCTTTATATGATGGGGAGTATAACAGCAATTGTTTTTCCTATGTGATCGCAGACCAACCCCAGGATCTGGTATATGCATATATCAGAAGTGCCGGAGGAGAGCAGATATTCGCGGTTTTTAATTTTGGTAATAACAGATTTTCCAACTATCTTGTAAGATTGTCCGGAAATCATCGGTTAAAAGAATTATTGAATACGGAGAGGGATATCTATGGAGGGGAGCTTTTAGAAGAGAATCAGGAAATTTTGGTGCGAAATGGTCAGTGTATGATGGATTTGGCAGCATATTCCGGAAGAGTTTTCCAGGTTATATAGAAAAAGGAGAAAAGATAAATGGTGGATTGGATTATACGACTGGATTTCAGGATTGTGGATATGATTCAGGAGGAGCAAAAGGCGAAGAAGGATAATTGAATGCAATGTAATAGTGATTTACAGGAAAAAAGGCGAACCGGTTCTGTTACGGAACCGGTTCGCCTATATAATTGCCGCTATCGAAAGAAAGCTGTCCGTACAGCTCCTATAGGTATTTACTGTCTGTAATGTTCCAGGAAATCACGCAGCCGGCTGGCGGCAATCTTTAAATCATCCACCTGTGGTAAATACACAATCCGGAAGTGGTCCGGTTCCTGCCAGTTGAAGCCGCTTCCCTGTACAATGAGGACATGCTTTTGCTGTAAGAAATCCAGGGCAAACTGTTCATCATTGGTGATGTTGAATTTCTTTACATCCAGTTTCGGGAAGATATAAAATGCGGCATCCGGTTTCACGGCACTGACTCCCGGAATATCATTTAATGCATTATAGATATATTCACGCTGTTCATAGATTCTTCCACCAGGTAATAAAAGTTCGTCGGCACTCTGGATTCCGCCTAAAGCAGTCTGGATAATGGACTGTGCCGGCACATTGGAACAAAGACGCATGGAGGACAGCATATTGAGTCCTTCTATGTAGCCCTTACAGTAAGACTTATCACCACTTAAACTCATCCAGCCGCTCCGGTAACCTGCAATGCGGTGGGACTTGGAAAGTCCGTTAAAGGTAACACACATCAGGTCTGGTGCCAGGGAGGCAATGGAAATATGTTTCTTGCCATCCATAACCAGCCGGTCATATATCTCATCTGCAAAGATGATCAGTTCATATTTTCTCGCAAGATTGACAATATCCTCTAATACTTCCTTTGGATATAGGACTCCGGTAGGATTATTTGGATTGATGATAACAATGCCCTTTGTCCGGTCTGTAATCTTACTTTCCATATCCTTAATATCCGGATACCAGTTAGCCTGTTCGTCACAGATATAGTGTACCGGTTTGCCACCTGCAAGATTGGCAGCGGCAGTCCAGAGCGGATAGTCCGGTGCCGGTATTAAGATCTCATCACCATCATCCAAAAGACCCTGCATGCTCATGGTAATCAGTTCGGATACGCCGTTACCGGTATAGATATCGTTGATTCCTACATTTGGAATATTTTTTAACTGGCAGTACTGCATGATTGCTTTTCTGGCACCGAAGATTCCCTTGGAATCGGAATAGCCCTGGGACTCCATCAGATTATAACGGATATCCTGGATAATCTCGTTTGGAGCGTTGAATCCAAAAGGATAGGGATTGCCGATGTTCAGCTTCAGAATATCGATATTATTTTCAATCATCCGGTTTGCTTCATCCACCACCGGACCTCTTACGTCATAGCAGACGTTGTCTAATTTATGGGATTTGTTAAATTCTCGCATGATAATTGCTCCTCGTATATGTAATAATCCTTATATATTATAGTACGAATTTTGCATTTTGTATATGTTTACATCAAAACATTTTCTATAAAAAGCTGCAATTTATTATCTCTTGTGCGTGGTGGCATCCTTGCTGCGGGAAAGTGGTTGACAAATGAATACGAAAATGATATAACTGTATTATAACGAGTGGTACAGTTAGAACACTTTGGAGTCAGGGATAAACCGAAAGGAAAGGAGGAGACCGATGATTGTATTGGATTATAAGAGCAGTAAACCGATTTATGAGCAGATTATTGAGCAGATAAAATTTAATGTCATGAAAGAGTATTTAAAGCCCGGTGATGCAATCCCATCTGTGCGGAAACTTGCACTGGAGCTTAAGATTACGCCGGGAACCGTCTCAAAGGCTTACCAGGAATTGGAGCGTCAGCAGATTATTGAGACAATCCGGGGAAAGGGAACCTTTATTGCAGAAGAGATTCAGGTAAAACCGGATGAGATGAAGCTTAAAGAGATTGAGAAGGCATTACGGTCGGAATTGATGGAACTTAAGATGATGGGGTATGACAAAAAGATGATTGTTGACCTGGTTAAGGGGATTTATGAGGAGATGAGTATATGTTAGAGATTAAAGATGTATGTAAAAGTTATGATAAGAATCCGGTTTTGAAAGGGGTAAGTCTTACGGTTCTTCCGGGAGAAATCCATGGACTGATCGGGGAGAACAGTGCAGGCAAGACCACATTGATAAAATGCGTGACAGGAATTTACAAAGCAGATACGGGAAGTATCTTATATGACGGGAAACCGGTGTATGACAATCCTGAAGTAAAGGAAACCATTGGATATGTGGCGGATTACAATGATTATATCAAGTATTATACGGTTTCCAAAATGGTACATATGTATGAGATGTTTTATCCGAAGTTTAACCGGGAGAAATTCAATGATTTTAATGAGATTTTCAAGCTTCCGGTGGATAAGCGGATATTTTCACTTTCCAAAGGACAGAAGATGCGGCTGGCATTTATGCTGGAAACTGCGAAGGAACCGGATTATCTCATATTGGATGAGCCGACTTCCGGACTGGATCCGGTGGCAAAGGCGAAGTTTTTTGAACTGCTGATCAATGAAGTGGAACAACGGGAAATCGGGGTACTGATAAGTTCCCATAATCTGGACGGTCTGGAAAAAATCTGTGATTCTGTGACCATGCTCCATCAGGGAGAAGTGGAGCGCCAAATGTCCATGGAAGAGATGAAATGCGAACTGACTCGTTTGAATGTCGTATTTGAAGGTGGTGCCGGTAAAGAGGTATATGATATGCCACAGATTTTACGAATCAGCAATGTGGGAAGCATTTATACCATGGTAGTGAAGGATTACAGTGAAGAACTTGCAAACCGGCTTAGAAAATGTGGTGCCAGTCTGATTGAGCCGGTGGATATTTCTTTGGAGGAACTGTTTGTTGTGCTGGAAGAATCAAAGTAGGGAGGGATAGCAATGAAAGGTTTCATGAAAATAACAAAAGCAACAGCCGGGTTTTATCTGTCCGTCCTTCTGATCGTATTTGCCTTTGTAATATGTGATACAATGTTTATCTGTAAGGATAATGGTATGGCATTTACCAAGCAGAGCCTTGAAACAGAGATTCGTACGGATATCGGAAAACAGATGGCGGAGAAGACGTTTTCCATACCGCAGACAGGGAAAGATTTATGTGCAGGTATGGTGGATAAGGGCGAGAATTATAGTCTGTTGGGTTTTTTTACCACAATGTTGGGAATCTGCCTCCTTTTATTTGTCCGGGAATTCTGTTTTGCAGATAGAGGGGCAAGGGAGTTTGAGCGGACGTTGCCGGTGAAGAACACAGCAATTGTTTTACATGAATATTTATCCATTTTAGGTATTCTGCTGCTGGCAATGCTGCTGCAGACAGGTCTGTTACTGTGCTGTCAGAACCATTATAATCATATTCTGGCAAGGGTGCTGGAGGAAAGGTGCGGCGTTGTGGTTTCAGAAAGCTTTTTCTCTCTTCCCTCAGAAAAACTGATAACTGCTATACTCTGTTATACATTATTTCTGGTAATGATCTATACATGGATTTATCTTGGAATGACGATAGCCCGGAATCCCCTGGTAGGAGGTGTCCTTTCTCTTGTTACCTGGGATGGATTATATTATATAGCAGATACCTGGGGCTGGACTTTCTGGTGTCAGATATTTAAAAAATCCATCACGGATGAATATGAATTGAACGTGCTTGTGGACAAGTTAGATCAGTTGTTGTATAAACTTCTTTCTCCCTGTGAATTTTTCCGGGAACTTGAACTCACCGGCTTGATGACAGGAACCGTAGCTGGCTGGGAACTGTGGAAAATAACAGGAATAATAGGGATAGTGCTTCTGTTTCTTATGATACTTATTGTGTTTGCTGCAAAAAAAAGGGAATTGTCCAAGGGAAGAATTTTATACTTCCGGTCTGCAGATTATTTGTTTGCTCTGTTTTGCGGTCTGTTGTGTCTTTCCTTTGAGGTACAGTATGTATGGGATTGCAGTTTATGGTCTGCCATCATACCTTCTGTTGTAGCAGCAATAGCCGTATGTGCTGTTATGCGGCCGTTTACCCTGAAAAAGAAAGAAAACTGGAGAGTAGAGGAAGGGTATTCTTTCTTTGAAAAAATAAAGAAAAAAATAGGTTCAGAGGATGTGAAACGGCTGTTCCGGTTTGAGTGGAAAACAGATTTGTTCTTTTTGGTAGCAAACTGTATCTGGCTGTTTGCAGGATATAATGTACATTTATCATATATGTTTTCGGGAATAAATTATGCGGCAGATGAAGGAGCGGAAATGCTGTTTTTAGAATTGTATACAGATTTGGATTATGTGGCATGGGATATGATTTATATCTTTTTGGGAAAACTTATCCTGTGTCAGATGGTGTGGCTGTTGATCCGTAAAGTGTTTCGGTACTGGATTGAAAAGGACAGTTATGGAAGGGAGTTTTTAGGTGGGCTTCCGGTAAAGAGAACTGTCAGATATTGGTTTCGTTTTGTGATGGACAGTATCCTGATGGTACTTCCGGTTATTTTATATGCATTCTATGTACATAAAAAAACGATATGGCAGCTAAATGCTATGGAAGTGGATGTGCCATGGTTTGCTGCCTCGGTTGCAGGATTGACCGTTACCTGTATTGCCTTTTTGTTTTTGCTGCTTGGCTTTCTCTATTTTATGGAGACTATGTTCCCAAATGGTTTAATGAAGCTGGTGGGAGCCCTGGGAAGCTTTGAAATGCTGGGTCTTATCCTGAACCAGACATTTGCTGCAGCCGGTAATAATATACTGGTACAGTTTCTTTATGGATTCTTCACCCTGAAGCTGCCTGGTAATAATTATTACAGGGTTGCAGATTCAGTCGGGTCATTTGAGGAAGTTTCTGAAGAATTTGTGCATGGTGTGATGAAGGTGCCGATTTGCTACCAGGGTGGTATATTAGAAGAGAGTATTCCGGAATATTATAAGACATATCTTTCAGAAGGCATATTGAGCAGATTTTATGATTTTTCCCATGTGGAAACTTATATTGGATATGCACTGGCATATCTTGCAATCGCAGCAATTTTGATTGGTCTTGCACTCTGGCTTACTAAGCAGCTGGAACTTTCAAAACAGGGTTTTTATTTCTCATTTGAGAAGTACCTGTTCTCTGCCTTAATCAGTGCCACATTTTTTGCAATGCTCATGGCAAATGTGGTTTCCTGGTGGCATAAATGCATGATCTTTTTATTAATCATACTGCTGTTTGTTTTCCTGGTGCTATGTATGACACCGGGCAGGAAAATCAGATTTCCCAAAAAGACAACTGCATAGAAATTTGGAGAAGCCGGTTTTTGCCGGTTTCTTTTTTGTAGGGCATTATTGGGAATACTTGCAATCAATGGAAAATTTATTATAATGGGAGAAGAAAGGGAAGTGATAAAATGAAAGGGTACATACGTATTTTTTTGCATACAATGATAGTAATCGGACTGGGAAGTCTTTTGGCGGTTTCTAACGTGGAGGCGGCTGGAAAGGTAAAGGAACTTGCCTTTTTTAAATATGAGAATACTCTTACTGTTAAAAAGGGAGAGACTTTAAAATTAAAGGTAAAAATCACACCAAAATCCGCAAAAAATAAAAAACTGGAATGGTCTTCCAATAATCCGAAAGTTGTTTCCGTTACACAGCAGGGTGTCATAAAAGCAAAGAAAAAGGGAAAGGCGACTATTTTGGCAAAGACAACGGACGGTTCAAAGAAAAAATTGAAATTAAAGGTTATAGTAGGGACGAAAGTATCCGCAGTTGCTTTTGAAAACAGTGAGGATATAACCGAACTGGAGGTAGGAAAGAACTATCAGTTTAAAGTGACGGTTTCTCCGGAAAAGGCATCCAATAAGAAGGTAAAATGGAGCAGCAGTGATGAGAAAATTGCCACGGTAGATGCAAAGGGAATGGTTACAGGAAAAGCAAACGGTGTTGTGAGGATTACGGCAGAAGCCACAGACGGAAGCGGCAAAAAAGCTTCAATAAAAATCCAGGTGATTTCTCTGGTGAAATCCGTAAGTTTGTCTTTAAAATCCAAAACGGCATATTGTACAGCTTTGAATACATATGGTGCTTTTGTCAAAAAAGGGCAGATATTTTCTTTAAATGCAAGTTTTAAACCGGAAAATGCAACGAATCAGAATCTGGTGTGGAGTACAAGTAATCCTTCGGTGGCACAGGTTGTAAGGGACGGAGAAATCTTTACCATTGGCTGTGGTGTTGCCACGATTACGGCACAGACTGTAGATGGAAGTGGAGAAAAAGATACTTTTACCGTGTATGTCAGCCGTTTGCAGAAAGATGATTGTAAATTTATTGCACACAGGGGACAAAGTGAACTGGCACCGGATAATTCCCAGACAGCAGTCCGCCTTGCATTTGAAAACGGATTTGACTATGTAGAAATCGATATATGGAAGACTTTGGACAATGGATTTGTTGTATCCCATGATGAATCCTTAAAAACCAGTTGTGGAGTGGATGTAAAGGTAACGGAACTGTCTGCCGCCCAGGCGATGTCCTACCGGATTACAGAAGGAAAAAATGTTGAGATATATTCCAATGAATATATTCCTTCCTTAGAACAGATTCTGACATTGACAAATGCCTATCCGGGAAAGACACTCTGTATTGAACTGAAACAGGTGTTGTCAAAAGAGATGTTGGAGAAACTGCTGGAAATCATCCGGCAATATGGATTAGAGGAACGGGTTAAATTGATTACATTTCATAAACAGAATATTGAAACCATTCGTACATTGTCAGATCTTGGTGGGGATACAATTCCACTGGAATATTTAAGCAATACGCCGGACGACGCAGTAATCCAGACCTGTATTGATTATCATACAAGTTTGGGTTCCAAGTACAACGGATTGACAGAATATCAGGTGGAATGGCTGCATCAAAAGGGGATCGAGGTAAATGTGTGGAATATTCCGAATTTTATAACAGCATATCACATGATTCATACAATGCATATTGATGCGGTGACAAGTGATTATCAGTTTTTTGAATAGAAAGGATTTGTCAATTTTATGAATCCGATAGATTTGAGTAGAAAAAAGCCCTGTTTTAATGTATAATGAACGCATAAACATGAACTTTCATGTGTAAAAAGTACAAGTATTCATACCAAATATAATCAGAAGGAGAGGACGAAGTGAGAAGTATAGTAACCAATGTGAAAAGACTGAGAAAACAGGTATTTACTGAGATTGCAAATGTTGCCTATCATTCAGATAACATTATTGATGATATCGAAGCAATTCCTTATAAGATTACACCGGGAGATACCCCGCAGTACTGCGAAAGTATTTACCGGGAACGTGCTATTACCAGAGAGCGGGTGCGTCTTGCCATGGGTATGTCGCTTCGTCCAGAAGATAAACCAGTGCATCTGACACAGGGCATCGAGGAGAGTAATATTGATGAAATGTATTATGAGCCGCCTCTGATGCAGGTCATTCCGGCTGCCTGCAATGCCTGCGAGCATAATGTGTATGAGGTGAGCAATCAGTGTAAAGGCTGTGTGGCACATCCCTGTATGGAGGTCTGCCCGGTGGGAGCAATCCGCATGGAGAATGGGAAGTCTGTCATAGACAAGAATATCTGTATCAAATGTGGAAAATGTAAGAGCCATTGTCCATATGATGCCATTTCCCACAAACGCCGTCCATGTGCAGATGCCTGTGGTGCCAATGCCATTGTCAGTGATGAATTGGGACGGGCTAAGATTGATGAGAAGAAATGCGTATCCTGTGGTATGTGTATGGTGAATTGTCCATTTGGTGCCATTGCAGATAAGTCCCAGATTTTCCAGCTGATTCGTGCCCTTCGTTCCGGGAAGACCATTTATGCAGAGATTGCACCGGCATTTGTTGGTCAGTTTGGAGAGTATGCCACACCGGATAAGATAAAGGCGGCACTGTTAAAACTTGGTTTTGCCGGAGTGTATGAGGTTGCCATGGGTGCGGATATGGGTGCTATGACAGAGGCAGAGCATTATGTGAAAGAGGTTGCAACGGGGGAGGTTCCATTTTTACTGACTTCCTGCTGTCCTTCCTGGGCGATGTTATCCAAGAAACATTTTCCGGAAACCATTGATAAGATTTCCAATGCCCTGACTCCGATGGTGGCAACAGCAAGACTCATCAAAAGTGAGCATCCGGATGCATCTGTTGTATTTATCGGACCATGTGCTGCCAAGAAGTTAGAGGCAATGCGGAGAACCGTGCGCAGTGACGTGGACTTTGTCATTACCTTTGAAGAGCTGGATGCCATGTTTATTTCACGGGATATCGAATTTGATGATTTCCGGGTTGGTGTACCGGTGGAGGACGCATCTGGAGCCGGTCGTGGATATGCAGTTGCCGGAGGTGTTGCAAAGGCAATTGAAGCATGTATCAATGAATATTATCCGGGAACTGAGGTGCATATCGAACATGCGGAAGGTCTGGATGAATGCCGGAAGATGCTGATGCTTGCCAAGGCAGGAAAGAAGAACGGCTGCCTGATTGAGGGTATGGGATGTCCGGGAGGCTGTGTTGCCGGAGCCGGAACCAATATTCCAATCAATAAGGCGACGGTTGAAGTGCGGAATTTTGTGAATGCCACAAGAAAGACCATACCGGAGCAGGATGTAGTAAAAGATTATCACCCGGAGGAGTAGCAGGATGTTGAATTATTTAATTGGAACAGCAAATACAGGGGATGCCTCCAAGCCATGGCTGATTGCAATTTGCATGATTGTGTCAATTGTAATGGTGGTGGCACTGTTTATCATCGGCCAGAATAGTAAGAGTGATGATGAGGAAGACGTGGAGGAATAAGATAAGAAATGAGTAATTTTATCTATAGTTTGAACGCCACAATGCCAGTCTTTCTGGTGATGATTCTTGGCTGGTGGCTCAAGCGGATTCATTTTCTGACGGATGACTTTGTGTCGGTGGCAGACAAGCTGGTATTTAAGGTTGCACTGCCGGTACTGGTTTTCAAGGATATAGCAGAAGCGGACTTGTCCAGTGATTTTAACTGGAAATTTGTTCTGTTTTGCTTTTTGGGAACCTGTATATTCTTTGGTGTGACATGGCTGTTTGCAGAGATTTTTATAAAAGATAAAAGTATGATAGGAAGCTTCGTACAGGGAAGCTTCCGGGGAAGTGCGGCAATTCTTGGGATTGCCTTTGCCCAGAACATATATGGAAGTTCCGGTCTGGTGCCAATGATGATTGTGGCATCCATTCCCCTGTTTAATATATTTTCCGTTATTGTCCTTATGCACAGTGCCAATGCCGGGGAGACGGATAAGAAAGCAGTATTTAAGAAAACCTTGAGGGGAATTGTCACCAATCCGATTATTATCGGTATTGTGGCGGGGATTCCCTTTGCCCTGTTGAAAGTGGAGTTTCCGGTAATTATACAAAAGACAATTAACAGTGTGGCAAGCCTTTCCACACCGCTGGCATTGATTGCCATTGGGGCAGGTTTTTCTACTGGTGCCGCCCTTGAAAAATGGAAGCCGACCGTGATTGCATCTTTGATTAAGCTGGTGATTATTCCGGGAATCTTTCTTCCAGTGGCAGTATGGATGGGATTCCGGAATGAAGAAATGGTGGCACTGTTAATCTTAACCGGTGCACCCACAACGGTAAGTTCCTACATCATGGCAAAGAATATGGGCAATGATGGTGTATTAGCCTCCGGAATTGTGGTAATGACGACGCTGTTATCTTCTGTGACGCTTACACTTATTATATTTATATTGAAGAGTTTTGCGTATATATAGAATTGTATTAAAACGCCCCAGGTATTGCCTGGGGCGTTTTGTTGTAATAGAACATATTATGATTCTGTTTTTTTCATTCATCATGCAGGCTGGCAATTTCTTCAAAGGTTAAGCCTGTTGCTTTTTGAATAATGGTGTCACTGACATTATCTTCAATCAGTGATTTGGCAGTTTCCAATGCTTTTTCTTTTACACATTCTTTCGCATATTCTTCTACAACAGCACACATGATATCGCGCCCCTTTCCCTTCTTATAATACCGAACTGCGTCACAGAGATTAGGATATTTTTGGTTATCCATTACATCCGGGCTTTTAAAAAGCTTCATATATTCTGCCAATTCTGTCCCGTCATTAATCTCTGCATTCACATAAATTTCATGGTAGCCGTTATCCATCAATTCACCTGTTTCTCTAAGAACATGGTCAAAATGATAGATTGTCTTTCCTTTTTTGAAGATGTCGGTTTCCGTGATATAAATCATATAGACATCCGGCAAATCCTCAAAACGTTTCCCTTTCTCCAAGGAAAGAATCTGCACACAGGCTCCATTGTATCTGACACGTTTGAGATGATTATCGTCATCTGCCTTCTGAACTTCTACGCTGAAATGCACTCCATTCTTTTCCTTACATAGTATATCCACTGTTACAGAACGTGTGTCTATATTGTGGATGTTCTTTTGGGTTGTATTCTCCAAAACTTCTAAATTGGGGTTGCCAAGGACAGTTTGTAGTAATTCTTCACAAAAACCCCTGTTTTCACCGAGTTTTTTCATAAATGTGTCATCAATGGGTCTTAATTCTTCAATTGTACGTATGAGTTTCTTCACAAATCATCCTCCTTTGCAGTTTTTTCAAACAAAAGAAAATGATTTTAAGAAGTGTTATAATAAATTAATTTCAGTGGGTCTCCTTCCCACTCCAAGTATGAACATTTATATTTTAGCGAAATCCAGAGAAAAAAGCAATAGGATTAAAAATGTAATCGAAAAAGTATATATTATAAAAAGAGAAAACTTTATTTTATAAAGAGTGTTGTTTGTTCTTATAAAGCAATGCTGATAATACAGAAAACAAGAGAATAGCAGAGAAAAACAACAGAGTATACATAATAAATTTAAGAATAGAAAGAAAAAAGTTGATAAAGTTAAGTCAACATGATATAAATATTGTAAAAATAAAGTGAAATAAAGTGATAGCTTATAATATTACAAAAATAAAGATGGAAACTTAATAATCTGCGTTATAAACCAGTAGAAAATTCATTATTTTAAGTTTTGGTGTTTGACAGAATATAGGAATTCCCATAAAATAAGCGTTACGAAAGAGAGGATAGACTATGGAGAACCGTTTAGTAGTAAACAACGAAAAGACAAATTTATTGGAATTAGAGGAGCATATGTATCATTTAGTGGATGTGGAAAAGCCAAATGTATTCCGTAACTTGTTCCCCTATGATGAAGTACCGAAGATTGCGTTTAATGAAAGAATAGTACCCCATAATATGCCGAAGGATATCTGGATTACAGATACTACCTTCCGGGATGGCCAGCAGTCCAGGGAGCCTTATACCACAGAGCAGATTGTGACGATTTATGATTACCTGCATCGCCTTGGTGGACCAAACGGATTGATCCGTCAAAGTGAGTTTTTCTTATACAGCAAGAAAGACAGGGATGCAGTGTATAAATGTCTGGAACGTGGTTACCGTTTTCCGGAGGTGACAAGCTGGATTCGTGCCACAAAGAAGGATTTTGAGTTGGTAAAGGATATCGGATTAAAGGAAACAGGAATTCTGGTTTCCTGTTCCGACTACCACATTTTTTATAAAATGAAGAAGACAAGAAAACAGGCATTGGAGCAGTATCTTTCTGTTATCCGTGACTGTTTAGAGATTGGTATCAGCCCAAGATGTCATTTGGAGGATATCACAAGAGCAGACTTTTATGGCTTTGTAGTTCCGTTTTGCTTAGAACTGATGAAGCTGATGGAGGAATATAAGATTCCGATTAAGATTCGTGCCTGTGATACCATGGGTTATGGTGTAAATTTTGCAGGAGCCGTGATTCCGCGTTCCGTACAGGGGATCATTTATGGTCTGACCAAGCATGCAGGTGTCCCTAGTGAACAGTTAGAATGGCACGGACACAATGATTTTTATAAGGCGGTTACTAATTCTACAACGGCATGGTTGTATGGTGCCTGTGGTGTAAACTGTTCCCTGTTTGGTATTGGGGAGCGTACCGGTAACACCCCGTTAGAGGCCATGATTTTTGAGTATGCTCAGCTGCGGGGGAATCTGAATGGTGCAGATACCACGGTAATTACAGAGCTTGCAGAGTATTACCAGAAGGAACTTGGCTATCACATTCCGGAGCAGACACCGTTTGTAGGTAAGAATTTTAATATTACCCGTGCTGGAATTCATGCTGACGGTCTTTTGAAAAATGAGGAGATTTATAACATTTTTGATACCGATAAGTTTTTAAACCGTCCGGTTCAGGTTGCTGTATCCAACACTTCCGGTCTTGCAGGTATTGCTCACTGGATCAATACCCATTATAAACTTCATGTGGAGGAAAAGATTGATAAGAATTCACCGCTTGTGGCCGCAGTGAAAGAGTGGGTGGATAAAGAATATGATGAGGGGCGTGTTACTTCCATTACAGATGATGAATTGACAAGAGTTGTGGAAGAAAATGCAAAAATTTTAAATGTTAAGTTGCCAGAACTGTGATTTTCTGTTATTCTATATAGGAACTTAATATAGTAAGGACAAATGAGTCATATGTGTAATACTTATGGCTCTTTTTTCTGAAAAAAGTGCAATACAGGAAGGCAGTGCCGTTTCTGGCAATCAAAAGCCTGTTTCCTGAAAAGATGATAGGAGGATAATGCAATGGATAAGATTAAAATGACAACTCCATTGGTAGAAATGGATGGAGACGAGATGACAAGAATTCTCTGGAAGATGATCAAGGATGAGCTGTTACTGCCATTTATTGATTTGAAGACAGAGTACTATGATTTAGGTCTGGAATACCGTAACGAGACTAATGATCAGGTGACGATTGATTCTGCTGAGGCAACCAAGAAATATGGTGTTGCGGTAAAATGTGCAACCATTACTCCGAATGCTGCCCGTATGACAGAATATAATCTGAAGGAAATGTGGAAATCACCAAACGGAACCATCCGTGCTGCATTGGATGGAACTGTATTTCGTGCACCAATTGTTGTAAAGGGAATTGAGCCGTGTGTAAAGAACTGGGTAAAACCAATCACTCTTGCAAGACATGCCTATGGTGATGTCTATAAGAATTCTGAAATCCGTGTTCCAGGTGCAGGAAAGGCAGAACTGGTATTTACCGGTGAGGATGGAACTGAGATTCGTGAGACCATTCATGAATTCAAGGGTCCTGGTGTAATCCAGGGTATGCACAATCTGGATGATTCCATTGAAAGCTTTGCAAGAGCATGCTTTAACTATGCACTGGATACCAAGCAGTCTGTATGGTTCGCAACCAAGGATACCATTTCTAAGAAATATGACCATAGATTCAAGGATATTTTCCAGGAAATCTTTGATGCAGAATATAAGGATAAATTTGACGCTGCAGGTATTGAGTATTTCTATACCCTGATTGATGATGCAGTAGCACGTGTTATGAAGGCAGAGGGTGGATTTATCTGGGCATGTAAGAACTATGATGGCGATGTAATGTCTGATATGGTTTCGTCTGCATTTGGATCCCTTGCCATGATGACTTCCGTACTGGTTTCCCCATCCGGTGTGTATGAGTATGAAGCTGCCCATGGTACGGTTCAGAGACATTATTATAAGCATTTGAAGGGGGAGGAGACCTCTACCAACTCTGTGGCAACCATCTTTGCATGGACAGGTGCCTTAAGAAAGCGTGGAGAGCTTGACAATATTCCGGAATTAATGACATTTGCAGATAAGTTAGAGGCTGCAACTCTTGGAACAATCGAATCCGGTAAGATGACAAAGGATCTGGCTTTGATTACTACTATCGAGAATCCTACAGTGCTGAATTCTGAGAACTTTATCAAGGAGATTCGCAAGACTTTGGAAGCAAGCTTATAATTTAATCATTTAAAATAAAATCATACAAAAGCGCAGAAATTTAAATGATGATTTCTGCGCTTTTTGTGCATTAAGCTGATAGGCGGGATGTCATTGATTGCGCGTCGAGTAGGAGCAGGCCTGCTCAATTGCATAGGGTAAAATAATAGATTGATATTTTAATGATGAAAGCATATAATAGTATTATAGACACATATAAAACTAATACATTTGTATAAAGGAGGAAGTGCTATGGCAGAACAGGTTTTAATACAATTCAGAGCAGATAAGATATTGAAACAAGAGGTGGCAGACATATATGAACAATTGGGTATGGACCTGCCTACAGCTTTTCGAATGTTTATGAAACGTAGTAAGGAAGTGAAGGGACTTCCTTTTGAGGCAACTTTACCTGAAAAGACAATAACAAGAGCAGATGCTTTAAGTGCTTTCTATGAGGCAAGACAGCAGATGGCTGATGAACCGGAAATGACGTTAGATGAGATTAATGCGGAAATCAATGCAGCAAGAGCTGATAGAAAGAGGTGACGTATTTGGTATATGCAGTGATAGATACGAATGTATTGATATCTGCTTTGATAACAAAGAATCCGGAAGCATCACCAGTAAAAGTATTAGAAGCTGTTTTATGTGGAGATATTATTCCTTTGTATCATGAAGATATTCTTTTAGAATATGATGAAGTACTTCATAGAAGCAAGTTTAAAATTGCAGAAGGTGTTATTCGTGTATTACTTGAATCAATAGAGAAATATGGTATAGAAGTATTTCCCAAACCAACAGGAGAAATATTTATTGACATGGATGATCTGATATTTTATGAAGTTGCTATGGAAAAAAGAGATGATAATGCTTATCTGGTTACAGGTAATCAGAAACATTATCCGATAAAGGACTTTATTGTAACACCAGCAGAGATGATAGAAATACTTCGTAAAGGTAGATAAAATATGGGAAATTACAATATAGATAGAGCAGAATACAATCGGGAAGCATTGGTACAGTTGGGCATACGGGTTAAAGAGCGTAATTTGTTCCTGATTAAAGAACGGGCAACCTTTGAGTTGAATGTTCGGAATGAAGTGCATATTGATACAGAAATATCCAGGATACAGGAGGATATCCTGGATATCTATGAGACCATCGACTGTCTGTTAGGGGATTAAATAGGAATTATTCTTCTGAAAGGGTTTCCCACACTTCATAGAGATTTTCCAATTCATCATTTGCCTCTGCCTGTTTGGCAGCGATTTCACTAAGCTTGGCAGAGTTAGTTGCATTTTCAGGGAGTGCCATTTCCTCATCCAGCGAGGAGATGAGCTGTTCCAGTTCTTCAATACGGGCTTCCGTTTTCCTGATATCATTCTGGCGTTTCCGTTCCTTTGCCTGTTCTTCTTTGGCTTGTTTCCAGTCTTTTTTTGCTTCTGTTTCATTCTTAACCACAGTTATCTTTTCTTCTGCCCGTGAGGTAGATACCAGCTGCTGCTCAATATAGTAATCATAGTTTCCAATATAGGATGTAATTCCACCGTCATGTAAGTCTAAAATCCGGGTGGCAGTCTGGTTGATAAAATAGCGGTCATGGGATACATAAAGTATGGTTCCGGTATAATTCTTCAAAGCGTTTTCCAGTATTTCCTTTGAGGTAATGTCCAAATGGTTGGTCGGCTCGTCAAGAATCAGAAAATTGGCATTGGAAAGCATCAGTTTTGCAAGGCTGACCCGTCCCCGTTCCCCGCCGCTTAAATCTTTGATTTCTTTAAATACATCATCGCCGGTAAACAGGAAGGCTGCAAGTACATTGCGGACTTTTGTATTGGTCATATCCGGGTAGGTATCATGCAGTTCATCAAATATGGTCTTTTCCGGGTGGAGTACCTGGTGCTCCTGGTCATAATATCCAATGTGTACCTGGGCACCGAAAACAATCTTGCCGCTGTCCTTTGGAACCAGATGGTTGATGATTTTCAAAATGGTGGTTTTTCCGGTTCCGTTATTGCCGATTAAAGCAACCCGTTCTCCCCGTTTGATATCTATTCCGATATTGGTAAACAGGGTGTTGTCCCCATAGGACTTGGAAAGACCTTCCACCAGTAATACATCATTGCCGCTTTCAATGTCAGGAGCGAGAGTAAGCCGCATCTCATCATGGATTTCCTGAGGTTTTTCCAGACGATCCATTTTATCCAGCATTTTTTCACGGCTTTCCGCCCGTTTGATAGATTTCTCACGGTTAAACTGCTTTAATTTGGTAATAACCTCCTCCTGATGCTTAATCTCTGCCTGCTGGTTCATATAGGCACGGTACTTAGAAAGCCTTACTTCTTCCCGTTTTCCCGCATAATAGCTGTAGTTTCCGTGGTAAATGGTACATTTGGTGTTTTCTAATTCCACAATCTTGGTGACAATTTTGTCAAGGAAATACCGGTCATGGGATACGATAATGACGGCACCATCATAATTTTTTAAGTAGCCCTCTAACCAGGCGATACTGTTCAAATCCAAATGGTTGGTTGGCTCATCCAATAGTATCACATCCGGTCTGGAAAGCAGCAGCCTTCCTAAGGATACTCTTGTTTTCTGCCCGCCGGAAAGTTCCGAAACAGGGCGGTTAAAGTCACTTTCAGAAAAACCCAGTCCTTTTAATATGCCGGTAATCTGACTTTCAAAGACATAACCATCCTGCATTTCAAAGGTATGATTCATACAGGTGTAACGTTCCAGTGCATCTTCTAATTCTGCACCCTCTAAATGCTTCATATCCTGTTCTAACTGGCGGATATGCTCCTGAAGGTCAATAACATCCTGTTTTACGCTTAACAGTTCCTCATAGATTGTTTTATCGTAGTAGGAATTCTGGTGCTGGGCAAGGTAACCAATTGTTACATCTTTACCGATTACAACCTGCCCTTCGTCAGCCTCTTCCTCACTCATGATGATTTTCAGCAGGGTGGATTTACCGGCACCATTGATACCGACAATGGCAAGCTTTTCTTTTGCCTCAATATGAAAATTAATGTTATTTAAAATCTCGGTAATGCCATATGACTTCGAGATATTCTGACATGCTAATACCATGGTTCTTTTGTTCCTTTACTGTTATGTGCTTTGTAATATTCCTGCCGCTGCAGAAAAATAACCTGCTCTGGCTATATTTCATAGATATAATTAGTGGCAGAAAGTTCTGTCTTGGTTTCATTTTTAATGGATAAATCCGGAGGGGTAACGGATACCCTTGTCTTTGCAGGAATGGAGCTGGTAATGAAAGCTCCACCGCCAATAACAGAGTCTGCCCCGATTACAGTTTCGCCTCCAAGGATTGTGGCATTGGAGTAAATGGTAACCCGGTCTTCAATAGTCGGATGCCGCTTAACCCCTGCAAGGTGCTGCCCGCCACGGGTACTTAAGGCACCTAAGGTAACGCCCTGGTAAAGTTTTACATAATCCCCGATAATCGTGGTTTCGCCGATTACAATACCGGTTCCGTGATCCATGAAGAAATACCGTCCGATGGTAGCACCGGAGTTGATATCGATACCGGTTTTGTTATGGGCATGCTCCGTCATGATACGAGGTATAAATGGAACCTTCATGTTGTATAATTCGTGTGCAATCCGGTATACTAAAATAGCATAGAAACCTGGATAGGAAAAGATAATCTGTTCTCTGCTGTCCGCTGCAGGATCACCGTCGTAACCTGCCTGTGCGTCTAATAGCAGTAACTCCTGAATCTTTGGAACCGATTCAAAAAAACGGCAGCAGATATCCTCTGCCTTATCCTGGATTTCCAGTGAAGAGGAGGAGATGTTGTCAGGCTTGTCGTAGGCAAGTGCCAGGGCAATCTGCTTTTTCATTTTGTTGTGCAGATTGGATAACATTTGTCCGGTATAGTAAGCTGCGTTGTTGATATCCACATGTTCTGTGCTGAAATATCCAGGAAACATTAATTTTTTCAGGTCATCCAAAATATCAATGATTGTGCTTCTTGCCGGAAGCGGTTTTTCTGACTTGCCGAGAAGAAGATCGGACTGGGTATAGTTATAATTGATTGCATTTACAATGTCTGGTAATAATTCGTTAAACTGTCTGTTCATTGTATCCTCCGAAGGGTATTCCCTTATTCTATTATATGTATATTTTCTGATCCTGCACACCCTGATATATGTAAGACCTGCGGTTTTCTGCTATATCATGGCTGCCTGATTAGTAGTATACCATAGGATACAAAAAGAAAAAATAGAAAATTTAATAGAAAAAATACTTGAAAAATATAAAACAGATGTTACAATAGGTTAAAATTCAAAAAAGCGGAAAACTTTTCTTTTTTTTGTTTGCTAAGTAGAAGGGTTTCATGTATAATGAATTTATTATGTGATTTGCAGCGAAGCAGAAAAGAGGATAATGATGAGAAAGGCATTGGATGTTAATAATATTAATCCATTTTTAAAGTCTACAATTAGCGTTTTTGAGAGTGTTACCCAGATGAAACTTACAGTAGGGCGACCTTCTTTGGCAGACTTTTCTTTTACAAAACCAACTTATACGATTACCGTAGGCGTTGTAGGACAGATGAAGGGACAGGCTGTATTGGCAATGGATATTGATCACGCAAAAGAGATTGCCAGTAAGATGATGTTCGGCATGCCGGTAGCAGAATTAGATGAGATGGCATGTTCGGCATTGAATGAGCTTAGTAATATGATTATGGGCAATACAGCTACTGTTTTTTCCACACAGGGTAAACTGATTGATATTACACCGCCGATATCGATGATAGGAACTGATTTGCAGATTCGGTCTGATATTGATCCAATCTGTGTTCCTATGATGCTGGATGGTGCAGAGTATTTGCAGTTATACATATGTGTATATGAAGAATAAACTAATATAAGAAAGGCAGAAAGATATGAGTAAAATTATTGGAAAGGGAATTACATTTGATGATGTATTATTAGTTCCGGCATATTCAGAAGTAATTCCAAATGACGTTGATTTGAGAACACAGCTTACAAAGAAGATTCAGTTACAGATTCCACTTATGAGTTCTGGTATGGATACAGTTACCGAGCACAGAATGGCCATTGCTATGGCGAGACAGGGCGGTATTGGTGTCATCCACAAGAATATGTCCATCGAGGAACAGGCTGAAGAAGTAGATAAAGTAAAGCGTTCAGAGAATGGTGTCATTACCGATCCATTTTCTCTGACTCCAGAACATACATTAGATGATGCAGATAAGTTAATGGCAAAGTTCCGCATTTCCGGTGTGCCAATCTGTGAAGGGACCAAGTTAGTAGGTATAATTACAAATCGTGATTTGAAGTTTGAGACAGATTATTCAAAGAAGATAAAAGAGTCCATGACTTCAGAGGGACTGATTACAGCAAAAGAGGGAATTACCTTAGAGGAAGCAAAAAAAATGCTGGCAGCAGCCCGCAAGGAGAAGCTTCCAATCGTTGATGATGATTTTAACCTGAAGGGATTAATCACAATTAAAGATATTGAAAAGACAATCAAATATCCGAATTCTGCAAAGGATTCACAGGGAAGATTACTCTGTGCAGCAGCAGTAGGTGTGACACCAGATATCACTGACCGTGTGGATGAACTGGTGAAGTCCAAGGTAGATGCTATCGTAATTGATACGGCACACGGACATTCTGCAAATGTATTAAAGACATTTAAGCTGATCCGTGATAAGTATCCGGATTTACAGGTGATTGCAGGTAATGTGGCAACCAGAAGTGGTACTGAGGCTATGATTAAGATGGGTGTAGATGCAGTTAAGATTGGTATTGGACCAGGTTCTATCTGTACAACCCGTGTAGTTGCTGGTATCGGTGTTCCGCAGATTACAGCAATCATGGAATCTTATGATGTGGCAAAAGAATATGGTATTCCGGTTATTGCAGATGGTGGTATCAAGTATTCTGGAGATATTACGAAAGCTTTGGCAGCCGGGGCCAATGTATGTATGATGGGAAGTCTCTTTGCAGGTACGGATGAGTCCCCTGGAGAGTTTGAATTATATCAGGGACGTAAGTACAAAGTATATCGTGGAATGGGTTCCATTGCTGCCATGGAGAATGGAAGCAAGGATCGTTATTTCCAGGCAAATGCAAAGAAGTTAGTTCCGGAAGGTGTAGAAGGCCGTGTGGCATATAAGGGAACCGTGGAAGATACGGTATTCCAGTTGCTTGGAGGACTTCGTTCCGGTATGGGATATTGTGGTGCCAAGACCATTGAGGATTTGCATGAACATGCACAGTTTGTTGAGATTTCAGCGGCTTCCTTAAAGGAGAGTCATCCACATGATATCCAGATTACAAAGGAAGCACCGAATTATTCTGTAGAGTAATAAGGTTATTCAGGATTATATGGGCGGTCATATATATGACCGCCCTATATTGTTATACAGGAGGGAAGAATGAAGAAAACGTTTTTCATGGCAATTGTGATTTGTTTTGCCTTTCTGAACTGGTCAAAAACGATTCCTGTGCAGGCACAGATCCATTATGCGGAAGAGGACGAGACTATTGTTATTGTTTCCAACCGGGAGGAGTTTTTTGAGGCAGTCTGTTATCAGATTCGAGAGCATAAGAGCGTAGTTACATATGATACTTATGTGAATGCACTGGGAATAGATTTACAGGAAGCATTTAATTATTTTTATTATCATCATAATGCCAACGATTTATTAAACAGTGGAAGTTATTTTGGCAGATACATAAAAGACGGGGAAGTGATATCACAGCATGGAGATTTTTCCGGTGATCATAATTTCAGAATAGAAGTCCACCTTCAATATGTATATGATAAGCAGGAGATGGATGATTATTTCCAGAATATGAAAGAACTTGCAGCGCAGCTAAGAGGAGAATCTGATTATGAAAGTGTAAAAGCAGTTCACGATTATCTGATTCGGAACTATGATTATGATGATACTTGTGAGAATTATCTTGATTACGAAGGATACCTGAATGGTACCATGGTGTGTCAGGGTTACTGTATGGCAGCATTTCTGCTGCTGGCAGAGATGGATATTCCTGTAAGGATTGTTACCGGTGCTTCCCAGGATTATCAGGCAGATGCAAATCATGCATGGAATGTAGTAAAGGTTGATGGAAAATGGTATAACATGGATGTAACATGGGACGACAAAGGTGGGAATACCCGGCCAGATTATACGTTTTTTCTCAAAAGTGATGCAGATTTTTATAAGCATACACGGGAGGGAATATATGATTATGATAAAGATATGGCAATCGTCTCTTATTCAACACCTGAAAAGCCGGATATAAAAATTGGATTGATTGTGGCAGCCAATTATTCTTTTTGTGGTGATTGTGTACAGAAAATCCAAAAAGGAAGAAGAGGCAGAAAGCATATAGGGATGAGAGAGAAGATATTTCACAGTTTAATGGAGATATCTTTTCTTTTTTTGAAACTTTTTTGTGTATGGAAACATCTAATGTACAGAACAATAAAAATTCTTGGCTGAGAAGGATATGGTTTGAATAAAACGTGGAAGGAGAACACAGATGAAACAATTGGTAAAACGTGCCATGGCTGGAGACCGGGATGCGTTTGCTCAGTTGATAGAGTGGAACACACAAAGTATGTATAAGATTGCCAGAGCTTACTTCTCAAATGATGCAGATATTGCGGATGCATTAGGAGAAACGGTTCTGATTTGTTTTGAAAAAATAGCAACCTTAAAAGATCCAAGGTATTTTAAAACATGGCTTGTTCGAATATTAATTAATCAATGCAATGGTATGGTTAGACGGAAAAGACGTGAGATTTGCATGGAAGAACTACCGGATGTTATGGAAGAATGTTCGCAGTATGAATTGACAGAATTTAAAGAATTGATGGATAATCTTGAGGAAAAATACCGGCTGATTCTGATTTTGTATTATGTCGAGGAATTCAAAATTAGTGAAATCAGTGAAATGCTGGATATGAAAGAAAGTACTGTCAAGACAAGATTACGGCGGGGAAAAAATAGTTTGAAAAAAGAATATGAAAGAATCAATAATGGATTAAAGGGGGTTCGGATATGAAAAAAAACTATACAGTAAAACAAATAAAGCAGATATTAAAAAGGGAAATTAGTGTACCTGTTATTGTAACAGAACAGGTGGCGGATACGTTGCATACAGTTTGTGGAGAATATGATGATGAAGAATGCAAAGAACATATAAAGCAATATAGGAAGGTTGTAAGAATCAGAAAACAGATAGCAGCGGTTTTGGTAATCTGCCTTTTGTGTGCAGGTGCAACAGTTACTGCTGCAGGATTAAAAAAATGGAATCCTTATGCAGCTCAGGAGTGGCGTGCGGGTGAAGTAGTGCAGGATGAAATGATGGCAGAGCAGACTGCAGTTGTGCCGGAAATATCGGTAACGGATAATGGAGTAACGGTATCTGTGGAACAGGTGGTAACCGATGGATTGTCAGAATATGTATTGTTTAAGGTGGAAGCACCGGAAAATATGGAACTGACAGAAAAATTTGATTTTGAACAGTGGGTGATATGGACGGATGGAAGCGATGAGGGGTTGATTGATGGTGCTGGTGGAAATGTTTTGACCCGTGTAAACCCGGAAACCCAGATGTTGGAGAAGGTTAATGAAGAAAAAAATATTGTTTATTATCAGTGGCAGATGGATATTGCAAAGGAAAATGGATTAAAGGGAAAGGAGGTTTCCTTTATATTTAATAATCTTGTAAATATAGACAATAAACACAATATAACATTATTACAAACCGGTAGATGGGAGCTGGTGCTGCCAGAGGAGATACAGGCGTATGCCATGAAAAAAACAAAGCATAAAACAGGACAGATTATGAATGCAGAAGATAACCTGGTACAGATTACGGAAGCAGTTATTTCTCCTATGAATCTTATTCTGAAGGGGAATTACAGGGATAAAGTAGCAGAGGAATATAGATATGGAGACGCAAATGCAGGTGAGATACTTCCAGTTGTAAAAGCGATTCGGATGAAAGATGGCAGTGAAAGGCTATTGGAGGACTGGATGATCCGATATGATTGGAATCTGGATGCAGAAATGGAAGAAAAGATTGGAGGAATGAAAAATGAAGAAATATATGATGCCATAAAGAATTGTAAAGAGTGGAAGTTTGAGATATCTATTGAGTTTTCTGAAATTCCCAAAATATCAAAATTGGAAGCGGATACAGCATCCGATTGGGGAATAATGGACTCAAATGATGTAAAAGAAGTTATTTTGGAATATAGAGGTGAGGAGTATATAGTTTCGTTTGAATAAGGGAAAATGGTATAAAATGAAAAAAATCGGTAATCCTTATAAGGAAAGGAGGCTGTTATGTCAGTTGAGTTTAAGAATAGCAGAACGAAAGAAAACCTTATGAAGGCATTTGCCGGTGAATCCCAGGCAAGAAACCGGTACACATTTGCAGCACAGCAGGCTCATGAACAGAAACTGCATGTGTTGGAAGAAGTGTTCCGGTTTACGGCAGAGCAGGAACGGGCACATGGAAAGGTGTTTTATGAATTCCTAACAGAGCTATCTGGTGAAAATATTGCCATTGAGGGTACTTATCCCATTGATATCAGTGACTCCCTGGAGGAACTGCTTGGTATGGCAGAACATAATGAGAATGAGGAACATGATACAGTTTACAAGGGATTTGAAGAAATAGCAAGACAGGAAGGTTTTCAGCAGGTTGCAGGTGCATTTCATATGATTGGTAAAGTAGAAAAGGTGCATGCAGACCGTTTTGCCAAATTCAGAAAATGGATGCAGGATAACCAGCTTTTTGTGTCGGATGTATCTACGGCGTGGATGTGTCTGAATTGTGGTTATATCGTGGATATGAAAGAAGCACCGGAAAAATGTCCGGTCTGTGGTGAGGAACAGGGATATTTTGTAAGGGTAACACTGGCACCGTATTCAGAGTAAAATTTGAGAATAAATGAAATGTGGACATTTGTTTTGGCAGATGTCCTTTTTTGCTGTTAAAGTGATGGATTTTATGTAACCGTGCATAGTTGAATCGTTACATTTTATAGATTTTTAAAGCATGGAAACATTGCATGATTGATAAAAATGTCATATAATAACATTAGTTTTGCTTTCACTTTGAAGGTACTATAGAATTATAGGCATACCCTTAATATTAAGATACGGTATGATATAACAGGAGGATAACATGATTAACACATTAGTCAACAAGATTTCAACTTTGAATGCACCGGTGGTGGTAGGTTTGGATCCTATGCTTTCTTATGTGCCGGAGCATATTCAAAAGGCAGCATTTGAACAGTATGGAGAGACCTTAGAAGGTGCGGCAGAAGCAATCTGGCAGTTTAACAAGGCCATTGTGGATGCAACTTATGACCTGATTCCGGCAGTGAAGCCGCAGATTGCCATGTATGAGCAGTTTGGGATCCCGGGACTTGCTGCATTTGCAAAGACCTGTGAATACTGTAAGTCCAAAGGACTGGTTGTGATTGGAGATATCAAAAGAGGCGATATTGGTTCTACTTCTGGAGCTTATGCAGTGGGACACCTTGGCAGGGTTCAGGTAGGCAGTAAGAGTTATTCCGGTTTTTCAGAGGATTTTGTTACGGTGAATCCATATCTTGGAACGGACGGTGTGAAACCGTTTGTGGATATCTGTAAGCAGGAAAATAAGGGTATCTTTGTTTTGGTGAAGACCTCCAATCCTTCCTCAGGAGAATTTCAGGATCAGTTGGTGGATGGAACACCGCTTTATGAGCTTGTGGCGAGGAAAGTAGTAGAATGGGGAGAGGAATGCATGGGTGATACTTACAGCAATGTTGGCTGTGTTGTTGGTGCTACCTATCCGGAAATGGGTAAGGTGCTCCGTAAACTGATGCCGAAGACCTATATTTTAGTTCCGGGTTATGGTGCCCAGGGTGGTAAGGCAGAGGATTTGGTACATTATTTTAATGCAGACGGCTTAGGAGCAATTGTGAATTCCTCCAGAGGAATTATTGCTGCTTATAAGCAGGATAAGTATGCGAAGTTTGGAGCTGAGAATTTTGCAGATGCCTCACGGCAGGCTGTACTGGATATGATTGAAGATATCACAGGAGCTATTGCAAAACGGTAATCTGTCAACAGATAGAAAGCAATGGATATAGAAGATACAAAAAAGAGCCATGTGCAGTTAGGAGAATAACATGAGTGCAGTAAAGATAAATGCAAAGGTGAGAAGCCAGAAGCAGATTGCCAGTGATATTTACAGTCTGGTGCTGTATACACCGGAGATTGCAGATCAGGCAAAAGCAGGACAGTTTGTGTCCCTGTATAGTAAAGAAGGAACAAATCTTCTGCCGCGTCCAATCAGTTTATGCGAGATTGACCATGAAGAGGGAACCATCCGGCTGGTATATCGTGTGGTAGGAAAAGGAACCAGCGAATTTTCAGCTTTGACAGAGGGTGATTCCATTGAAGTAATGGGACCTCTTGGCAATGGATTCACTCTGAAAGATAAACAGGCTATTTTAATTGGCGGAGGAATTGGGATTCCGCCGATGTTGGAACTGGCAAAGGAATTAAATTGCGAAAAGAATATTGTGTTGGGATTCCGGGATGAGACATTTCTGTTAGAAGATTTAGAACCCCGTGGAGAGGTCTATGTTGCATCGGAAGATGGTAAGACTGGTGTGAAAGGCAATGTATTAGACGCCATAAGAGAGTATGATATTAAGGGCGATATCATTTATGCCTGTGGACCAACACCGATGCTTCGGGCAATTAAGGAATATGCTTTTGCCAATCATATGGAGGCACAGCTTTCCTTAGAAGAGAAAATGGCATGTGGAATTGGTGCCTGCCTCGCCTGTGTCTGCAAGTCTACGGAAGTGGATGACCACAGCCATGTGCATAATAAGCGGGTATGCAAGGATGGACCAGTATTTGATGCCGGGGAGGTGGAACTGTAATGAATCTTTCAGTAAATATTGCAGGAGTGGAATTTAAGAATCCGGTAACCGTAGCTTCGGGAACCTTTGGTTCCGGTATGGAATATGGCGACTTTGTGGACTTGAATAAGCTTGGTGCAGTGACCACCAAGGGAGTTGCCAATGTACCCTGGCCTGGTAATCCAACTCCAAGAATTGCGGAAACCTATGGCGGAATGATGAATGCGGTAGGCCTGCAGAATCCGGGAATTGATGTATTCTGCAGCAGGGATATACCATTTTTGCAGCAGTATGATACCAACATTATTGTTAATGTATGTGGAAAGTCTGAGAAGGACTATGTAGAAGTAGTGGAGCGTTTAGCAGACGAGAAGGTAGATTTGTTAGAGATTAATGTATCCTGCCCGAATGTCAAAGAAGGCGGTATTGCATTTGGACAGGATCCAAAGGCATTAGAACAGATTACCAAAGCGGTGAAAGCAAAGGCAAAACAGCCGGTTATCATGAAGTTAAGCCCAAATGTAACAGATATTACAGTAATGGCAAAGGCGGCGGAGGCAGGTGGAGCCGATGCACTTTCTTTGATTAACACTTTAACCGGTATGAAGATTGATATCAACAAGAGGAACTTTGCACTTGCCAATAAGACGGGAGGGCTTTCCGGTCCGGCTATCAAACCGGTGGCTGTCCGTATGGTATATCAGGTGGCAAATGCAGTGAATCTTCCGATTATCGGTATGGGTGGTATCATGAATTATGAGGATGCCATTGAATTTATGATGGCGGGGGCAACGGTAGTATCTGTTGGTACAGCGAACTTCCATAATCCTTATGCAACACTTGAGATAGTGGAGGGCATGAAGAAGTTTATGGAAGAAAAGGGCATTGAAGATATCAATGAGATTATCGGATGTGTGAAAGAATGAGGTTAGACATAGTGTCTTATAATTAGGAGGTTTTGAAAGAAAATGGAACAATACAAGAAAGAGTTTATTGAGTTTATGATTGATTGCAACGTGTTGAAATTTGGTGATTTTGTAACCAAGAGTGGAAGAAAGACACCATTTTTTGTAAATACAGGATTTTACCGGACAGGTTCCCAGTTGCAACGTCTTGGTGAATATTATGCAGAGGCAATCAACAGTGAGTTTGGTACAGATTTTGATGTGTTATTTGGACCAGCATATAAAGGAATTCCACTTACGGTAGCGACTACCATGGCAATTGCTGAGAGATATGATGAAGACATCAAATACTGTTCAAACCGAAAAGAGGTAAAGGACCATGGAGATAAGGGTATCCTGCTTGGAAGTCCAATTGAAGATGGTGACCGGGTTGTTATTATTGAGGATGTAACTACAGCCGGAACCTCTATTGAGGAAACTCTTCCAATTATCAAGGCACAGGGAAATGTAGAAATGGTTGGTATGGTAGTATCCGTAGATCGTATGGAAAGAGGACAGGGTACGAAGTCTGCACTGAAAGAAATCGAGGAGAAATATGGTTTTAAGACTACCTCAATCGTAACCATGGCAGAGGTGGTAGAACATTTATACAATAAGCCGTATAAGGGAAAGATTATTATTGATGATACATTAAAGGCAGCAATTGACGCATATTATGAACAGTATGGTGTACGTTCGTAATATGGATAATACAGAGTATAATAATCTATATAAAGAAAATGGAGGTATCTTATGAGCGAAAAAGTTTACAAGACAATGAAAAAGGTAGGAGCATGGAATATTGTATTTGGAATTTTGTTGATTGTAATGGGTCTTACGGTGGGTATCATACAGATTATCCATGGTGGAAGACTTTTAAGCGATAAGAAAGAGATTATGTTCTAATACTGTAGAAGACAGAATGAATAACATAAGGTACGGTAAAAGAGCTGTCACACTTCTGACGTTTTATGTGGGACGGCTTCTTTTATGTTTTCGTGTGTTTGAAAGGAACTGCCGGTGGCGGTTTTGCAGGCAGGATAATATAATGATAAACATTTATAAGAATATGGGAGAAAAGGAATATGAATAAAAAACGAATTATTACTGCATTTTTACTAGCAGTAGTTGTAATAAGCGGTCTGTTTGGTGGAAAAGCCTGTGCTGTAAATGTGGATAAGACCTTTACGGTGGGATTTGATGCCGAGTTTCCACCATATGGATATAAGGATGATAGTGGGGAATATGTGGGATTTGATCTGGACCTGGCGGCAGAAGTATGTGAACGCCGGGGCTGGACTTTAGTAAAACAGCCGATTGATTGGGATTCTAAGGATATGGAATTATCCTCTGAGAGTATTGACTGTATCTGGAATGGTTTTACCATGAATGGACGGGAGAATGATTATACATGGTCTGTACCATATGTGGATAATTCCCAGGTAGTAATCGTTAAGAAGGATTCGGGAATCTCCAGTCTTTCGGATCTGGTAGGAAAGATCGTTGCTGTTCAGGCGGATTCTTCTGCACTGGCTGCCTTTACCGGGGAAGATGCCACAGAGGAGAATGTGGAACTTTGTGAATCCTTTGCCGATCTTCAACAGGTAGCGGACTATAACAGCGCCTTTATGAATCTGGAAAGTGGTATGGTGGATGCTATTTGTATGGATATTGGCGTTGCCAATTATCAGGTGGAATCCCGTGGAAATGAATTCCTTATTTTAGATGAGCAGGTATCCTCTGAGGCATATGCGGTGGGATTTAAGCTTGGAAATGAGGAGCTTCGGGATATGATAAATGAATCCTTAAAGGAGATGGAGGAAGATGGAACCTTCGATGCCATTGCCGAAAAATGGGGATTAACCGATTGTGTATGTTTAGCAGAGTCTTTCCGTGAGGATACAGAACTGCAGGATGCAGGTGGAGAAATCGTAGATGATGGTGAAGTGGTTTTGGAAAATGAGGAGACATCTGCTGATTCTGGTAAGGGGAAGCTGGATGTAGTATCGGTTATGAAACAACTCTTGCAGGGATTACTGGCAACCATTGCTATATTTGTATTTACGTTATTATTTTCCATGCCATTAGGACTTTTGTTGACCTTTGTCCGTATGTCAAAGTTTAAGGTATTGCAATGGATTGCAAAAATATACATATCTATTATGCGGGGAACTCCTTTGATGCTGCAGCTTTTGGTGGTGTTCTTTGGACCATATTACCTGTTTGGAATACAACTTTCTTCTTCCTACCGGTTTTATGCCGTAATTATCGGGTTTTCCTTAAATTATGCTGCATATTTTGCAGAAATATACCGCTCTGGCATCCAGAGTATTCCGGTTGGGCAGCGGGAGGCAGCAGAGGTTTTAGGTTACAGTGGAATTCAGACATTTTGTAAGATTATCTTCCCGCAGATGGTAAAGAGGGTAATGCCCCCGGTTACAAATGAGGTAATCACGCTGGTGAAAGATACTTCATTGGCGTTTGCACTGGCTTATACGGAAATGTTTACTTTAGCAAAGCAGATTGCCGCAGCTAATACAAGTATCCTGCCACTGTTTATTGCCGGGGTATTTTACTATGTATTTAACTTTATTGTAGCATTTGTGATGGAAGCCATTGAAAAGAAACTGGATTACTACCGCTAAGGGCTGATTTGGGAAAGGATGTAATAAGTATGAATGTTATAGAGATGAATCATGTAAAGAAAAGCTTTGGTGACAAGGAAGTGTTAAAGGATATCAGTTTTTCAGTGAAAGAGGGAGAAGTGGTGTCTGTTATTGGTCCTTCCGGTTCCGGAAAATCTACTTTGTTACGTTGCGCGACTTTTTTGGAACATATGGATGGGGGAAGTATCCGCTATCTGGATCAGGATGTGGTAACCGATAAAGAAGGAGTGGCAATCTATCCTTCTAAAAATGAAATCCGGCAGGTATGTATGAATTTTGGTCTCGTATTCCAGAATTTTAATCTGTTTCCACATTATTCTGTATTAAAGAATGTATCCGATGCACCAATTTCTGTTCAGAAACGGGAAAAAGAGGAAGTATACGCAGAGGTGAAGAAGCTTTTGGAAAAGGTTGGACTGGCAGATAAAGAAAATGCGTATCCATGTGAACTTTCCGGCGGACAGCAGCAGAGGGTTGCCATAGCAAGAGCACTGGCTTTGAATCCGAAAATGTTATATTTTGATGAGCCAACTTCTGCCTTAGACCCGGAAATTACAGCGGGTATCCTCAAAATTATGAAGGAGCTGGCAGCGGAAAAGATGACCATGGTCATTGTAACCCATGAGATTGATTTTGCAAGAGCGGTGTCTGACCGGGTAATCTTTATGGATGGCGGTGTAATTGTGGAACAGGGTAAACCGGAGGATGTTATTGATAACCCGAAGAATGACCGTACAAAGGAATTTTTAAAGAA
Source organism: Lachnospiraceae bacterium (assembly GCA_051877755.1). Lineage (GTDB taxonomy): Bacteria > Bacillota > Clostridia > Lachnospirales > Lachnospiraceae > CAG-590. The sequence goes on along the minus strand of JBJEJE010000041.1, from coordinate 31,278 downwards.
ACTCAGTTATTAAGTGGATAGTTTTGAATAATAAGAAAGAGGTGCTGATTGAATTACGACAAATGATTTATTCCCCGGCACGGAGCATACATGGTTTTGGGTTGTCTTTTGATGATAGTTATGTTATTATTTAAAAGATTGTTAATAAGAGGTTTTGATGGATGTTTAATGAATTACCGGATATATTTGAAACAATTGCAGATTTGGATTATGTGATATTGCGTAATTATGAAGAATTTGAGGATATGAATTTTCTTTCTTCACATCCGGATATAGATATTTTGTGTAGAGATCGCAATGAGATTGTATGTAGATTGGATTTGCGTCCAAGAAGACGTAAAGATGATGAAATACATTATTATGTTAAAGTCGCACAGAAAAAGGTGGCTGTGGACTTGCGATGTGTCGGTGATGGGTATTTAGATGCAAGGTGGGAGGATCAGATTCTGCAATCCAAAGTACAATACAAAAATTTCTATGTCATGAATGAGTCTGATTATTTTTATTCGCTGTTATATCATGTGGTTGTTCAAAAACATACTGTTGCAGAGGATTATTTAAAACGATTGAAAGAAATGAGTCTTACGTTATCCGTTAATTTTCAACCGGATCGGAAAGAAGAGTGTCTGGATACATTTATGGAAGAAAAACACTATTTGTATACGTATCCGGAGTATCTCGGAACAATATTTAATGTCAGTAAAGTGCGGGAAAGTCTGGTTGAAAAAAATACGCGAAAGCATTTAAAACGTATGGTATACGCATTTACAAAAAAGATATGGTGCATTTTTAAGAAATAGGAGTAATTGGCATATGGGTGAGAAGATTAGAGATATCAGGACCATCAATCTCATCGGAAATGACCTTATGGTTGAGTTAAATGAGGGATATACCAAGTCGCAGGGAAGAGTAATCCATATACAGAACAATAAGTTTCGTTATTTACTTACTGAGGGTGACTTTTTTGCGGTGGCTTCGGACATTATGCGTGCAGCGGTAGAACTCCACTATATAAAGTCGCATTTACCACAGCCGGATATTGCTGTTCCTGCTGGTAACGGAGGCGTTCCGTCTGAGATAACTGAGTTTGAGTTTTTGACTGATGTAAAAAATGGAAATATTGATTATCGGATATTGGACATCCGCAAACAGGTTGTTACACTGATTATCCGGCCGGAGTGTTATAAGGATTTTAGAAAATGTGCTAAGCGGTCAGGTTTGAAGAAATTAGAGCATCCCTTTGGTAAAAGGCATGGATATCGTTTTTTATATCAGATGCGTGAATTTGAAATTTATGAAAAACAAGGATACTACTATGAAATTATGTGTCAGCTTCCTTGCAAAAGTCTTACCCCAAAGATGTGGATGCCATTGGATAAGTGTGTGCAGAAGGCACTGTGGACGGATAAAAATGAAATTGGTGGATATGTATATGTGGCAGATGAGGAACTGTGGATATACAGGATGACGCAATGTATTTTTACTAAAATGAATATTACAGATGAGGATTGTGCTTTTTTTGAAAAATATCGTCATGTATTGAAAAGGGAAAGCCTGCGACAGAAGTTACAGATGATTGTATTTGGTTTTGCAGATACTCTTTTACAAGAGGCGGAAAATTCGGATTATGATTATATTATTGAAAGCTATTATTCCTATTCGGATTATTGATGAGTGAGGTGAAAGGATGAGTAATCCAGCAGTTACCAAATTAGTTCGGGATGACATTGGAAATTTACGATTTTGGATGGATGACAATATTGGAGAGTCGGTTCACATCCATCTTGCAGATTTTCGAATGGATTTGACAGTAGAAGAACTTGATAAGCTTTCGGCAGAACTTACAGATACAGTTAATCAGTTAGTGGATATTGAAGGATTTGACTGTAATAAGATGGATCCGGTTTTTCTTTCCTTGTTACTTGCCAAAAAAATGAAACATTTACGTTCCGTTCAAATAGACCGGGTCATGTTAGAAGATTTAATTGTCAATCATCGAAACAGATTTGGTTTTTTGAAGTATCAGAAATTGTCAGAGAGCAGAGCGGTAAAGGCGTTGAATGGAGATAATTCTGAAAATGACGGCTCCCGCCGCTCGCATCATATCGGTCAGACCAGCCGTCAAAGGCTGGATGCCATGAAAGATAGTATTTCGGAGCATGGGTATCCATATGATGGACAGTATATTGTGTTATATGAGGATCAGATGCTGATTCGGGATGGGCAGCATAGGGCTTCCTGCCTGTATGTGTCAGAGGGGAATATTGAAATTCCTGTATTGAGATTGTTTTTCGATGATCCCAAGGTGGCTGCGTACGAAACCAGCTACGTGAAACAGCTGATAGCAGGATTCCGTAAAATTACCGGAAAGCATTTAAAGAAGGCATTGAAAAAAATGGCAAAAACAGCCTGGCATACGGGTATCGGGATTAAGAATCGTATTTATTTTATATTTCATAAGAAGAAATTAAAGAAAATGGAGCAGATTTATTTTCAATGATTGGTGGAACGCTAGATGTTAAAAAAAGTGTATGATAAATATAAAAAGATTCCAGTAACGGTGAGGGCATCCTTTTGGTTTCTGGTATGTGGATTTATTCAACGTGGTATATCGCTGATTACCACCCCTATTTTTTCAAGACTTTTGTCGACAAGTGAGTATGGAGATTTTAGCGTATATACCTCATGGTATAATATTATAATTATTTTTGCATCGTTGAATCTGGCGTCCGGAGTCTATATGCGGGGATTGGTGAAGTATGAGGAGGATAAGGACAGATTCACTGGTTCTTTGCAATGCTTATATATATTGACCACTGCTATCTGTTTCTCAATATATATGATATTTCAAAAAAAGTGGGATGCTTTGTTTGGATTGGATTCCTCTTTTATTTATGCTATGTTTGTTGACATTCTTGCAGCTACGGCGTATCATTTCTGGTCTACGCAGCAAAGAGTGGATTTCCAATATAAAAAACTGGTTATTGTTACAATGCTCAATGCGGTTTTGAGGCCGGGAGTTGGAATTGTAATGATTTATCTATTTCCTCTGCATAAGCTGGAGGCAAGAATTTTTTCCATGGTGATTGTGGATGCAATCACATTTGGTCCGTTTTTCTTCGGCATTTTCCGTAAGGGTCCTAAGGTTTTTACGACCAAATACTGGAAGTATGCACTGGCATTTAATCTTCCACTGGTTCCGCACTATCTTTCCCAAATTGTGTTAAATCAATCCGATCGGATTATGATAAAATCCATGGTGGGGTCGAGTGATGCAGGAATTTATAGTCTTGCTTATTCAGTTGCATCCATTATGACAATTGTTAATACGTCGGTCATTAATACATTGACTCCATGGATGTATAAAAAAATGAAAGAAAAAGAATATAACCAGATCGGAACGAATACCATTCCTTTGCTGATCTTGATTGCTTTTGCCAATTTCACACTGGTGGCACTTGCACCCGAAGCGGTGGCGATTATGGCACCAGCTTCTTATTATGACGCTATCTGGGTAATACCACCGGTGGCAGCAAGTACATTTTTTACCTTTATGTATAGTCTGTTCTCAAGGTTTGAATTTTATTTTGAAAAGACACAGTTTATGATGATCGCCTCGGTGTTGGGGGCTTGCATGAATCTTTTGTTGAACTATATATTTATTCCTAAATATGGATATTATGCAGCAGGTTATACAACTTTATTTTGTTATATGCTTTATTGTATAGGGCATTATCTATTGATGAGGCGGATTAACAATCAGTTGATGGATCATGTAAAGGTATATAATACAAAACTGATTATCTTTATAACATTTGTATTTTTGATGTTATGTGGTATTATGATGTGTTTATACAGATCTCTCGTTTTGCGTCTTTTACTGTATGTTCTGGTATGTGGATTTTTTGTTTGGAAACGAAAGGAATTTATCAATTTATTCAAAATGTTAAAGTCTGAAAAGAAAAAAGATAAGAAATGAGAAAAGTGACTTTGAGTAGGATAAAACAGGGTGAAAAACATTTTTAAGGCTGCCTCTTTTCATATTGGAAAAAATATGTTATAGTAATAACTTGTATAGTAGTTATGGATACTACTTTGTGGAATGTCTTGTCTACGAGATGTAAGAATAATATATTTAGGAGATTGTACTATGGCATATCAGATAATAACAGACAGTTCCTGTGATTTAAATGCAGATATTGTAAAAGAGAAGCATTTACATGTTGTACCTTTTTATGTATCCTTTGATGAAGAGAATTATTTTAAGGAAAATGAAGAAATAAAGGTACATGAATTTTATCAGAAGATGGTGGACAATCCGGATGTGTTTCCAAAGACTTCCCTTCCTTCTGTGGAGGATTATATCGAGGCATTTGCACCATATGTAAAAGCGGGTACAGATATTATCTGTATTTGTATCACTACCAAATTCAGTGGTTCCTATAACTCTGCAACCACTGCAAAGGATATTTTGACAGAGGAATATCCGGATGCACGGATTACGGTGATTGATGCTACGGTTAATACAGTTTTACAGGGAGTCTTGGTATTAGAGGCTGTCCGTATGCAGGAGAATGGACTGGATTATGATGAAGTAGTTGCAGGAATTGAACGGATTAAGGGAAGCGGTCGTATTATATTTACTGTGGGGAATATGGATTACCTGATTCATGGCGGGCGTGTTGGGCAGGTTATGAAGGTTGCCGTGAATGCGCTTAAGATTCGTCCGATGATCATATTAAAAGAGGGTGAGATTTTTCCCTTTGGTGTGGCAAGGAGCAGGAAGAAATCCATTCAGAAGATTATTGAAAAGACAAAGGCACATTTTGAGGAAATAAAGGAATCTCCGGATGATTATGAGATTGTTGTCGGATATGGTTATGACTATGAAGAGGCAGTGGCTTTTCGGGATGAATTGCTGGAGTCGTTACAAACATATTCGAATATAAAGAATATTGAAATCTTTCAGATTGGAGCGATGATTGGAGTGCATACAGGTCCATATCCGTTAGGCATTGGTCTGCTTCGCAAATATGACAGATAGATTCATGGATTTTGGAAATATATATTGATTTTGAATGATGAGAAACTCGCAAAGCGTGTTTCTCATTGTTGTTTTATGTACAATTTCTGGTATGATCTAAATGATTTAAGGAGAAGAATTTGTATATTTTGTGTAAATTTGTGGAAGAATAGAATTAGAAAGATGTACCAAGGCAGAATTTGTCAAATGTTGTAAAAATGCACAATTTCTTTTTTTTAGAGTGTGAAAAATGCAGAAAATCAAGAAAATGATTAAAAAAACTTACGAAATCAAAAAAAATTTGTTATTATAATAACAGTTGTAAAGTGTTGACCAAATATTAGAAAGAGAGGAGTAAAATGTTTAAGATTGGTGAGTATATCGTTTATGGAATGAATGGTGTATGCAGAGTGGAAGAAATCGGACCGGTGAATTTAAGTGGAATCGACAGTGATAAAGAATATTATACATTGTTACCGCTTTACACAAAAGGAAGCAGAGTGTTTACACCTGTGGATAACCAGAAAGTTGTAATGCGTCCTGTCATCAGCAAACAGAAAGTTTGTGATTTGATTGATGAGATGAAGGATGTAGAAGAGATTGAAGTGACAGATGATAAGAGACGGGAATTAGCATACAAAGAAGCGTTAAAATCCTGTGATTGTCGTGAATTGATTCGTATTATTAACACAGTTCTTAAAAGAAAAGAAGAACGTCTTGCACAGGGAAAGAAGATGTCTGCCTGTGATGAGAGATATCTGAAACAGGCACAGGATAGTCTGTATGGTGAATTTGCAATTAGTTTAAAGATTGACAAGAGCGAAGTGGAAGATTATGTGGAACACAGAATTGCATTGAAGGAGATGGCATCTGCTTCCTGATGCAGTTAGGAATTTTATAGGTATAAAGCGGTTGGTTTTTTCGTATAGGAGGGGCTAGCCGTTTTTTTTACTTTATTAGGAAGAATTTTGGGCGTAATGTTAAGCTGGCACATTACACTAACCTATGGTATAATAGGAGCACTTAATGAGCCGAAGGCGAATTTAGTGCGAGTAATGCTGTGCATAATAGGAGCACTTAATGAGCCGAAGGCGAATTTAGTGCGAGTAATGCTAATTTATTGCAGAAATGAAAGGCTGGAAATATGAGAAGACATAGACGCAGACGTAGAAACAGGAAAGACCAGTTTGGAATATATGAGATTCCGGAATATCGTCCGGTAAAAAAGAAAAAAAAGAAAAAACAATTTACACTGAAGGGTGTGTTGAAATTATTAGGAATGCTGGCACTTTTGCTGGTAATCGTATATGGTGTATCATTTGGGGTAAAATACAGTATGAGGGATAAGGCATTATCCCTGTACGAGAAGGAGGATTATGAGGGTGCTATTGATTTGTTTGAGGAAGCATTAAAACCACGACTGCCGTTGTTGGAGAATTTTGATAATGATGTAAGATTTTATCTGGCAGATTGTTACGTCAATACGGGTGAATATGGACTTGCCTGTTATGAGTACAGCAAAATCAGACTGTGGGCAGATGGAGAAGTTGGTGGGCTTTCTTATTTACAGAATGTGGCATATGGATTACAGTTATATGACTGGCAGGAATACCGGAGTGCATTGCCGATTTTGTTAAAGGCATATGAGGATGGTTATAGTGATTTGGTATTATATGTTGGGAGCTGCTACGGACAGACCGGTGATCTTGAAAATATGCAGCTTTACTATGATGTGTTTTTGCAGAATAACGAGATGAATAGCTTCATGTATGCACAGTATGCTGCAATTGCTCTGGATGAAGGAAAACTGGATGAGGCATTCAGTTATATTGAAGCTGGGAAACAGTTAGAAGACCAGTCCAATATTAAGGAGCTTCTCTTTGATGAAATCGTGTATTATGAGAAATTAAAGGATTATAACACTGCTTATGAGAAGGCAAAGGCATTTGTTGAGGCATTTCCTAATGATGCCGGAGGCAGGAATGAATATGATCTGTTATATACGAGGCAGACAGTTTCCGAACAATAGGAGTATAATTGATAATCTGGCGAATATATGAAGCTGGGATAAGTGATGACGGACGGAGGTATTCATGACACAGTTTTTTGATAATAAGAAAGAGGAAGAACGGGTAATTCTGACAGCAGTATATGAACGGGGAGCCACCCAGGGTGAGGAATCTTTAGATGAACTTGCTGAACTGGTGAAGACAGCAGGCGCTGTCAGTGTGGGAACTCTGACACAGAAGTTGGAATGTGCCAATGGAGTAACATACCTTGGAAAAGGGAAGATAGAAGAACTTAAGACAATGCTTGTGGCGTTAGACGCTACAGGCATTGTTTGTGATACGGAGCTTACACCGGTACAGATGAAAAATCTATCCCAGATTCTGGACACAAAAATCATGGACCGGACAATGATCATATTGGATATATTTGCCGCCAGAGCAAATACGCGGGAAGGAAAGATACAGGTAGAGCTTGCCCAACTAAAATATAATGCCACAATGCTGGTGGGATTGCGTCCATCTCTTTCCAGACTGGGTGGAGGAATTGGAACAAGGGGTCCCGGTGAGAAAAAACTTGAGATGGATAGACGACTGATCAGAGAACAGATCTCCCGGTTGAAACGGGATTTGGAAGAGGTAAAACAGCATCGGGCAACCCAGAGAAAACTTCGGAGCAGTAACAGCAGTCCGGTGGTCTGTATTGTAGGCTATACCAATGCGGGGAAATCTACACTATTGAATCATCTCACAAAGTCAGATGTGCTTGCAGAGGACAAATTGTTTGCTACTCTGGATCCAACCACCAGAGGATTAAAACTTCCTAACGGACAGAATATTATGTTAACTGATACCGTTGGTTTTATTTCGAAGCTTCCGCATCATTTGATTCAGGCTTTTCGTTCTACTTTAGAAGAAGCAAAGTATAGCGATCTGATATTACATGTGGTGGACGCTGCCAATCCGGATATGGACCGGCAGATGTTTGCTGTTTATGAAACATTGAGACAGCTGGAAATCGGTGACAAACCGGTTATTACGGTATTTAACAAAATGGATAAGCTGGAGCATGTTCCGATATTAAAAGATTTACATGCGGATGCTGCGGTTTTGGTGTCTGCAAAACAAGATAAAGGATTGGAACAGCTGTTAGAAGTAATAGGGGATGTATTGAGAAAACAGCAGATTTATGTGGAGACCACAGTTCCTTACAAAGATACAGCAATTCTTGCAGATATCCGTAAATATGGACAGCTGATGTCTGAGGAATATCAGGAAAATGGTATTTTCATAAATGCATATGTTAGAAAGCAGGATGCAGCAAGGTTAAAATGTTTAGAAGACAGAATGGAGAATTCTTAGTATGAATATTTTAAATATAGAAAATATGACGAAAGTATATGGAGATAAAGTCCTTTTTGACCAGGTGAGCCTTGGAATCAATGACGGCGATAAGTTAGGTGTCATTGGGGTAAATGGATCCGGAAAAAGTACACTTTTAAAAATGATAGCAGGTATGGAAGAAACAGATGAAGGCAGGATTATTAAAAATAATCAGGCAGACATCGCATATCTTGCCCAGAATACGGAATTTGAACCGGGAGATACCGTACTTTCCTATGTAATGCGGGGAAAAGTAAGTTCAAATCCCAACTGGAGCCTGGAGGCGGAGGCAAAGACCATATTAAAGAAACTGTATGTTGAAGATATGGAAGCTTTGATCGAACCTTTATCCGGAGGAGAAAAGAAACGAATTGCTTTGGCAAAAACATTGCTTTCTCCGGCAAAAATTCTAATCCTGGATGAGCCGACAAACCATTTGGACAGCCGTATGGTAATGTGGCTGGAGGATTACCTTAAAGCATATAAAGGTGTATTGATCATGGTGACCCATGACCGTTATTTTCTGGATCGTGTGACCTCCAAGATTGTTGAGATTGACCGCGGAAAACTGTATACCTATGAAGCAAACTATTCAGGATTCTTAGAGCTTAGGCAGCAAAGGATTGACAGTGAAGCGGCAAGTTATCGTAAGGTGCAGAGTATTCTGCGGACTGAACTGGAGTGGGTACGGCGTGGAGCACAGGCACGTTCTACAAAGCAGAAGGCGAGGTTGGAGCGGTTTAGGGAGATGCAGGCGATGAAGGCACCGGAACAGGAGAAACAGGTGGAGATGGATTCCCTTGCTTCAAGACTTGGAAAAAAGACCATTGAGATAGAGCATATTTCTAAAACATATGGTGATAAGGTACTGATAAAGGATTTTTCTTATTATACAATACGGAATGAACGCATTGGAATTGTGGGAGAAAACGGATGTGGAAAGACCACTTTGTTAAAACTTATTTTAGGGCTTGAAACACCGGATAGTGGGAACATTACCCTGGGTGAAACAATAAAAACAGGATATTTTTCACAGATGGTGGAAGAGATGAATCCGGAGCAACGGGTAATTGATTATGTAAAAAATGTTGCGGAATACATAAAGACAAGCAAAGGGATGACTTCTGCATCCCAGATGTGTGAACGTTTTTTATTTACGCCGGAAATTCAGTATAATCCCATTGGTAAACTTTCAGGAGGGGAACGAAGAAGACTATATCTGTTAAAAGTACTGATGACAGCTCCAAATGTTCTGGTTTTGGATGAACCTACAAATGATTTGGATATTGCAACTTTAACAATATTAGAGGATTATCTGGACGGTTTTGAAGGGATTGTTATAGTGGTATCCCATGACCGGTATTTTCTGGACCGGATTGTGGACCGGATTTTTGCCTTTGAAGGAAATGGAATGATTACACAGTATGAAGGAGATTATTCTACCTATATGGAAAAGGCCATGGAACGGGGAACCTTCTTTCCGGAAAAAGAGGAATCAGGAACAGCTTCAAAAAAGGATACCGGAAAAGAAGGACTGTCTACAGAAAAAGCAGACAGCAGGGATACATGGAAGAATAACAGGGAAAAGAAACTTAAATTTACATATCAGGAGCAAAAGGATTATGAGACCATAGATGAAGATATTGCAGTTTTAGAGGGACGGATTCAGGAAATAGAGAAGCAGATGGCAGAGGCAGCAAGCCAGTACGCCAAACTGCAGGAATTGACTATAGAGAAGGAAGGATTGGAACAGCAGTTAGAAGAAAAAATGGAACGATGGGTTTACCTGAATGATTTGGCGGACCGGATTAATGCACAGAAACATAACTGAAATTCTACAAAAATGAGAAAAACATTCATTTTCTTGTTGAAAAATGGTATATTATATAGTATTATGTAACTATATTATGTTAATTTATTATGTAGAATACATAGGTTAGGGGATGCGCATGAAAATGTATAAAGAGAGACAAAAGAAAAGAAAATGGGTAATTACAGCCTTATTATTACTAGCATGTGTTTTCTTGGTACCGGCGACAGGAATACAGGCAGAAGCGGCTGCAACCTGTTCTTCAGGAATCTCATATCCTGGCACTACAACGGATAAGGTTAATATGAGGAAGAAGGCAGGAACACAGTATAAGAGCTATGGAAAGATTAGTAAAGGCCAGGAGGTTACCATTCTTGGTTATGTCACCAATGGTGGGACAACATGGTATAAATGTAAAGCGAAAGTTGGAGGAAAGACGAGAACCGGATATATATGTGCTGCTTATGTTGCCAAGAAAAGTAAGCCGACAGGAGTGGTGAATAAGAAGGTTGCTACTTACTTGAATGTCCGCAAAAGTGCCAAGACATCTTCAAAGTCTTTGATGAAGATTACAAAAGGTACCAAAGTTACTATTCTTGGAATTAAGAAGGTTTCCGGAAAATATTGGTACAGGATTAAGACAACCTATAATAAAAAAACAAAAACTGGTTATGTAATGGCAAAGTATATTACAGTAAGCAGTACATCGGATACCACAACAGAAGAAGATAAGAATGATACACCATTGTCAGAAGAAGAGTTTGAAGTGATGCTTGCTAGTTTCCCGGAAAGCTATAAAGCAGGCATACGCGCATTACATACCACTTATCCGAATTGGAGATTTGTAGCAATTAATACAGATTTGGATTGGGGAACGGTGATTACAAATGAGAGTGTAGTGGGAAGAAATGTAATCCAGAGCAATTATCCAAAGGGGACAAATTCCCTTGCACCGTTTTCTTATTTATCAACTGCGGCGGGAGCCTATGACTGGGCAACGGATACCTATACGATAAAAGATGGAAGCAACTGGTACAGTGCAAGTTCAGAAGTGATTGCGTATTATATGGATCCAAGAAATTTCCTGAATGATATGGATATTTTCCAGTTTGAAGCACTGGCATATGATGCTTCCCAAAGCAGTACGGTTGTACAGAGTATTTTGAATAATACCTTTATGAGTGGCAATTATAGTGTAGTGGATTCTGCTACGAAGACGACTGTAAGTGGTTCTTACCAGCAGGCCTTTATGGATGCAGGAAAGACTGCACAGGCAAATCCATATTTCCTTGCTTCCAGAAGTAAACAGGAGGTAGGAGTAAATGGCTCCAATGCCACAAGCGGTACTTATAAGGGATATGAGGGAATCTATAATTTTTATAATATCGGTGCTTCCGATGGAGGCGATGCTGTGGCAAAGGGCTTGTTGTGGGCAAAAGGCGGAACCTCTGGGGCGACTACATATGGAAGACCTTGGACAAATCCGTATAAGTCTATTGTGGGTGGTGCACAATATATTGCCAAAAACTATATTAATGTAGGACAAAATACATTATATTTCCAGAAATTCAATGTAAAGCCAAATGATGCCACATATCTATATATGCATCAGTATATGACCAATGTACAAGCTCCATATTCTGAGGGTAGAACTACGCGGGCAGCTTATAATGCAATTGGAATTTTGTCGGATACGATGATTTTCTATATCCCGGTATACAATAATATGCCGGCATCGGCATGTCAGCTTCCGGCAACGGCAGGGAATCCGAATCCATATCTTTCGGGTATTGAGCTGTATTCCGGTAATACAATATTAAGCGGACTGACACCGACCTTTAGTTATAATATTTTTAATTATTCCATAGTCGTACCTGCAAATGTTGCCAGTGTCACGGTTTCTGCATCAGCGGTCAGCAGCAAGGCATCTGTATCCGGACTTGGAACCTATACGCTGGGTGGTTCCGGCACAACGACAACCATTACTGTTGTGGGAGTTGCACAGAATGGAGCCCAGCAGCCATACACGATTAATGTAACAAGACAATAAATAGTTTGATAAAGAGGAGAATGTGCATGAAGAAGAAATTAGCGGTTTTACTCACATTTGCACTGGTGATTGGACTTTTGCTGGCGGGGAAGTCAACGACATATAAGACGTATGCAAAGGAAGCACAGATGCAGTTAGTGATTCCGGAATCTATTCAAAAAGAGAATGATTTTACCATAAAAGTTACGTTGGACAGTGATGTAGATTTATACTCTATCGATGCATATATATCCTATGATGCAGAAAAGATGGAATTTATTCCAACGACAGATCAGGTGACTGGAGCTGCCGGGATATTAGAGATAAAGGATGTTTATGCTGAGGAAACAAAAAAAGCAGAGTATGAAATTACATTCAGGGCTTTGGATACAGGAAGCACAGAGATTGCATTGACAGATGTTTTTCTGATTGATTATGCAGATATGGATTATATTGAGGTGGTACCATCGGCTAAACAGTTTGAGATTGGTATAAATAAAAAGATAGAAAACGACGCAAGATTATCCGATATGCTTGTTGCACCGGGTGAATTGACAGAGGAATTTTCACCAGATAAAATAGAATACGAAATGTATGTGGATTCTGATGTGGAAATGGTGGGAATCAGTGCAATTCCAATGGATGAGAGCAGTGTTGTGGGATTGGAAATGCCAGAGAAATTAGAGCAGGGTGAGAATCTTATAGTGGTTACAGTGACAGCATTATCCGGTAATGTGAATACTTATACAATAAAGGTATACCGCGGAACAGATCATTCAGAAATAACAAAAGAGGTTCCAAATGAGATATCTGGGGAATAAGATAGAACTTTGGGAGACAAATGAAGGGAGTTTATTGTAATAATACATAAACTCCCTTCATTTATTATCTGATAAGCATACTTTTTAGATCATCTATATCAAAGATATATTTTTTATTGCAGAAGTGACAACCAACTTCAATTGGCTCATTTTCAGCAATCATTTCTTCAATATCAGATTTGCCTATACTCATAACAGCTTTATAGACCCGTTCTTTTGAACAGTCACAGTGATATTCCGGTGTGACAGTATCTGTTATTTCAATGTCGTAACCATCAAATAATTTTTTCATCATGGCTTCGGGAGTCATACCCTGATCCATGAGAGAGGTAATGGAAGAAAAATCCTTTAAACGGATTTCCAAATCGGAGATGACATTTTCCTCCGCAAATGGCATGAGCTGAATGATAAATCCTCCTGCGTGCTTCACCGTATTATCTTTTTCCATCAGTACACCAAGCGCAACAGAAGTTGGAATCTGCTCACTGGTGGCAAAATAATAAGTTAAATCTTCTGCAATTTCACCAGATACGAGATTGGATTGTCCTACATAGGGCTCTTTTAATCCGATATCTTTGATGACACTTAATACACCAAGATCAAGAGCTTTTCCGACATCAAGTTTTCCTTTTGGACTTGGAGGGAGCATGACGGATGGATTATTTACATAGCCCTTTACCTGTGCTTTTGCATTGGCTGTGACTGTCAGACCACCAATTGGTCCGGAACACTGGATTTGCAGCGTTAATATATCGGAATCATTTTTGCACATGCTGCCCATAAGAGCACCGGCAGTTAATAAACGTCCCAAAGCAGCCGTAGCCACGGGACTTGTATTATGAAGGCTTCTGGCAGTTTCTACGATTTCTTTCGAATAGGAACAGAAGAAACGCACCTGATTGTTTGCAGCCATTCCGCGTATAATGGTATCATTCATTTTCTTTATCTCCATTTCTTGCAATAATATATATCCGTTCGCTTTCGGGCGAAGGAGGGTTGTCTGTAAATGCATCATATGCTGTAACATATTCTAATCCGGCTTGTGTGAGTAAGTCAATGATTTCTGTTAAATCATATGCTTTTTGATGATGCGTTTCATAAAAACGTTCAAAAAGATTACTTTCTGGATGACGGGCAAAAATTGTAAGGTCGTATTGATTGATCCGGTCCTCTTCAAAATAACTGTTTTCCCATGTATAGCTGCAGTCTTCCTGATGGTCGCAGAATACCTGGTCGCCTAAAATATTTTCATAGAAGAAAGGTGTTTTGATATCAAAAATAAAAATACCATTCTTTTTTAAATATTTTTTGACACCTGTGAATGTGGCGGATACTGCTGCAGCAGTCAGTAGATAGTTCAGGCTGTCGCACAGACAGTAAAAACCATCATAGGTAGTACCCAGCGATAGTTCACACATATCCTGCTGCAGTAAGGCAATGTTTTTGCAGTCTGCGGTTTTATCGGCGGCAATGGTAAGCATGTCCACAGAATTATCCACACCAATCAGCTGGTAGCCTGCCTGGGCCATGAGAAAAGTGAGGGTTCCTGTACCACATCCGAGTTCCACCAGTTTTCCCTTTGGTATGGAATATTTTTGAAAGAGTCCGATGAGATACTGACTCCAATCGGTATAAGGTATATTATCCATAAATTTATCATATACATAGGCAAATCCCTGATAACTGGTTGACATAATACTATTCTCCTTTGGGATTTATAATTTGTTTTATCTCTGCGTAAAAAAACTGCCATATCAAGAGTATTACTTGATATGGCAGTGGTTAATCTTAGAAATCCAGCTTATCCTGTTCCTCTAATACATCAGGATCTTCTGAAACATCAGACAAGCCCTCGTTTTCGTAACCGGATACTTCTTCCGGTTTGCTGAAAGTATTGCTAAAATTAATGGTTGGAATTGAGTCGTCTGGGAAGATTTCTGTCATATCAGCTGTCTTGGGAGTCTCCTCAGAAACAGGTTCCTGCACTGCAGGTGTTTCCACAAAAACAGATTCGTCTGCTGCTGGCGTTTCCTCAGAAACAGATTCGTCTGCTGCTGGCGTCTCTTCAGAAATAGATTCGTCTGCTGCTGGCGTCTCCTCAGAAACAGGTTCCCTTGCTGCAACAGGTTCTTCTGCTGCAGGAACTTCTTCGGAAGCAGATTCTTTCATATCTTCGTCTTTTGAGTTAATTGTGATAGAAGTATATTCCCGTTCGTTCTTTGCATCCTCAGAAAATACATCTGTGAAATCTGCATCCTCTTCGTCAAAGAAGAAATCCTCATCGTCATCTTTCTTACAGAAATTATCTTTGAACTTATCGTAGAGACAGCAGGCTTTATCAACGGAAGCCTTATATATAGGACTTTGTTTGATCTTATCACGGAAAATATAGCAGGCGCCTCCAACTGCAGCAACGGTGGTTGTAAAGGCAAGCAGTCTGCCTAAGGTATTCTTATTCTTTGCCATAGTAATCTCCTTTATCTAATATAATATGTTTATGTCACTATCTACATTTTAACGCGGATAAAAAGAAAAAGCAATTCTTTATTTGCTATTTCTGTTATTATGTGTGATAATAACTTGTGCTATACAAATTATATCATAAGATATGCAGGATTCTCTGGATTTACAAGAGTTTTGCATCGTATATGATAAGGTTGGAAAGAAGGTTTTATTATGAATAAGGTAAAAGAAGTAACAAAGAATTTTTTTGTCTGTGGCGTATTGATGGTGATAGCGGGCATAGCACTTATGGCACTCTCGAAGAGAGGTCTGGGAATTACTGCTGTTATTTGTGGAGTCGTATTTTTAGTGATAGGAATTGTATTTTTATTGAAAGATTTGAAGGAAGATTCGGAAAAATAACAGATATGGATAATTGCAACGTGTGTTTGTTCAAAATATACAATGCTTGTCTGTAAAAATAGCTGAAAAGTAAATAAAATTCAGTTGTAAATCCTTAATATTTGTGATAATATTAAAAATAGTTAGGTGAAATTTATTTATTTCACACAAAGTAGGAAACAGAAGGAGGAGTTACAATGCAGAATTTGCCAGCAAATGTTACACGTGGTAATGATACGAATATTATATCAATTGCAGCATCTTCTAACAAAGGAATGTTGATTCGCTTTTTGAATGAACAGGTGGAAGAAGGTTTTTATGCATTAGTAATTGATTATTTAAAAGATCATAATTTTGATCTGTCTACTATGCTAGTAGATGATGATGTGAAAGCACAGTGTACCAAACTTTATGAATTGGCAGAATTTGTGGATGAGAATATCAAGAAGCCTGGAAAGTATGAGATAGAGGAATGGATTGAACCGCTGTTCAAGTTTGTATATGGTGACATTGATCCATCGGATACAGATGCAATCATTAACACAACAGGTATTTATAGATATAGTATTTGGCTGATTTATCTATATCAGCTTGATCTTTTTGGTGAAGCAATGCGTTTGATCGGAGAAAGAGTTGCTCCATTATTGATCAATACCTGCTATCAGATTGTAGATGCAGATGACAGACCGGCTACATATGACAAGGCAGTTATGGGCTACATGGATTTGATCAATGTAGTCATGGAGATGGATTTGCCTCCGTCAGCTTCTAATTCAGAAGCATATCTGAATAACTTAGAAGTATTATATGATTACTTTATAGAAGATTCTCATGTGGGGAATGACTACAAAATCCAGTTTAGTATGGGACTGTTTAATTCCTATATTCGGAAGAAAGACTATAATAAAGCCTTTGAGTTTTATGGGTTAAATGCAGAATATATTCCGGTTGATAATATGAAGGTGTATGAGAACTTTAAGGAATTGATCCGTAACTGTAACAGTACCCAGTATACAAATGTACTGAGTAGAACAGTTATTTCTGCCATTTCCAAGCAGGATATTTATAATAAGAGAATTGATAGTCTTTTAGTGGAAGTGTCTGCTTTCGTTAAGAAGGTTTATAAGTATATTGAGGATGAACCTGTTATGAAGAAGAATTTGCAGATTCTTGGTGCAGGATCTTCTTTAAGTGATAAGAGTAATGTTTTTGAGGGCCTTTATGAGTACAATCTTGTATTCTATGAATGTGGCATCAAGCAGCTGGTGAATCAGGATCTTTCTACCCGCTCATGGGAGGAGAAATATGAGATTTTAGATTTGCTTTATACGACATTGAATGTAGTATTTGATGGTTATAATGTTTATGAGATTTCCAATCGTATTGAGCATCAGTATGTAGAACTTACCTGGATTGGTAACTATGTAAATGCAAATCCTTCCCTCCTGAAGCTTTTCTTTAGTGTGAAAGAGAAGATTAAGGCATTTAAGGTTCGTAAGAATACAATATTGGAAAAGAGCAAAACCAACTATGAGATTAAGAAACTGTTGGAAGACAGGCAGAAACATCTGGTATTTCTGGCAGCGGATGATATGGTTCGTCATGGATTGAATAATAAAGACAAGCCGATTATCAGTTCTGAATATGATGTGGATCATGCAAAGAGAATGTTCCAGGAAACATATGCAAAGATTAATGTTCCTTCCAAGTACGAGAAAGGAAAAACGGAAACTTCAGCACCTAAGTTTGGTTTTGGAAAGGCATCTGCTCCGGCAGTGAACCAGGATTTGATTCGGATGTTTGACAACCCACAGATTGAGGAGATGTTATGTAAGTCAGAATGGCTTTGGAACCAGTATCGTGAAAAGGGAAGAGAGAAGCAGACAGAAGCTGAATGTACGTATAGTGTTGCCTGTCTGATTAAGGTGGTAGAACTGTTAATCGTTCGTAAGAATAAGCAGGTTACACCAGAAGTAACTCCGAATAAGAGGGTTATCATTACTAAAACAGGTAAGGTAATTGAACTTTCTGATGAATCAGATGATAAGCCTGTTAACAGTAAGAATAATGATCCAACAGTAATTGAACATATTCACAATATAGGTGATTATCTAAAAGACCGCAGAGAGGAAAATGTGGAATATGTCAAGACGTATATTGAAGATTGGGTTGAATTTTTAATGCAGAACAAGTTTGATAAAGATTCTTTGTTATCTTTGTTTGACGCAGAAGAGGTTCGAAACAAAACCTTACAGACTATTAAGAAATTGAATTATGATATGGTAGCATTATAATAAGCATAACAGAAAAGAGGGGAAGCATATGGGGTTTCCTCTTCTTTTGCATAGGGAGAGAGAATGAATAACAGAGGATTTTCATTAATTGAATTAATTGTGGTAATCGCAATCATGGCAATATTGACTGGTGCATTGGCTCCAATGCTGGTTCGATATGTGAATAAGTCCAGGCTAAGTGCAGATATTGATACGGGAAAAGAGATTGCTAAGGCTATCCTGGCAGGTGTGACAAGTGACAGCGTTAAAGATAATGCAGTGGAACATAGTACACCGCAGCCTGTGGAAGATATGGATGGTAGTGATTTTAAGAAGGAAGTATATTCTATTCTTGGAACGGATGAGATAAAGGGAAAATCCAAAAAAGATGCAGATGGCGGAGATTTTGACAGTGATAAGCAGAAATTTTATTATACTCTGGATACAGATAAGAATAAGGTTGAAGTTTATTATGGTGGAATAACAGCTGATTACCAGATATATCCTCAGACAGGGAAAAAGCTGGTAAAATAGAGAAGAATGGAAAGTTTTCTGCCGCATATTTTTGAGCTTTTCTATATAAGAAAATATATTATAAATATTTTGTAAAAAAAATAAAAATTTTTGTTGACAAATATATTTTCATTTGGTATATTAATACCTGTCGTTAAGACGTGCGCGAGTGGCTCAGCGGTGGAGCACCTCCTTGCCAAGGAGGGGGTCGCGGGTTCGATCCCCGTCTCGCGCTTTTATTATTGGGTGGTAGTGAAGGCTATCATCCTTTTTTATTGTTATATATTTGGGAAAGCAGGTAAGCGTATAATGGAAAAAGAGTATGAGTTTTTAAAAAACAGGCTTGAACAATCCCATGGTTTTATGGAATTTCTTCCTATTTCGGTAGATCGGATTGAAAAGGGATATGTGGAGGCGATTCTTCAACTGGGAGAAAAGGTTTTAAATCCTTTTGGTACGGTTCATGGAGGCTGCCTGTTTGCTGTGGCAGATTCTGTAGCTGGAACTGCTGCAATGACCCATGGAAGGTATGTGACGACCATATCTGGTCATATTCACTATTTAAATCCGGCCGTTGGAATGAAGAAAATGAAAGTGGCTGCACAAGAAGTGAAGGCAGGAAAGACAATTTTAACTTATGATGTTGTATTTGAAGATGAAAAAGAAAATGTTATATGCAAAGCAACACTGGAATATTTTGCATTAAATGTGATAAAAAGGGAAGAAATGAACATAAAATAGACACAAAAGTGGTATATAGTTGATAATCATCAAAGTAAAAGGAGAGTCAGCTTATGAACCAAAAAGTAGGATTTCGACAGAAAATGCTTAATTTTATGCAGGGAAGATATGGTGTGGACCAATTATCCAGTTTTCTGATTTGGACAGCATTGGTCATTGCATTGATCGGAATGTTTGTACGGATACCATTTTTACAGATTCTTTGCTGGGCTATGATCATTTATGCCTATGTTCGCATCTTGTCCAGAAATATAAATAAGCGGTATGCTCAAAACCAGAAATTTTTAAATGCTACATGGGGAATCCGTAATGCATTTGCGAAGGTGAAATATCGTATCAAATATGGAAAGCAGACAGCAGAGCCATATCGTATATACAAATGTAGAAAATGTGGACAGAAAATCAGGATTCCTAGGGGAAAAGGGAAAATCATGGTAACCTGCCCGAAGTGTAAATACCAGTTTAAGAGAAGAAGCTGATGGGAGAATGATTGAGAATGTATGGTTATGTGGTGGTCAACAAGCCGGAACTTAAGATTAAGGAATTTCAGGAGTACCGTTCATATTACTGCGGACTTTGCAAGTCGCTTCAGAAGAAGTGCGGTGTGCGAGGACAGCTATCTCTAAGTTATGATATGACATTTTTGGCGTTGCTTTTAAGCCGGTTATATGAACCGCAGGAAACAGAGGCTTTAGAACGCTGTATTGCACATCCGGTTGGTAAACAACGGGTAAAAAAGAATGAGATACTTGATTATGTAGCAGATATGAGTCTGTTGCTTTCCTGGTATAAATGTCGTGATGATTATCAGGATGAAAAAAAACTTGGCAAAGCAGTTTATGGAAAGACCATTTCTAAAACGGTAAAACAGATTGAAAAAGAATATGAAAGGCAGACAGAAACTGTAAAGTTGAATATGGAACAGCTTTCTCACTTAGAACAGAAAAAGATAAATGATATTGATATGCTTTCCGGTAAATTTGGAAATATGCTGGCAGAAATATTTGTAATAAAGCAGGATGAGTGGGAAACATATCTTCGAAAGACAGGATTTTATCTTGGAAAATTTGTTTATATCATAGATGCCTATGATGACCTGGAAAAAGACAGAGAAAAAGGATGCTTTAATCCATTTTTGGAAAAGGAGAAACAGGAGAATTTTGATGAGTGGATAAAACAGCTTCTGGTAATGATAGCTGCAGAGTTTGCAAAGGAATTTGAAAAACTGCCAATCATTGAGGATGCAGAAATTCTTCGCAATATTATTTATTCCGGAATATGGACAAGATATGAAGAGGTAAAAAAGAAGAGAATGAAAGATATGGAGGAAAAACATGAAAAATCCATATGATATATTAGGTGTTTCACCAAATGCATCGGAAGATGAAATAAAAAAAGCATATAGAAATCTAAGCCGGAAGTATCATCCGGATGCCAATGTGAATAATCCTAATAAAGAACAGGCGGAAGAACGGTTTAAAGAGATTCAGCAGGCATATCAGATAATCATGGATGAAAGGTCTGGAAAAACCAGCAGTTCTACCGGTAATTATGGGGGATTTGGTGGTTTTGGCGGTTTCGGTCGTTCTGATAGAAATTCCTATGGAGAGGATAAAGAGAGTACGTACTTGAATGCTGCAATGAATTATATCCGGGGTGGTGATTACCAGTCTGCATTAAGAGTGCTGTCTGATATTGAGAATAGAACCGGAAGGTGGTATTATATATCTGCTATTGCAAATCAGGGTATTGGTAATCAGGCAAAGGCGTTAGAACATATTCTGACTGCAATGCGAATGGAACCGGGAAATGCAGAGTATCAACAGTTTTATAATGTTATGCAGAATGGCGGCACATGGTATGAAAGCCGGGGAGCAGGATATGGTATGCCGGAGATGGATAGTACCACGTTTTGCCTGAAACTTTGTCTGGCAAATCTTTTCTGCAATATGTGTTGCACACCGGGCTGTTGATGAATTAGAAATCTGGAAAGGGAGAGAGTATGGAAAGAGAAGAATATAAGGAATATGATAGTCCGTTTTTTGCGATGATATCACGGATGAAGTATATTAACCGGTGGGCATTGATGCGTAATTCCTATCCGGAAAATATCAGTGAACATTCCCTGGAGGTGGGTATGATTGCCCATGTGCTGGCATTAATCAGCAACAAAAAATATGGCAGTCATTTAAATGCAGAGCGCGCTGCATTGATTGGAATGTATCATGATTGTACGGAAATCATAACAGGCGATATGCCAACGCCGATTAAGTACTATAATGCAGAAACAAAGGAAGCTTATAAAAATGTTGAAAAGCAGGCGGCAAATGAGTTGTTATCTATGCTGCCGGATTATCTTTATGAGGAATATGCTTCTATTTTATTTCCCCGGGAAGATGAAGCATATTTGTGGAAACTGGTAAAAGCGGCTGATCGATTGTCTGCCTATATAAAATGTATAGAAGAGGAAAAGGCAGGAAATAAAGAATTTGCCAGTGCAAAAGCTGCAGTCTACAGGAAACTGACAGAGATGGATTTACCGGAGGTTCGGGATTTTATAAGAGAATTTATGGAGTCTTATAAGAAAACATTAGATGAATTAAAAAAATGAAACAGAAAATGAATTGGAAAAGTAGACAGATTTTGTCAAAACAGTTATAATGTATAAGAAGGCATTGAACCATGCAGGTTCATGGTAGATTTCATTTTGGAGGGTGTTATATGAAAAATATTTTATTTGTATCTTCAGAGTGTGTTCCATTTATTAAAACTGGCGGATTAGCAGATGTTGTAGGTGCACTTCCGAAAATGTTTCCGAAGGATGAGTATGATGTCAGAGTTGTAATCCCGAATTATACCTGTATTCCATGGGAGTATAGAGAGAAATTTCAGTATGTACACCATTTTTATATGGATTTGGGCAAGCGGTTTGAAAATGTGCATGTTGGAATCATGACTTGCCAGTTAGATGGAATTACATATTATTTTATTGACAATGAGTATTATTTCTCAGGCTGGGCACCATATGGTACAATCCGTTTTGATATTGAGAAGTTTACATTCTTTAGTAAGGCAGTACTGGCAATCCTCCCTGTTATCAATTTTAAACCGGACGTGATTCATTGCCATGACTGGCAGGCAGGGCTTGTGCCAGTGTATTTGAGAACACTTTATAAAGACAACCCATTTTTCTATGGAACCAAGACGATTATGACGATTCACAATCTGAAGTTCCAGGGTGTATGGGATGTAAAGACCTTTAAGTATATATCCGGACTTCCGGACTATGTATTTACACCGGACCGGATGGAATTTTATAAAGATGGTAATATGTTAAAGGCAGGTATGGTATATGCAGATTATATTACAACAGTGAGTGATACTTATGCCGGTGAGATTCAGACACCGGAATATGGTGAGAATCTGGATGATCTGCTGCGTTTCCATAACCAGAAGCTTTGTGGTATTGTAAATGGTATAGATTATGATGTATATAATCCAAATACAGATGGGAAAATATTTAAGAATTACAATATAAGAAGTTTCAAGAAGGGAAAGGCAATTAATAAGATGGAACTTCAGAAGGAACTTGGGTTACCGGTGGATGAGAATAAATATATGATTGGTATTATCTCAAGACTGACCGACCAGAAAGGTTTAGACTTGGTAGACTGGGTAATGGAGGGAATCGTGGATCCTTATGTACAGTTTGTCGTAATTGGAACCGGTGAAGCAAAGTATGAGAATATGTTCAAACATTACCAGTGGGTATATTCGGACAGAGTATCTGCTAATATTTTCTATTCTGATGAAAGGGCGCATAAGCTGTATGCTGCAGCAGATGCAATGTTGATGCCGTCCCGTTTTGAACCATGTGGACTGACACAGTTGATTTCTCTGCGTTATGGTACAGTTCCAATTGTAAGAGAGACAGGAGGTCTTAAGGATACGGTAGTTCCTTATAATGAGTATGAAGGAACTGGAACCGGATTTTCATTTAAGAATTACAATGCAGATGAGATGTTAAAGATTATCAATTATTCCAAGCAGATTTATTATGATCACAGAGAAGATTGGAATAAGATGGTATTAAGAGGCATGAAGGAGGATTTCTCCTGGGATAAATCTGCTGTAAAATATATGCAGTTATATAGTAAGATATTAGGATATTAATGGACTACAGAATAGGGATTGATGTGTAGAACAGATTCCCGTTTTTGCAATGGTCAAATCTAGAAAGAGGAGAGAGAACATGATCGACATTAAATTTTTACGCGAGAATCCTGACGTCGTAAAACAGAACATCAAGAATAAATTTCAGGATGAGAAGTTACCACTGGTGGATGAAGTGATTGAGCTGGATAAAAAGAGCCGTGAGGCAAAAGGAAAAGCGGATGCACTTCGGGCTGACCGGAATAAGATTTCCAAACAGATTGGTGCTTTGATGGCGCAGGGAAAGAAGGAAGAAGCAGAGGCAACGAAAAAGCTTGTAACAGAGCGTTCGGCTGAGCTTGCTGCCTTGGAGGAGCAGGAAAAGGATTTACAGGAAAAGATATTGAAGATTATGATGGTGATTCCAAATATTATTGATCCTTCTGTTCCAATCGGTAAAGATGACAGCGAGAATGTTGAGATTGAAAAGTTCGGGGAACCGGTCGTACCGGATTTTGAGATTCCATACCATACAGAGATTATGGAAAAGTTTAATGGTATTGATCTGGATGCTGCTGGTAAAGTAGCAGGTAATGGGTTCTATTATCTCATGGGAGATATTGCAAGATTACATTCAGCCATTATTTCTTATGCAAGAGATTTTATGATTGACAGAGGATTTACCTATTGTGTACCGCCATTTATGATTCGTTCCAATGTGGTAACCGGTGTTATGAGTTTTGCTGAAATGGATGCCATGATGTATAAGATTGAAGGAGAAGACCTTTATCTGATTGGAACCAGTGAACATTCCATGATTGGTAAATTTATTGATACGATTATCAAAGAGGATGAGCTTCCAAAGACTTTGACCAGTTATTCACCTTGTTTCCGTAAGGAGAAAGGGGCTCATGGTATTGAAGAACGTGGTGTTTACCGTATTCATCAGTTCGAAAAGCAGGAAATGATTGTGGTATGTAAGCCGGAGGAAAGTCCGATGTGGTTTGATAAATTGTGGCAGAATACAGTGGACTTATTCCGGAGCCTGGATATTCCGGTTCGTACATTAGAATGTTGTTCCGGTGATTTGGCAGACCTTAAGGTAAAATCCATTGATGTGGAAGCATGGTCTCCACGTCAGAAGAAGTACTTTGAAGTGGGAAGCTGTTCCAACTTAGGGGATGCACAGGCAAGACGGCTGAAGATTCGTGTAGATGGCGAGAATGGCAAGTATTTTGCACATACTCTGAATAATACAGTGGTTGCACCGCCTCGTATGCTGATTGCATTTTTGGAGAATAATCTGAATGCAGATGGAACGGTTAATATTCCAAAGGTATTGCAGCCATACATGGGTGGCAAGGAAAAACTTCAGTAAATTATAATACACAAATTTATGACAGCGTTGGAAACGTTATGAGATTGCATCAGGAACGTTATTGTCATAAATTTGTGTATTTTTGTTTTTTGAAAATTTCTTTTTTCTCTAATTATCCTTTTGAAGATTTTTAAAATATTTTAATATATGTTTATGCATGGATTTGACGGCAGGAGCCATCAGATCTGTATTCAAGGCACAAAGCCCGATAGTTCGGTGTTCAGCAGGTTTTAATGGGTACATATTGACCTCGTATGGAATATTCTGCATAACAAGACGGGGCATGATGCAGACTCCGAGACCTGCGGCAACCATGGCAATGGTACTTAAGTCATCTACTACATGACAGGAAGAATGTACCGTAATCTGGTATTTTTGGAATAAATTTTGTATGTCCGCATCGGTGCTTTCCCGCTGGGATACAAATTTCTGGTTTTGAAGTTCCTCCAGTTCTATATGACTGCGGTGTTTTGGATGAAATGACTTCGGTGCAACGCAGAGCAGTTCGTCTTCGTAGAGTGGAATGATGGGAAGTTCTTTGCGGCTGGATTCCGAAAGAAAGCCTAAGTCTACAACACCGGTTTTAATCCAACTGTATACATCATCATAGGTTCCCTGGTATATTTTGATTTCGATATTTGGATGAAGCTTGGAAAAACTGGTCACTAAATCAGGAACAAAACTGCTGCAGACAGAAGAAAAAGTTCCGACTTTTACTGAGCCATGGGTCAATCCGTTGAATTCCAATATTGCCTGCTGCAGTTTGGCATCACTGTTTAACACGGTCAGGATATAGGGTTGCAAATTTTCGCCATAGCTGGTGAGGGTGACACCGCTTTTATTGCGGTTAAACAGGGGAAATCCCAACTCTTTTTCTGCCGTGGAAATGGCATGGCTGATGGCAGAAGGAGTTAAATTCAGTACCTCTGCTGCACGCTGAAAACTTCCCTGTTCCACAACAGTTTGAAAAATCTGATAGGCGAGTAATGTCATGCAGGATCCGCCTCCTTATTAAAAATAAATGAAAGGTCTTCCGGTAATAAAGTTACAAGTGCATCCGGAGAGGTTGCATTCTCTGCCAGCAGACGGTTTGCCTGGGCAGATATGGCAATGTCCAAAAAGTTTCTTACGTCACGGGCATTTCCAAAATATTGATCGGAATTACGGACATATTCTTCCAATTGATCCTTTAAATAGGTGGTGCCTTCCGGACTGATCTGATAGTCATTTTCCTTGCAGAACTTAAGAAATACTTTGTATAAATCATCCGCACTGTAATCCGGGAAATGAATGGTTTTCTGAAAACGGGACTTTAATCCCGGATTTGATTTGATAAATTTGTCCATCAGATCCGGATACCCGGCTACAATGACGATTAAGTCTTCCCGGTTATCTTCCATTGCTTTTACCAGGGTATCAATTGCCTCCTGACCAAAATCGCCGCCGGGAGTTTCGCTGGCAAGAGAGTAAGCTTCGTCAATGAAAAGAACCCCTCCTTTAGCACGGTCAACGACTTCTTTTACTTTGATGGCAGTCTGTCCCATGTATCCTGCTACAAGTCCGGAACGGTCAACTTCTACCATGTGACCTTGTGAAAGGATTCCAAGAGCACAATATATCTGGGAGAGCAGTCTTGCAACCGTAGTTTTACCGGTTCCCGGATTACCGGTAAATACAAAGTGTTTGGTTACAGAAGGTGCTTTCAGTCCGTTTTTCTTCCGGATATCAATGATTTTTAAAAGATTGATCAGATCCTTGACCTCGGCTTTTACAGAAGCAAGTCCGATTAAATCATCCAGTTCAGCCAGAAGAGTATCCAAATCTGCGATGGTTTTATCCCCGCCGGTAATACTGCCGATAAACTGGGTTTCTGGTTCTGCCTGAGCTGTTTCTTTGGATTTTAGCTTGAAGGGAATGCTGTCAGGCCGTGCCGGTGCAACACCGCCGCTTTTTGTATAGGCCCGCATTTTGCTTTCCAGCATAAAACGGTAACGGGTAAGCTGGTTTACCTCGGTTACATCCATGTGTTTGCAGCTTGAGAGAAAATCTTCTCCTATAGCCTGAAAAGTAAGAATGTAAAGTTTCTTAATATCATAATATTTTGATTCATGTACGATAAAATCATCCTTTGCATAATCTAAAAAGTAACGCATGGAAGCAGGCGGACTGTTCAAGAAATCTTCTCTTATGATAGAACTGCTGGTGGCAAAACTTTTCATTGTGTCATCATCAAAACTATATCCTAGGGATTTATTAATGTAACGAACCTCGTCCTTTGCCACTACATGATCGGCAATGGTAAGAAAGATAAGAAAATTGCGAAGATCCATGCGTAGAAGTTCTTTGACGCTTTCGTTTGATACACTTGTCTGCATTAAATGTTTATCGATTTTGTCAGCAATGGACATTGCTGTAGAGTAAATGTTTTGTGTTTCCGAATCCATAATCTCCTCCTGCTGATGTCGTACCCATAATATAAATTATATCATATCAAAAAAGAGAGAGAGTATCAATATATGGTTGAGTAAAATTCATGTAAAATAGGAAAGAATATTGTATTTTTATCTGTATGTGGTATACTATTTTCATTTAATGGAAAAAAGATATATAGGTTTGTTTGGGAGGTAAAGAACATGAATTATAAACGTTTCTTACAATATGGATTTACGGCGGCATTGTTATTTTTGTTTGTTATATATTTTAAGGTGATTATTAGCTGGGGCGGTACACTGTTATCCGTTGCCTATCCTCTGATCTTAGGATGTGTAGTTGCTTATGTGTTAAATATTTTAATGGTACGTCTTGAAAAGATTTATTTTCCAAACAGTAAGAATGCCTGGATCAATAAGTCAAGGCGGGGAATCTGTATGGTACTTTCCTTTGTTCTTCTGGTTTTACTTATACTTTTTGTTCTGTATCTGGTAATTCCGCAGGTGGTGGATTGCTTTGTAGTTATTTCTAAGGATGTGCCGGATGTTTTAAATAAGATAAATGATTTTTTGATTGACAAATCAGGCCAATTACCAACGTTGCAGAAACAACTTCGGAATATCAATCTGGATTGGGGGAATATCATTAGCAAATTATCTGCCGGTTTGATGACAGGAACCAAGGGAATCCTTACT
Source organism: Lachnospiraceae bacterium (assembly GCA_051877755.1). GTDB lineage: Bacteria > Bacillota > Clostridia > Lachnospirales > Lachnospiraceae > CAG-590. The sequence continues at coordinate 3,180 of JBJEJE010000041.1, read as the reverse complement.
TCTGCCACCAATATTGTTGGCTCTGTTGTGGGGGCTATAGCCAATGCGGTAGTTGCCTTGATTTTCAGTTTGTATGTATTAGGATGTAAAGAGAGTGTGGGAACTGCAATCAACCGGATGCTGAAGGCATTTATGAAGACATCGGTTTATGAAAAGGTTGTTTATGTATTAGAGGTTGTACATGGATGTTTTTCCAGCTTTATTTTAGGACAGGTAACAGAAGCTGTGATTCTTGGGACGCTGTGTACCCTTGGAATGTCGCTTTTGCGGTTGCCATATGCTGGTTCTATCGGTGCATTGGTGGGATTGACAGCTCTGATCCCTGTGTTTGGTGCATATATCGGTGCAGTTTTAGGAGCCTTTATGATTGCAACGGTAGATTTGAAGCAGATGATTGTTTTTCTGGTATTTCTTGTAGTTTTACAGCAGATAGAAGGTAATCTGATCTATCCAAAGGTGGTTGGTTCTTCTATTGGTCTTCCGGGAATCTGGGTGCTTGCTGCCATCATTATCGGAAGTGGTCTTGGTGGCGTTGTTGGAATGCTGCTCGGTGTGCCGGTGGCTGCATCCTGTTACAAACTGCTTCGGGATGCAACAAAGAAAAAAGAGGAGCAGCAGGAAAAACTGCCGGATAATAGTAAACCGGTATAGGATTCCTGTCTCATATAAGGGAAGCCGGGCAATCAAGATTGCCCGGCTTCCCGGTATGTCAATGCAGAATGGTATTCTAAAGGGGATTTGTCCCCTGTTTCTTTTTTTCTTTTTTGTTCCGTTTTTCCGTATAGAGTTTTTTGTCAGCGGTTTCTAAGACCTTTGAAATGTCAAAGTCAGAATTGCAGGTGGTTTCACAGATTCCGGTACTCATTTCAATTGGATAAGGTTTGTTTACCATTTTATTATGACGGGCTGTAATTTCTGCAATCCGAAGTTTCATAATATTCTCGTAATTGGAAATGCCAAGAAGAGCGAAGGCAACAAATTCATCACCGCCAAAACGTGCAATGACATCCGTGTTCCGGAAGGCTTCCCGGAGAATGGATGCAATCTCCTTTAAAGCAAAATCTCCTTCGTCATGACCGTATTCATCATTGATCATTTTCAGGTTATCCATATCTGCATACAGTACCAGAATTTCTTTGCCATGATTTTTTGGATTGTTTATAATAGTCTGTACATAGTCCAGGAATCCCCAGCGGTTACAGAGACCGGTAAGCTGGTCAGTCTTGGATATTTCAGATAAAAGGTCATTACTTTCTGATATTTTGGCAAGATTTTCTTCTAACTGTTGATGAATTTTCCTTTGTTGTTCTAATAGCATGAGAGATTTCATGGCTACGGAAATCTGCACTGTGATAGGAGCCACATTATGGAAATGCTCATGATGCAGCTCGCACATCAGGATGCCATATAAGTCCTCACTGGAAAATAGAGGTGACAATACCATGGTAACACGATGGCTGGCAGGAAGCCTGTCATTTGCAAATATATCATCAACAGAAATATACTGTTGTTCCTCCGGGATACCCACAGCCTTGTTATCATTATAGCAGGCACGGAAAAGGATCTGTTTTGGTTTTTCAAAACGCTGTTCCCGCGGATGATGGATTGGTTTTTCGTAGGTAAAAAGATATGCACTTTTAACACCGACAGAAGAGAGGGAATCCAGTGCCCGTTCATAAGGAATCTGTTTTCCATCTTCAATCTGAAACATATCGACAGTCATGTTGTTGATAAGGCGGGACATCCGCTCCATGCCTTCCTGATGTCCATGAATAACCTGCCAATTCGTAATGGAAAGTTCCCGGTAAAAGGAAGAGAATAATTCTGCCAGTTTTAAGTGCTGTGCTGTTTCGGTGTAAAATGTGCGGAGTTCGTGCTCCAAAGACATTAATACATTAGAAAACATTTCAGCAGTGGTGTATCGGAACAAAGGCTGGGAGATGATTTGAGAGAATATAATCTTGATATCTTTCTCATAATTATTCCAGTCTTCATTTTTAATCACTTCAGTAAGCAGCCGGACAAAGACAGCAAGATCATTTTTAATCTGCTGTAATGCATCACCCTGTATATAATCGCTAAAGAGGTAACTATGAATATTTTCCATCATAGCTGTAATATTTTCATTCTCTTTCGAAAAGTGAATACCAAGCCGTTCAGACATGGTCTGATAATCAAAATCCAGACAACCACAGGAAGAGCGCCGCACTAAATGTGTGTCTACCCGGAGATTGTCCAGTCGTTTTGTCTTGATAAATTCATCTGCACTGGCAATGGCTTTATAAGAGAGTTCTGCTGCATTGGCTTCCACTGTGGTAAGTGGCGGTGTCAGACTGGAGGCGAAGGAAGAATTGTCAAAGCTGACCACCAGGAGATCGCGTCCTACATGAATTCCCATTTTGGAAAATGCACGATATCCACCTAATGCCATACGGTCATTGGCAAAAACAATGGCCTCTAATTCCGGTGTGGCTTCTACAAAGGCACCGATGAAAGGTTCGCTGCTTTCTTCAAAATTCCCATAAATAACATAGTCTTCCCTATATGGGATACCCTGCTCTGCAAGCACTTTTTGATAGGCCTCCAAACGCTGCATGGCATCCACATTGGTTTTAGGGCCGCTGACATAGCCAATCTTTCTTACACCATGATCCACAATCAGATGGCGGATTCCCTGCATAAATGCAATCTGATTGTCAAAAATGATAGAGGCATAACCATCCATTTTGGTATAGAGTGTTACAATAGGTATTCCCAAAAACTGTTCTAAAAATGCTGTCCGCTGTGCCTCACCTACCCGGCAGCCGATCATCCCCATCATTACATACAGCACATCTATGTGTTTTTCACTTACAAACTGAAACAGGGTATTATACTGATATTCATATCGTACATGATGATCAGAGATATCTGTCCCATCCAGATACATTCCCGGAAAGATATACATGTTGGCATCTATGGCAATTGCCCCCAATTCAGCACCCTTTACTGCCTCTTTTGTAAATACTGCATCAATATCGTCGACAAAAAGTCCAATGTTTAACCGTTTCCCCAATTTTCGGCACTCCTCTCCAGACTCATTATATAGTTACAATTATTTATATTTTAAAGGATAAATGAGACTTTTTCAACTATTTTGTCGGGTTTTGTAGGATAAGTTGTACATAAGACATATAATGT
>JBJEJE010000040.1:0-19293 GCA_051877755.1 Lachnospiraceae bacterium | reverse complement strand
TATGGTCCGACACTTAATCAGGTATGGCAGGTATCCATACTGGTTAAAATGGTGTCATCCCTGATTATTTTGTTAGTTATCATGATGTTTGTCCGAATGATGATAGCAAACCAGAGAAATATGATTTCCATAAAAAAAGCAATGGGATTTCGAAGTCTGGATATAAGGAAAAGCTTCTGGAAATCCTGCGTACCATATACATTAGCAGGAATCATACTTGGAACAATATGTGGCTGTACTCTGGGGGAAAGAATCTGCGGAGCAGCACTGAAATCCTTAGGGGCAGAGGGATTCCGGTTTACGTTTCATATGTGGTCAGTGGCGCTGGATATTCTGGTGGGAGTTTTCGCTGTAATATTGGCAGTATATCTGGGAAGTAACGGAATAAAAAGTATTAAAGCTGTAGAATGCTGCAGAGGAGGAGAATAGATATGGATGAAGTGATTAAAACAGTTGGACTATGTAAGGAAAATATATTATTTAATGTGAATTTTTCTATGAATAAGGGGGAGATGGCTGCTGTTATGGGTCCATCGGGTTCCGGTAAATCCACACTGTTATATCAGTTATCAGGAATGGACAGACCGGATGAAGGTGAGGTGCTTTTTGACGGAGATAATATTTGTACTTATTCTGAGGATATGAGAGCCGATATGCGGTTAAATAAGATGGGATTTGTATTTCAACAGATGAATATGCTGCCAAACTTAAATATTATGGATAATATCATTCTTCCGGCACATCAGAGTCAGAAGACAAAAAGAGGAGACAAAAAAAGCGAAGCCGTGTTAAGGAATGAGGCGGCTATACTGATGAAAAAGGTAGGAATTGCAGGACTGGAGAATAGGAAAGTAACAGAGGTCTCCGGAGGGCAGCTCCAAAGAGCATGTATTTGCAGAGCAATGATGAATCACCCGGAACTTCTATTTGCTGACGAACCAACCGGAGCGTTAAACAAAGCATCCTCGGAAGAAATTATGGAAGAGTTTGTAAGATTAAACCGGGAAGGTATGAGTGTTCTTATTGTAACACATGACAGCAAGGTTGCCAGTCGTTGTGACCGGGTGTTTTATATGGCAGATGGAGTGATTTCCGGTGAATGTGTATTGGGGAAATACGATATTTTACAAAAACATAACAGAGAAGTAAAAATAAGTGATTGGCTGGAGAACCATGGATGGTAATAAAAATAATTGAAAATAGAATACCAAATAGGTAGGAATATACATGAACGAGAATGCATTCAAATGTAAAATATAATTAAAAGAGTAAAGTGATTTTTTACTTCCCCCTTATTTTTGTTTGGCATTTGTTACAAAATATGTTATAATATTTGAAAAGTTTTATCCGATATAGCACTTAGGGGGAAGGGATAAAATAATTTACATGAGGAGGAAGAATATAATGGATTTTAGTAATGTTTCAGATGAATGCCGTGTTAATCAGACGGCGATGTTTTCCTACACTGTAATGGATTTTATTTTAATTGCATGTTATTTAGTAGAGGTATTGAAGAAGAGTAGATCTTTATCCTATTTTCTGATTTTTACAGTGCTGGCACTGGTGCCATACATTATCTGTAAAGTCTTGGTTGCCCGTGATAAAGAGACTATGCAGATAAAGTATGTGATGGCGGTAGGATTTTTAATTTTTTATGTATTTATTATTTTTACTACCATTTCACCGATTGCCTATGTATATGCTATTATGATGGCTGTAATTATGCTGTGCTATAATGATAATAAACTGATTTTCCTGTACATGCTGTCTGTTACGCTGGTTAACATTGCACAGACAATCTATTTGGCAGCGAATCATCTGATTACATCGGAAGATTTGCCGAATGTAGAAATCCGTATAGCTTCATTGATTTTGTTTACACTGTATTTAACCATGAGTACCAAAGCTGCGGAACTGACCAACCAAAATCGTATGGAGCAGATTAAGACGGAACAGGAAAAAACCGCAAAGCTTATGGATCAAATCCTTCGGGTATCTGGTCAGATGACGGAGAACATCGGTACTGTATCAGAGAAAATGGAGATATTAAGTGATACTGCAAACAAGACCAAGATGTCTATGGAAGAGGTAACCCAGGGAACCGGCGAGACGTCAGATTCTATCCAGATGCAGATGGAAAAGACAGCGGAAATCGACCAGGCAATCCGTCATGTCAGCACATCAACGGCTACAATATCCGATAATATCGGAGCTACCAGAGAAGAAATTGCAGCTTCTAAGACGAATATTGATGAGCTGATTCGTCACGTAGAACTTTCCAATAAGTCGAATCAGGATGTCTCAGATGAGATAGCAGAATTAAATGAATATGCAGAAAAAATGCAGTCCATCATTGGACTGATTAATGGGGTAACCACTCAGACCAGCCTGCTTGCCTTAAATGCAAGTATAGAGGCTGCCAGAGCAGGTGAGGCAGGCAGAGGCTTTGCGGTGGTGGCATCTGAGATTTCCAATCTGGCAACCCAGACAAAGGATGCTACGGTTAACATTACAGAGCTGATTAATAATGTTTCCAATGAATTGTCAAGCATGGTTGATGTAATCGAGGATATGCTGCATAATGCAGAGGAACAGAATGAAGTAGCAAACAATACGGCCCGCTGCTTTGAGGGAATTACCATAAAGGTAGAAAATGTGTACCATGAAGTGGAGAAGCTGGATAAACTGGTAGCAGGTTTGAATGATGCCAACGAACAGGTGATCCGGGGAATTGAGACGATTTCGGCTGCTACTGAAGAGGTTACGGCACATTCTAACCAGACATTGGAGACCAGTGAAATGAACAGCAGTATTACCGATGAAGTTGAGGCGATGGTAGAAGCATTAAGCAGCCTGGCAGATGAATTGCAGGCAGTGGAGTCATAGATGATTTTGCGAGCGTGTTGTGGCAGGAATTGCATGCTTTTCTATAAAAGGCATATGACTTAAGTTGGAAAGTATATATACAGAGATAGTAGTTCATATTAGGAGTATTTCCTTATAAAGATGTTTGTATCTTTTGGAAATGCTCCTTTCTACTGTGTATTCAATTCTATTGAACTGCCAGTTGGAAAGTGCTAATATAGAGGTATATTTAACAGGAGAAGATTTTGCCGGTCAGGCAAAGGACAGATGGGGAACAATAACTATTGAGATAAGGGGATATACGGGGTATGGATTGGATGAAAAAAACGATTATGAGATTAACAGACCGGATTGAAAGCAGCTGTGCGCTTGGAGCAATCCGGCAGGGGATGATTATGCTGATTCCGTTATTGGTGGCAGGTTATATGTCGCTGATGTTTGCAAGTCTTCCGGTTCCGGCATATCAGGAGTTTCTGACCAGATTATGGGATGGTCGGGTAGTGGAGATCCTGCAGTTTATTCATAAGGGAGTGAATCAGTTTTTTGCAGTTATTCTGGCGGTTACCACCAGTATCAGTTATTCTATGATTAAAAGGAAAAGAACCGGCATTTATGTGGGGAATGCGGACATTGTGATTCTTGCAATTATTACCCTGGCAGCAATTGCCGGATATTCAGGAATTCAGTATGATGATTTTTCAGTAAGTTCCTTCAGCAATATGAATACATTTACGGCACTTTTTGTTGCCCTGATTTCGGGGAAACTTTTCTTTGCCATCAAGGATAGACGGGCATTTCGGTTAAAAAAGCAGGGAACTAATACAGATAGTGTGTATTTAGAGGCTGTGGAAGGAATATTACCTGCAATTTTTATTCTGCTTTTCTTTGCGTTATTTCATCAGCTGCTTCGTATTATCTTTGATGTAAATGGTCTGCAGGAACTGATGGAACGGGTTGTAAATCATGTTCTACAGTCTTTTGATAATGGTCTTGGTGCAGGTGTTGCCGTGGTATTTATCACACATTTTTTGTGGTTTTTCGGAATGCATGGACATAACGTGCTGGATGTAGTGATCAAACAGAATTTTACAGATGTTACAGCAGGTATTTTTAGCAAAACCTTCCAGGATGTTTTCGTGATTATGGGTGGCACTGGTGCGGTGTTGTGTCTTGTGATTGCAATTCTTTTGTTTGCAAAAAAGAAAAGTGTCCGTAATCTTGCAGTGATGGCATCCCCTAGTGTACTGTTTAATATCAGTGAAATCGTTCTGTTTGGAGTTCCGGTAATTTTAAATCCCATTTTTCTGATTCCGTTTATGCTGGTGCCGCTTGTGAACTGTCTGATTACATACGCTGCAATTTATATTGGTCTGGTTCCCCATATTATAAATGAGGTGGAATGGACAACCCCAGTGCTTTTAAGTGGGTATCAGGCAACCGGTTCCTGGAGAGGGGCTGTGCTACAGGCATTTTGTCTGGTAATCGGCGTATTCATTTACAGACCTTTTGTACATATGTTTGAGGAGCAAAGTGAAAAACGTCTGATGGAAAATGTCAGAAAGCTGGTTGCAGAGCTGCAAAGAGAAGAGGAGAGTAATTCTATTTCTGCTTTGACGCAACGGGACGATGAAATTGGCAATGTGGCAAGGCTTCTGGCAGCGGAGTTAGAGGAGGCAGTCAGGAAAAATGAGTTGTTTCTCATGTACCAGCCACAGGTGGATTGTAATGGAAGGTTTATTGGTGCGGAGGCGTTAATTCGCTGGCAGCATCCGATAGTAGGGTTTATTTATCCCCCATTGATTATTCAGCTTGCAAAAGAGAAGAAGATATTACATAACATTGAAGAATACATTTTTGAAGAAGCATCAAAGGCAATTGTAGAGATCGGCAATCATACCGATTCGGATTTTAAAGTGTCAGTGAATATTACAAATACGTCATTGGAATGGGATGGCATTGAAAAATGCATTGATAACTGTATGAAAAAATACAACATTGCCAATGAGCGGTTCTGTCTGGAAATCACGGAACAGGATGCACTTTCCTCTTCCATTGATATTATTGATAAACTGAATAATATAAAGAGCAAAGGGCACAAGTTTTTGATTGATGATTTTGGAATGGGACATACTTCTTTGGTTTATCTTCAGACAAACTATTTTGATGTTGTAAAGCTGGACCGGGCGTTGACAAAGGATATATTGGAAAATCAGAGAAATAGCGATATCATTGCGTCGATTGTCTATCTGGGACAGTCCTTGCATTTTACTACCATTGCAGAATGGGTGGAGACAGAGGAACAACGGGATGAATTGAAAAAACTCGGATGTGATGCTTTTCAGGGATATTTATATAGCAAGCCGCTGGAATTGGATGACATGATATCCTGGCTGGAGGAGAATGCATTGTAAAATAAAATGATATTTTTTGAAATAGAGTTGTTTTCGTTAAAGAGAATATACTATATATTAACTGCAGTTAATTCGAAAGATTATGCAGGCAGAATGGTATAGGTAATTTCGAAATAGAAAAGGAGAGAATGAGATATGGTTTTGCATATATTATATTGGCTTGTTACACTGCTCATTGCTTTTTTATTGGGGAAAGTGATTAGTAAACTGAAACTGCCGGCAATTTTAGGATGGCTGATTGCGGGAATGATATTTGGTCCCAATGCAGTGGCACTTCTCCCACAGGATGTTTTAAGTGCATCGTGGTATAAAATGATCATCATGTGGATGCAGTGTGCATTCGGATTAATGCTAGGAACGGAGCTTGTGTGGAGACGGATTAAGAGTTATGGAAAGGCGTTGATGGTTACAACACTGACACAGTCCCTTGGCACGTTTTTACTGGTGTCGCTGGCGTTTGGAATTGTGTTTCAATATACGGGGATTCCGTTTTATCTGGCATTTGCACTTGGTGGAATTGCCCTGGCAACCGCACCTGCACCGGCATTATCTATTGTCAGCGAGTTTCATACCAAGGGTCCTGTTACCAATACACTGCTTCCTATGGCAGTGTTAGATGATATTGTTGGTATTGCTGTATTTTTTACAGTCAATGCATTTATCGCGAGAAATGTATCCGGAGGCTCTGTGTCGCTCCTTATGATTCCTGTGATGATTTTTCTGCCGATTGTGGTGGGTGCTTTGATTGGACTTGCTGCCGGTCTGGTTTTGAAAAAGGCAAATGGAAAAGCAGTTACTCTTGTAATCCTGATTGTTGGAATTACGGTAACGGTGACAGCGGGTTATCTGTTAAACACAAAGATGTTTACCAATATTACACTGAATTATATGCTGCTTGGTGTATCCTTTTCAGCTGCATTTTCCAATATGCTTCCAGATGAAAAACTTAAGACTGTAACGGATTATTTTCATCCGATTCTGGCAATCTGCCTGCTGGGAGCCATCGTGGATTTAGGGGCTCCGTTAGATTACCATCTGATTCTGGGAGCAGGATTATATACATTTATCTATATTATCGTCAGAGCCTGTGGAAAGTATTTCGGTGCAAGGCTTGGTGCAAAGTGGATGAAAATGCCGGAAACTGTGCAAAAATATCTCGGATTTACCCTTCTTCCGCACTCCGGTGTATCTCTTGTATTTACAGGGATTGTGTGTGCTACGTTAGAGGGCGGCGGAGAGTCGGAACTTGCAGTTATTGTAAAGGGAACCATTGCAGCTGCCGCAGTTATCAATGAAATTATCGCTGTTATCATGGCGAAACGGGGATTTGAACGGGCAGGAGAAATCCGTAAAACCGAGCCGGTTCATTCGGATGAATCGCCAGCAGAAAAGTAATGGTTGAAAATGAAAAAGAAAAGCAACAAATGAAAAATGAAGAGGGAGATAAGGTATGGATGATAATGCAATCGTAAAAGAAATTCGCAGGTTACAAAAGAAAGAAAAACGGCTGTTTATATTGTGGGCAGTTGCAGGGCTGGGGTCCGTAGTCTGTCTGTTCTTTGCTTTCGTAATGACTCAGGTATCCGCAATCCTTTTTTTGGTTCTTTTGGTGCTTGGAATTGCCGGGCTGGTATATCGTTTTAAGGGAGAAAAGATTTATAAAAATGCAAAAAAGGAATTAAAGGATTATATCGGGAAAAATGTAGTGCAGAAAATTCTTGCAGAGAAAATAGAGATTGAAGAGTATGATCCGAGTAATAAATTAAATGAGAATGCCATCCGGACTTCCGGTATCGTGCCGGGTTATGATAAAATCACAGGTTCCGATTATCTAAGGGGAAGCTACAAAGGGCATAGGTTAGCATATTGTGATCTGGAACTGGAGAGAGAAGATGAAGATTCCGATGGGCATAAGACTTGGGTGACGGTTTTTAAAGGACCGTTTGTGCGTATGCCGTTAGGAAAAGAAATGAAAGGCTATGTGAAGATTAAAGAACGCAAAGGAAAGAAAAAGAAAAAAGGGATTTTGGAAGATTTATTTGACTCTGCTGTTAAATCTCTGGGATATGAAGCAAAGGAAAAAATTGTCGAACTGGAAAATATGGCATTTAATGATCAGTTTGAGGTGAAAGCAACGGATGAGGAAATGGCCTTTTATATTCTGACCCCTCAGTTCATGGAAAATATCCTGAAGGCAGATGAATATGCGGATGGTTATACCAACATCAGTTTTAAAGAAGGGATTGCATATATTGCCATTAATAATGGCAAAGATTCTTTTGAAATAAAGAAGAATATGTATAGTGAAAAGCGTTTGGAACAGAGTCGTCAGGATATAAGACAGGACTTGAATACAATACTTGCGATTCTGGATGAAATACTAGAGAAAGATCAGTTGTTTTCATAGAATATAGAGATTGCAGGATGTTCTTGTGAAGAATCCCAAAATATGGTAATATATAAAAACCTACTAAAATGAAAGGGAAATATGATTTTGCTATTTTGATAGATCATATAAGGGTATTATGGGAAAAAAGAAAGGGCTGCTTCGGTTTTTCCTGTCTATGGGAAAAGTGGGCTGTATTGGTTTTGGAGGAGGAAGTATACTAATTCCGGTTATTGAATCGGAGGTTGTTGACAGACAGAAGCTGGATACGAAGGAACAATATAATAAGGATGTGGTAGTGGCAAGCATTACACCGGGGGCACTGCCGGTGGAAATTGCCGGTTCTTTTGGCAGAAGAAATTTTGGCTGGCCAGGAATGATTCTGGGTTCCTTAGCTATTGCATTTCCTGGTGCGTTTGCTACGGTTTTGTTATTGACGGCATTTTCACTGGTACAGTCTGAGGTCTTAAGATTTGTAGAATTTATGACAATTGGAGTATCGGCATTTATTATGCTGCTTCTGACACAGTATATATTTTCGGTTCAAAAGAAGGGCTGGAAAGGTGGGAGAAATCAGGCGGTTAAGACCATTGGTGTGATGCTCCTCGTATTTTTACTGGTGGGTGGAAAGAACATTTACCAGTTATTGGGGCTTACACAGGCACCGATTGTTTCCGTGTCCACCGTTCAACTGCTGGCATTGGTGTTTTTCTTTGCGTTTTATACAAGAGGAACCTATTCTGTAAAGCATCTTATCGTGGCGGCGGTCTTAGGGGGTATCTATCTGGCGGGAAGCGGAATTGCCAGGGAACTGATACCAAATGCAGTGCTTGTAATGGATGAGCTTTTCATGATTGGATTGGCAGCATATGGTTTTGTATCCAGTTTGTTAAAGAAGAAACATGATGTAACAATCAATAAGAAGTCGTTGGTTGTCGATCTGTCAGTCTGGCTGCTGGTGGTGATAGTGTTAGGTGGTTTTGTTGCCCTGCGTTATCCGGAGGTAATAGATTATATTCTGAAAAGTGGTCTTTCCGTACTGATGTCCTTTGGAGGCGGAGATGCTTATCTGACCATTGCAGACGGTATTTTTGTGGAGAGTGGAATGATAACGGCACAGCAATTCTATGGACAGCTGGTTTCGGTGGTAAATATTCTGCCGGGTTCTATTTTGTGCAAGACCCTTACAGGCATCGGATATTTCATGGGACAAAATGTAGGACATTCCATGACTGCTGGGATTTTGTTTGCTGTTGTGGGATTTATCTGTAGTATTGCTGTATCCTGCGGATTTGTCAGTACAGTGTACTATTTGTATGATGCGTTTATGCAGCTGAATATTTTCCAGACCATCAGTAAATGGATAAGGCCGGTCATTGCGGGATTGCTGATTAACATTATGATATCCCTGTGTAACCAGTGTGTGAATCTGTCGGAAGGGCTGGGGATTGCCCGTTCAGCCATTATCCTTGGTCTGCTTGCCGGATATGCCATTGATTTTATAATGGCGGTTCGTTTCAAATGGAATACTATGATTGTGCTGGCAGTGAATCTCCTGGTGACTGCAGGGCTGGCATTTTTTGTAATGATGTAAAGGAAAAGAGACGTATCCTGTATATTTTATTTGTTAAACGGTGCAACTAGAGGTTGCAGAAACTGTAAGCTTCAAATGGTTGAGTGTGGAAGAGAATTTTGTTAGTATCATAATATATAACATTGTGAATTATTATTAGGGAGGGTTACAGGAATGAAACAGCGATTATATGTGAAAGGAATACTTAAAGTGCTGGTAGCCATACTGATCATTGGAGCAGGCGGTATGACTGGTCAGAGGGTGCAGGCGGAAGAAGTAGAATATACGGAAGGTGTACTGACATACAAATTGGATACAGATACCGGGGAAGCCAGCGTCCGAGACTGTGATGAAACTGCAGTGTCGGCTGTGATTCCGGAAACCATTCTTTATAACGGTGTGAGTTATAGGGTGACATCGATTGCCTGGGCAGCATTTTCACAATGCGTTAATTTGACAGAGGTCGAGATTCCATCCAGTGTAACGAGAATTGGGTGTAATGCATTCAATAGATGTTCCAGCCTGATTCAGGTTGAACTTCCTGACAATCTGGTACTTCTGGACGATGGAGCTTTTAGTAATTGTACCAGTTTAAAAAGTATCAATATTCCATCTGGAATAACGGAGATTATGCAATATACATTTTTCGAGTGCTCCAGTTTGGAAGAGGTTGTTATTCCGGACGGTGTAACCAGTATTGGTACATATGCTTTTTATCATTGTAACAGTGTTACAACGATTACACTGCCAGACAGTATTCAAAGCATTGGAGAAAGTGCATTTTATGAATGCAGTAGTGTGACAACTCTTAATATTCCATCTAAACTGGAGAGTATAGGAAAGTATGCGTTTTACGGCTGTAGTAGTTGGGCGGGTGAGCTCATATTGCCCTCTGGAATAACAAGTGTTCCCCAATATTGTTTTTATGGCTGTAGTAAGCTAACATCGATTACGATTGCATCTGGTGTGACAGAGATTGAAGATTATGCGTTTAATGGCTGCAGCAGTGTGACCAGGTTTGGTATTCCGGATAGTCTGATCCATATTGGTGATTTTGCGTTTAGTGAATGTAGCAGTGTAACCGGCTTTGACATCCCATCTGGTGTGATGCATATCGGCATGGGTGCATTTTGTGGCTGCAGCAGTTTAACCAGTATGGTGGATATTCCGGAACATTTAGAGTACTTTGGCAGTCAGATGTATGCGAAATGTTCCGGATTAACAGGAGAAGTGGAGATACCGTCTTTTTTGACCGAGATACCGGAAAGTATGTTTTTAGAATGTAGCGGTATAACAGGTATCAGATTTCCGGAGCATATAACTTCAATTGGAAATAGTGCATTTATGGGATGTGAGAGTTTAACCAGTATAGATATTCCGGATGGTGTGACCAGCATAGGTAATTTTGCATTTAATGACTGTATGGGCTTAACTAGTATAACGATTCCGGATAGTGTGACCAGCATCGGGTATCAGGCGTTTGGCTTTTGTTATAAGTTGAAGTCTGTCAGGCTGTCACCGAATATTACCAGTATTCCAATACGTGCATTTATCTGCTGTTATGCACTGGAAGAACTCATTCTTTCAAATAGTGTGACGTCGGCAGGTGTGTCAGCGTTTGATTATTGTTTTAGTTTGTGTTTGTTTTATCCGGAGCATCTGGCAGACAGTATAGCGGATGTGGATGTAAGTCCAAAGTGTGCTTATACAATAAATGATAACAATACAGCTTCTGTCACAATTCTTTCTGGTGATACAGATTTGATTTCTCTTCCGGAAAGTATTTATGGCATACCAATATCTTCTGTTTCATTTGCAGAGGGGGTTTCTGTACCATTTTTGTGTAGGTATCACTATGTTGATTCATGGACACGGTTTGATAATGAGACGCATTACGGTAACTGTTCAATATGCGGTGGTGATATTGAGGGCACACATGACTTTGGAGACGGACATACTGCATGTGAGTGTGGATACGTTCCATTTACTCTGGTAAGTCAAAAAGAAAACATTACTTTGGAACCCGGTTATATAGCAGGTGCCGCTTTATCAGTGGCAGCAACACCAAAGCTTGGAATGGAAATACTTACATATCAGTGGTATGAGAATGGGACGGCCATTCAGGGTGCAGTAACAGGTACATATACTGTTCCGACTGGAAAAACAGCCGGCGTATATACATATTTTTGCAGAGTGAGCAGTGGTGGATATAGCCAGGACAGCGAATCTGCTGTTATAACAGTTGCTGCCGCTAAAACAGTGGGGGATATTACTTTAGTAGATCCGGAAAAACAGTCACTTCAGAAAGGGGATTATTTTCTGGATGCTAAGGGACAGGCAATTTACAGGGTGACAAAAACCGGCAAGAATGCAGAGGTTGCTTATGTGAAACCGATAAAAACTGTGAATAAGGTTACGGTTCCGGCAACTGTGAAAGCAGGCGGGGTTTCCTATAAAGTTACTGCTATTGAAAAAAATGCATTTAAAAATAATAAGAGCCTTTCTGAAGTGGCAATTGGTAAGAATGTCAAGAACATTGGTGCAAATGCATTCTACAAGTGTACGAAGTTAAAGAAGATTACAATCAAAACAACAAAACTGAAAGCGAAAACAGTGGGAAGTAAAGCATTTCAAGGCATTTACAGTAAGGCAGTTATTAAGGTGCCAAAGACGAAGCTGGCAGCATACAAAACGCTCCTGAGAAAGAGGGGAGCGGGTAAGAAAGCGGTATTTAAGAAGTAAAAGGATTATAAAGCATACAGATAGTGACACTTGTCACTATCTGTTTTTGTCATATTGTGACAAGTGACAACGAAGAGGATTGATATAATAAGTGGAGATTAGAAATGAGACGGGAAAAGAATTATAATATTGAGGAATTGCGTGTTATAGCGTGTATCATGGTCATATGTATTCATGTTTCAAATTATTACAGCAGGGGCTATGGGCAGATATCAAATGCTTCCTACATTTTTTCAATTATTTTAAATGGTATCTGCCGGGTGGCGGTGCCCCTCTTTTTTATGATCAGCGGTTCTCTTTTGTTAGAGGAAACGATATTAATTAAGAAAAGTGTCAGGAGAGCTGCACATATGCTGGGTGTTTTGCTGTTGTGGAGTGGAATATATTATTTCTGGAACCTGTTTTACAGGCAAAAGCAATATGATTTTCATTTGTTGTTTGAAGAACCGGTTAAAAAACATCTCTGGTTTTTATATGCCATTCTTGGGATGTATATTGCATTGCCATTTTTGCAGTGTTTATTTAAAGATATGCAGGATATTCTAATGCGCTATTTCGTGTTATTGTGGTTCCTATGTTTGACGGTTGATTACGTGATTGCTCTTTCTGATATGGAAATTACATACCAGATTCCGCTTGTGGGAACTTCCTGTTATCTCGGATATTTTGTATTGGGATACATTATTAAAAATACACTGAAGAAAGTTCCCATATCTCCCAAATTCTGTTATTTTGGTGCAGCATTTGCACTTGCAGTTACCATACTTGCCACTTATATTGGTACAGTGGTGAGGGGTGTACATGATGAAAGATTTTTTGAATATAGAAATGTGATGATTGCTGCCGGTTCGGCATTGATTTACTATAATGCTTTGAAAAATGTGCATAAAGAACCGGGTGAACGGACAAAAAAAGTGTTGTCTTTTTTGTCAAAGCATTCCTTTACCATATACCTTTCCCATGTGATTTTTCTGGATATTATGAAAAAGGAAATGAATCCGAGGGGAATCAGTGCATTTATTGGAATTCCACTGTTTACAATCTGGATTTTCGGAATGTCACTGCTGCTGTCAGTTATATGGAACGGAGTACGGAAATGGATTCATAGCTAAAGTACATGTGAATAAATGCTTGACATTGATATTTGGGTATGCTATTTTATTGGTAACAATTTGGTTACCAATAAAATAGCATACCTTTTTGATTGTAAAAAAAGAATAAAACATAAGAATAAATTCAGGATGGGAGAAACAAATGGAACAGGATAATAGGATGGAACCGGAGAATACAATGAAGCAGGAGAAGAAATTATCAACGGCAGAAGGAAAGAGAAAACGAAAGAAGGATATTTTTCTATATATTCTGATTGCCGCAGCCGTTTTTGCTGTGCTGGGGGTTATGGCATATTCAACATGGAAAAAGGATATGCAGGAATATCCTGTGGAAAAACTGTCTGCTTTTTGGACGGATTGCTTTGGAGAAGAGGCGAATATCCGTTTGAACGAAACGGAGTACATATCTATGATTTTTTCAGGACAGTATATTCCTTTTTTGGTGACGGTGACTTTGCAGGATGGACAAAACATAACTTTTTCGGCACTTTGGGAGAGGAATTATAATGTCGATGACGGAATCAGTACAGATTATGGGCGGGAATTAGTGGAACATTACTGTGAAAAATATGGTGTGAAATATGAGAATGAACAATATTGGACAGAGCTTCATGTGACGCAGGCGAATGTAGACGACGGGGCGTTTCACCAACTGATGACAGATTTATATAACAGTAACTATGTACAAAGTGGACAGGAAGTGGAACTTTGGATATATCCTGAGGGAAGTCTGGCCAGCGAGACAGTTACCCTTGGAGGGGAAGAGGAATTCAATTTGGAAGATATAGAGAATTCGCTAAAGGAAAAGCTGGAAAACAATCAATATGCAGAGTAGGAAAGGGTGAAAGAAATGGCGCACATATCAGATGCAGAGTGGATTTTTTTAGATTTGCTTTGGACACATGGAGAATTGACCATTGCCCAGATGGAAAAACTTCTCAAAGAGGAAAAGGGCTGGAGCAAGCATGCCATTATATCTTTTTTAAAGAAGATGGAAGCAAAGAATCTGGTGGCATACCGGATAGAAGGGAAAGCAAAAGTATTTTATACGACTCTGGAGAAAGAGGAAACCAGAAAAGAAGAATCGGTTGGTTTTTTAGATAAGGTGTTTCATGGAAAGCTTGGACTTATGGTATCTTCGCTGGTGGAAGAAGATTGCCTTGAAGATAGTGAAATCGAGGAATTGATGGAAATTCTGGAGAAAAAGCGGAATACGGACGGAAAGTAGGAGTGGTTATGCAGACAATCGGTTTGTTAATGATGACATTGCAGATATCGTTGTTGATCCTGATTATTTTGCTGATACGCAAAGTATTTGGTGAATATTTGCGTCCATGGGTAATGAAATGCCTCTGGGGTATTCTGGCAATTCGAATGCTGATTCCGTTTCAGTTTCCAGTCCGGTTTTCTATGGACAGGTATATGGGTGGGAAGCTTGGAATGTGGCTGGAATGGCTGGCATCAGTTGGAAACAGCAGCCGGATACGGGAGATTTTTTTGGTGATATGGCTTGCCGGGATACTGCTGTTTGGTATGTTGTTTGGTTTAAAGAATCTGCAGTTTGGGCAGAAGTTGAGGCGTAATCGGGAAATATATGGAAAAAAGGATGGTGTGCTGGTATATTTTGTGGATGAAAGAATTGGTTCCTGTCTGGAGGGACTATTTTTACCCAAAATATATATAAGCAGACTGGCAGAAGAACGTTTCGACTGGTGCAGATGGATTGTCAGTCATGAAATCAGCCATTATCATGCCATGGACAATTGGTATGGTTTTTTTCGGAATATATGTCTGGTCATTTATTGGTATAATCCTCTGGTGTGGTATGCGGCAAAATGTTCCGTGGAAGACTGTGAACTTGCCTGTGATTATCGTGTGCTTCGGGATAAGGACAGGGAAGAGCAGGTGATTTATGGAAAATGTCTTGTGGCAATGGCTGCCAGAAAGCCCACCGGTTTTTTTGAAAATCTGGCAACGGGTAATTCACTTAGTAACGGAAGTCTGAAACGGAGAATACACAGGATTGGAAAGGATCAGTTTTGTAATCATTTTTTTGAGGGTTTCCTGGTAACATGTATGCTGTTGATAACAATAGGATGCTTTGCAGATAATTATGGAAAAGGCATGACGGTGATGGATATGGTACAGAAGATGCCGTTTGTGAATACACGAATGGTTTCTTATTCATTGCAGAAACCGGAGTATATGGAAGAACAGCTGGCTATTATGAAAAGCAGAAAAAGACTGCAATATAAAGATGATTTATGGATTGTTTCCCAAAATGAAAATCAGATTGCCGTATTGTTTCCTCTGTGGGATTCTTACGAAAGGGCTGATTATGAAAAATGGGCAGATGAGATTGCGCTGGATTCAAAAGTAGTATTAAAAAATGGAGAGAGAAAATACTGTTTTGAGGTAACAGAGGATATGCTTATTGATACAGAGGATGTGCAGGATTATCGGATATGCATTGATCCTGGAAAAGCCGGTTTAGATCATGTGGAAGGCGAATATGATGTGTATTTTGGAGGGATGTACCAATATAGTGGAAAGGCAGAAAGCAAAACAGAAGAGTACCTTGTTCTGTATGAGACACCGTCTTTTGATTCCATGTATGATAAAATGCAATTGCTGCTACAGAAAAATTTGTGCCCGGTAGAACGGGTACAGTAATAATAAAATGCATATGATGCGAGGAGGAGTATAATTATGTTAGAATCTTATAAACAATCATGGTTAAGAACATTTCAGCCGAAGGGAAGAATGTGTAAGAAAATGTATAACCAGGCAATGCTTCTGCATATGCTGTTAGCAGTGCTTCCGTTTATGGCAACATCTGTATTGGGTGAGGAACATCCATTATTCCTAATATGGGGGGTATTTGTGGGTTATTCCTTTTTTCCGATTGTCAGCTCTACCATTCAGAGGATGCATGATGTGGGGAAAAGCGGCTGGACTTGTCTTCTGTATTTTATTTTAATTTATGTCTGTGCCATAGGTTTTATCCTGTTTGCGGTGCAGTTCAAGAAAGAAGGAGTTGACTACGAGAATAAATGGGGTAAGCCCGAAGTATTTCCGGAAGCAGATGACCTTTCGGATAATACAGAAGCTTTTGTGGATGAGCGGGTAACAGAACAGGATGTGAAAAATAAGAGAAAACAGTTACTATTTGTGCTTTTAAAGATTACTGGTGTGTATCTTGTAATATGTGTATTGACAGGTCTTCTCAGTATTTTTTAGAAACGTGAATTCTTCCTGGATAGGACTTGCATTTTAAGGCAGATTTGGGGTATAGTGAATACGATATTGTATAAACTTCAAAAATATTTTATATCACAGGTTACGATCAGAGAGGAAGAATGAACATGAATAAAACAGAAACAGCAAACCCACTTGGCACGGAGCGGATTAACAAGCTGCTCCGGTCTTTTGCCATTCCTAGTATTATATCTATGCTGGTGGGTTCCCTTTATAATATAGTAGATCAGTTTTTTATCGGACAAAAGATTGGAGAACTGGGTAATGCAGCCACCAATATTGCATTCCCTTTATCTACCTCCTGTGTGGCAATTGCACTATTGTTTGGTATCGGTGGTGCATCTGCATTTAATATTGCAATGGGACAGGGAGATAAAAAAAAGGCAGTTTATTTCCTTGGAAATGCAGCCGTTATGCTGTTTGGCTGCGGTTTAGTACTGTGTGTGATTACCCAGCTTTTTTTAGAACCAATGCTTCGTTTTTTTGGTTCCCCGAATAATGTTTTAGGACTTGCCAAAGAATATACAAGGATTACTTCCATTGGATTTCCGTTTTTGATTCTGGCTACCGGTGGCGGACACCTGATTCGTGCTGATGGCAGACCGAAGATTACCATGCTATGCAATATGACCGGTGCTGTTATCAATACAATACTGGATGCCATTTTTGTATTTGGTTTTGAGTGGGGAATGTCCGGAGCTGCTTTTGCAACAATTATTGGACAGTTTATATCCGGTGGAATGGCAATCTGGTATTTGAAACATTGCAAAACAGTGAGAATAGAACGAAAACATTTGCTGGTAAAACTGGAGAATGTTAAGAAGATTGCTTCTCTTGGAATGGCACCCTGCAGTAATCAGCTGGCAATGATGATCGTGCAGATTATCATGAATAAGTCACTGAAATATTATGGTTCACTGTCCTCCTATGGTGAGGCGATTCCAATTGCCTGTTCCGGAATTATTTCCAAAGTAAATATGGTATTTATGTCATTTGTTATTGGTATTTCCCAGGGTTTGCAGCCGATAGCCAGTTTTAATTATGGTGCGAAGAAGTATGCCCGGGTAAAGGAGGCATATTTTAAAGCAATTGCATGTAGTGCAGTATTGTCTGTGACCGCATTTTTAATGTTCCAGATTTTCCCGAGACAGATTATTTCTATCTTTGGAAATGGTTCGGAAGAATATTTTGAGTTTGCAATTAATTATTTTCATATCTTTTTGTTTTTTACCTTTGTAAACTTTTTGCAGCCTATCACCTCCAATTTCTTTACGGCGATAGGAAAACCAAAACGGGGAAGTTTTCTGGCGCTTACAAGACAGATTATTTTCCTTCTGCCATTAATTTTACTGTTTCCGTTGTTTTTTGGAATTGATGGAATTATGTATGCAGGTCCGGTGGCGGATTTTATGGCAGCAGTTGTATCCGGCTGTATGGTGGCAAAAGAGCTTCATAGAAAGGAATATCAGAGCTAACTTTAACTGTGTGAAAAACATGGTATATTATCTCTCTTTTTACAGATACTACTATCACAGAGTAAAATTTGTAAAAAGGAGATAAAAGAAAAATGAAAGCAACAGGAATTGTACGCCGTATAGACGAATTAGGCCGAATTGTGGTACCAAAGGAAATCCGGAGAACACTTCGGATTCGTGAGGGAGATCCCCTGGAAATCTTTACCGATAAGGATGGAGAGATCATCCTGAAAAAGTATTCTCCGATTGGGGAACTTTCTATTTTTGCTCAGGAATATGTAGATGCAACTGCCCAGATTCTTGGCTGTCCGGTTTGTGTGACGGACCGGGATCAGATTATTGCGGTATCCGGTATGCCGAAGAAGGATTTGTTAGGCAAACCTCTTCATAAAGAATTAGAAGAGGCAATTAACGACCGGGAAGCCATTATGGCAAGAAAGGGTGAAAAGAAATATATCCGCATTACCGGAGAAGATGATGATATGTATGAGGGACAGATTGTCCAGACCATTATCTGTGAAGGAGATGCCATTGGGGCAGTTATTATTTTAAATAAAGACAGTCAGAATCCATTGACGGAGACTGAAAGAAAAGCAGCAGTTATTGCAGCAAACTTCCTGGGAAAGCAAATGGAAGGATAATTTTTTTGGAAATTGAAGTGAAAAATTGTAAAATCCAGGAAAATCAAGGTGTTTTCGAGCTTTTCTGACGGAATGAAAAATTAATTGATGTCGGGAAAATATACAAAAAGATATGTAAAAATATGTAGAAAAATGACAAAAGAAAGTAGCAATTTGTATAGATTTTGTTGGCTGAAAGCTTGGAAAATTCTACTATTTTGTACAAAAAAACGAAGAATATTGGTAATTGCTTGACAAACAGAGGGTAAACGAGTATAACTACTACTAGGACTTGCTTATGAAAGCAAGGATATAAAGCAATACTATATAATATTTAAGAGGAGGAACTATTCCTATGAACAAAACAGAGTTAGTTGCAGCTATGGCTGAGAAGACTGAATTATCTAAGAAGGACGCTGAGAAGGCTTTAAAGGCATTCACAGATGTAGTAGCAGAAGAGTTAACAAAAGGAGAGAAGATCCAGTTAGTTGGTTTCGGTACTTTCGAAGTTGTTGACAGACCAGCTAGAGAGGGAAGAAATCCTAAGACTGGTGAGTCTATGAAGATTCCTGCTTCTAAGGCACCTAAGTTCAAAGCTGGTAAGGCTTTAAAGGACGTTGTTAACAAATAATCCGATTTTGTTAAACATGAGAGGGCTGTTGCTTCAGGCAACAGCCTTTCTTACTTTATAGAGTAATAGAAGCCACAGTTTCATCATGTATGGTGTGCAGCGGACTGCAAGCAGCCAGACATAGTTTTTATTATCGGAAAATAAACGTGTATGGTGTGTCCGCGAAGTGTTTTTAATGTTTTTTCCTGACGCGCGGTTCTTTAGAAAACCTTTTCTTTTT
>JBJEJE010000039.1:0-19449 GCA_051877755.1 Lachnospiraceae bacterium | reverse complement strand
CGTCCGCCCCCAACCCCTTCAAAGCGTCCCTTTTAAATTAACTAAACAGGGATTTTATAAAATTAAGTATAGGAAGTATGCCACATATCCAATTAACATGGCGATACCGCCCTTACGGTCTAATTTCTGGTTCTTAAATACACACAGCCATAACAATATACCCGCTGCCAGCGAAATTAAAGAGTCAATCAGGAAGTTTGGTTCAAATGGAACATTGGTAATCAATGCAGTTGTACCAGTCACAAAGAGGATATTAAACATATTACTACCTACAATGTTACCAATGGCTATATCTGCTTTTCCTTTTCTAGCCGCAGAAACAGAAGTAACCAATTCAGGAAGAGAGGTTCCAAGTGCAACAATAGTAAGACCGATAAAGCGCTCACTTAATTTTGCTGCCTTAGCAATAGCGGTCGCCGCATCTACCGTTACATCACTTCCCCAGACAACCAGGATTAAGCCGCCAATCGCCAAAATAATCAATAGCCAGACAGGCTTTTTCTTACTCTCCTCTTCAGCTTCCTGCTTATTCTTTTTTGCCATGAGAAATAAATATGTGAGATACACAATAAAAGCCACCCACAGAAGAACACCCTCAATAAATGTAATCTTTCCACCTGTATATCCAAAGAGCAGCAACAGCAAAGTTACAAACAGCATATATGGTATCTCATATTTTACAGTGGATTTTGCAACTGCCACTGTAACAATAACTGATGTGACGCCTAAAATAACAAGTACATTTAAAATATTACTTCCAAGCACATTTCCGATGGTAATTGCCGCATTATCTTTCAAAGCTGCAGTGATACTGACCGCTGCCTCCGGTGCACTGGTTCCCATGGCAACAATAGTAAGTCCGATAACAAGCTGAGGAATACCAAATTTATCTGCGATTCCCGCTGCACCATCCACAAACCAGTCAGCCCCCTTTACCAGCATGACAAAACCTACTACCAACAGTACAAATTGCAACAAAATTTCCATACTAAACCCTCCTTGATTCTTCCGGGAAGTCCCTCAAAAAAAAGACTATTATTGTACACAAAAAGTACAATAATAGTCTCGTTCTTATCTCAGTATGCATCCCGGCTTTCTCAGCGTGATGACGTTATGCATAACATTCCGGTGGAATGTGAACTACTCCCTAATATTTGTTTCAGACTAACACAATTTTTTACAGAAGTCAATTCTATTTTTATTTTTCTTTGAATTAGGTTGTAATTCAATCCTCCATTTCCCAGATGGACATATCTGCTACCATTTCTTTTAGAATAAATCTTTAACTTTATCAATAAATCCTTTCTTATTCTCTTCCTGCTCCACTTCTTCCTCTGACTCTTTTTCTTTCACCGAACCGGTCTGGATAATAAACTGAACCGCCTCAACATTCTGGTTCTTATCTGATACAAAGGATTCCACTTCATAATCACCACCGGTAAAGGAGTCAATCATTTTATCGATTTCATCATCGATATCACTCTGCAGGTCACTGGTTTCATCCCGGAAGGTTCCGGTTCCCTCGGTCATGGACTGTGTTCCTTCATAAAGCTGTCCGGTACCCTTTACAAGGGTTACTGCACCTTCACAGATTTTGCTGTATCCTGTTGTAATACTGTTTACAGCCTCTGTATATTCTCCAATACCGGTATCTAATGCACTGTAATTTGTAACCAGCTTATCAATTCCACTTTTCAGATTCGTCATATCTACAGCAAGATTGCCAAGGGAGGTTACAAGGCTCTGGATATTTTTATCAAACTCTTCGTAACCGGTCTTTAACTGATTTGCTCCTGTCATAAGGGCTCCCGTATCCTTATCCAAGCTGGCATCAATTCCTGCAATCAGCTGGCTGCTTCCATTTATATAGGCAATATCTCCCTTAAGAAGACTTTGTGCGGCTATCAAAGCTCCCGCATTGCTGACATAACGGCTGACTGCCCCCGTATCTCCTGCTGCAGCTTGTGCTTTTAGAGCATTTGCTTCTTCGTTGTCCAGACTATATAATGCAGCCATCACCGCTTCATTACTACCGTTACTTCCTGCATATGCTCCATACAATGTCTTCTGTGTTTCCGTAATCTGAATAGCAGAAAGTGCCTGATTATGCAGTCCGACATATTCATCTGTACTGTTGATTCCGTTACTGCGTAACTGGCCATAGTACATGTCAATGGACTGATCCATTTCAACTAATCCACCCTGGATACCTGCAATTCCATTTTTGATATCTGTTGAAGATTTACTTAATGTGGCAAGCTGTTCTGTTGTGATACTGACACCTTCCAGGGAAGTCTGTATTGTTTTCAATGCAGTTTTCACCTCACCTGAGCCTGTTGTTAACGAACCGGATTTCTTATTCAGTTTCTTCAATGCTTTATTGATAGTCTGAATACCGGTCTTTAAACTTTCTGACCCCTTATTCACGGTCTTAGCACCATCATTCAGATCAACCGCACCATCATCTAACTTAGCAACAGCATCCTGCAAATCCGTAATTTTATCCTCCAGCTTTGATGTATCAATATCCTCATCCGAAACATCAAGATTCAGTCTTACTCCATTGATTGCAATGGCATCCATCTCAAAATCCGTTACATCTGCACTGATTTCAATGTCTTTGGACTTACCCGGCAAAATGGTGTAAGTCATCTGCTTATCATTTCCGGCATTTGCTTCCGTTGCACCGTTGCACACAATATTCTCACAAAGTGTGGTATCTAATTTCACAGTAGCCTGCAATGCATAATTATCAAAGAAATCTCCCTTACAGTTCTTATTCTCACTGACATGAATTGTCAAAGTAAAAGCACCGCTTTTTCCTGCCAGTTCCTGTGCAGTTATTTCTTTTCCATCCAGTGTATAGGAAATATCAAAATTCCATGGAATTTCCGCATCCTCCATAACACCTTCGTAATACAACCGGTCTGCACTGTTGGTAACCGTCACAACACCATTCTCATAGGTTATCTCATCATCGGTATTCATACCATGCACCTGTGAATAGTCGCCATAATCCTTAACTTCCTTATCTGTAAAAATATTTACCACATAAGTTCCTTCTACACTGCCATCCTCCCCAAGATTGACATATACCACCTCTTCTTTTCCGTTACTACTCTCTTTTGCATATACATTCAACGGAATACTGGTTCCTGCTATGGTAATTCCCATTCCTATGGCCGCCATTCTCATCATGAAACTTCTTTTCTTTATCATAATACATCTTCCTTTCTTTCACTTCGCAATTACCTAGTTAAACTTCATTCCCATTGTTGTCTTTTCAATGACTCTGTCAAAGAAATACAGTAAGCCCGGTATAACAAATATTACAACCACCATAGAACAAATGGTTCCCCTGCCTAGAAGCATTCCTAACTGAGCAAGCAGACCATGGGTTGTCATTTTCCCTAAGAAAAATCCAACTCCCGTCAAAGCAGTTCCCGAAGTCAGAATGGAAACCATAACCGTAGAAATAGTTTCCACCACCGCCTGCTTCTTATCCATTGTCTGCCGGTGTTCCAGATAACGATCGGTCATAAGGATGGCGTAATCAACGGTAGCTCCCAACTGAATGGAACTGATAATCAGATAAGCAATATAAAAGATTGGTTTATCCAGATAATACGGAACAGACAGGTTAAACCAGATTGCTGTTTCGATTGTCAGCACCAAAATCACAGGCAGGGATATGGATTTCATGGAAAGCAGCAGCACCACAAATACCGCAGCGATTGCCACAAAATTTACTTTCAGCATATCGGCAGTTACCGTATCCATCAGATCATAGGTGCTGACCGTGGCACCTGCTAAATAATACAGATCCGGATAATATTCCTGTGCCGTATCCCGCATCTGTTCCACCACGGAAAATGCTTCCTCTCCTTCATAATCCGTTTCTACGGTAATGACCATACGGCTGTAGTTGTCACTGATTAATTTGCTCAACACATCTTCTTCCACATATTCCGTAGGAATCTCCACTCCCGCCTGGTCCACATAGGAAATAATAGAAGAAACCTGTGGAATATCCTTTAATGCATCCGAAAGCTCTTTTTCCTTAGGAAAATCTCCCTTTGGCACCATCAGCACATAACTGTTGGACTTTCCAAAAACTTCCTCAATCCGCTCTGTATCCTTTCCAAGCTGGGTATCCTTTCCAAAAATATGGCTGGAACCATAATAATAGCTGTTATTCACAGAAGCCAGATAGGATGGCACCATAATTATGGCAAACAGAATCGAAATCGGAATCATGCACTTTTTAACAACTTTTCCAAAAAGATGAAAGGAGGGCATAAAATTCCTGTGTTCTGTTTTTTTGATTAACGGATAACTGTATATCAAAAACCCCGGAGTCAGTACGAATACTACAATCAGGCTTAAAGCAATTCCCTTTGCCAGTGCCAGACCAAGATCCGGTCCAATTCCAAACCGCATCAATGTCAAAGCAAGGAATCCGATTACGGTGGTCAGACCACTGGACAAAATCGAACTTACAGATTTACAAAGTGCCTGCACCATTGCCTCTTCCAGATTATCCGTACTTTCCATCTCCTCTTTCAGGCGGTGCAGCAGGAATACCGAGTAATCCAGAGATACCGCCAGCTGCAAAATATTACCCGCTGCATTGGTAACAAAAGAAATTTCTCCAAAAATCAGGTTAGTTCCTGCATTAATAACAACTGCAATTCCAATGGATAACAGTAAAACCACTGGTTCAAACCAGGAAGTAGTGGTCAACAGCAAAATCAGAAACACAAAAGGCACTGCCACGCAGACAATCTTTCCAATCTCTACGGTAGTTGAAGTGGTTGCCACTGCGGTATCCACTGCAGTACCCGACATGGCATTGTCATCCCCGATCAGTTCGCGGATGGCATCCACCGCCTCAACGGTTTTCTCCTCTTCCACTGTTACAGAATATAAGGCTGTATTGTCTTTATAATAATCATCTACGATATCCTCATCTACCATCTCAAGGGGTATCGTAATATCCACCACATCATCTAACCAGGTAACTTCACTGACCCCGTCTATCTGCTCTATTGCTTCCTTCTTCTTTAATGCCTCGGCTACAGTGACATCCTTTATCATAACCCTGGCATTGGGAATTCCACTTCCAAACTCCTCTTCCATCTTATCCAGCGATACTGTAGATGCTGTATCTTCCGGAAGATAATCGTTCATGTCATAGTTGACCGAAACACGGGACTGTAAAAAGATACAAATTACCGCACAGATCAAGAAAAACGCAGTAATTTTTTTCCGATGCTTTACAACACCTCTAAAAAATTTTTCTTTCAATTCTGAACACTCCAATCATTTTTCAACAATCTGTTGATTTTTTTTGCATTTTGATTATAATAAATGTAAATGGGTATTTCCATACTCAATATTGAAAAATATGTTAATTTATAAACACTTTTTATGTTTTGTGTTCATTTTCACAAAAATAACATATTTTCTATGAAAATCTATTCAGTAAGAAGCCTCACCAAGGAAACGGAAGCTTTTCAAAGTTGCTAAAAATAGTTATCGTATATCAGATAACCTCAGTTTAAAGTTAGGAGAATTCTATGGAAAAAACACAGGACCGCCGCATCCGTAAAACAAAGCAGGCATTAAAAGAAGGATTATTGCAACTTATGACCGAGAAAAGATTAAAGGATATTTCCGTGTCAGAACTAACAGAAAAAGTAGATTTAAACCGTGGAACCTTTTACCTGCATTATAAAGATATCTTTGACCTGTTAGAGCAGATTGAAGAAGAATTTTTCGAGGAATTCAGTGCAATTATGAATTCCTATCCCACAGGCAGCCTGCAGGGAAGTCCCCTTCCGCTTTTGGAAGATATTTTTGCCTTTTTGGGGAAAAATTCCAACTTATGTACTGTTATCTTCAGTTCCAACGGAAATCCCAGATTTATAAACCGTTTAAAATCCATGATCCGTGAACAATGTTTTGACCATTGGAACATTCTTTTTAATAAGGATAAAACCCCTATATTTGAATACTATTACAGTTATATGCTTGGGGGATGTATCAGCCTAGTAGAATCCTGGATGAAAAACGGACTAGAAGAAACGCCACATGAAATGGCTGTATTGATTGAAGATTTTATAAGAAAAGGAGTGGCTGTGCTGCAATGATGCAAAGCCACTCCTCTCTTTTACACCTCTTTAAACGGTTCATTTAACATATCACATCCTGCCAGCACAAACCGTCCATTTTCAATAACAGGAACCTCTCTGCCGTCCTCATGAATACTTATAATGGCACCAATTTCATCATATGGAATCGTAATATCCGTATGGCAGTTAAAGTATGCATTCTCCTCATCCGTATCCCGGAGCAGGGAACACTCATTGTCCTTTGCCACAATTTCCTTTCCATCCGGATTAAAGAGACGGATTTCCTCACTATGACTGTAGCAGGTATCCCCCACTGCAAAATGAGGACCCATTTTCTCAACAATCAATATCGGAAGCTTATATACAATATCAAACGCATTCGCCATAACATAAGCTGTAGTGTTGGTACCAATGGCAAATTCCCCAATAGGCAGGGTATCCCGGTTAAACAATACATTTTCCTTAATATAGGCTTTATTCTCTTCCTCTGTACCAAAATTATCACAGGTATAATCCTTGATCTTTCCGTCCTCAAAGGTTAACATAATATTCTTAAAATTCAGATCATTCAGATAAACCTCAGACACATTCAGCACTCCGTAAGTTCCCGTAAGTTTTGGAGAAGTAAAGACTTCACCCACCGGTATATTCACATCCGCAGTACAATTCTCAAAATTGGTTTCCCTTGCAGGATTAGCCAGTTCATGCATCATCACTGTCATGTCCGTCTGGTTTCCATTTCTTCCGATAACCCGGACAGATACAGCCTGATCCAGTTCATCAATAAGAATCTGCTGTACCTTCTTATATTCCTCATTGTCTAAAGTATTCACCTTAACAATACCGGCAAAAATTTCTTCAAACCGGTCTCCAATCTCCGGCAGCGGGTAAGCGATAATAGTAAAGCTATACTCACTCTGCGGAATATAGGTATTGATAATCTTCGCACTCTCAGAAGCTGCCGCAACCGAAAGCTTCTGTTGTTTTTCAGAAAGCTTCAGGTTTTCACTCTTATTCACCGGTTCAAATGGTTTTTCCCCGAAAACTTCTATGACGGCCGGCCCTGCATATTCTTTCGCAAGCTGCTTTCTGCTTTCATAGGCACTCCGAAGAATTGCCGTCTTACGGTCTATAAATGCTTTATCTAAAAATATTGCATCGTCCATACGGTGATCATAATCATACTGCTTATTAGCCGATGTAGCTGCATATCCGGGTCTTAATGTCATTTTCCGGTTCACCCTGGCAACCGGTGCCCGGTATATGACCGGGATAAGACCCATTTTTTCAAACTGACAAATGGCAGCCCTGACCATTCTCTCCTGACCAATGGCATAGCGTATATTAACTGTCTTTTTCTTTTTAAGGTCAATTCCTGCAATCCGGAATCCCTCTTCGTATCCATGGGTATAGGTATAAGCCATCGCCTCTATCTCTTCCTCCGGCAGCCGGTTCAAAAAATCAGCCAGTCGGATTTCATTCTCTGTGATATACTCTCCATACCGGAACAGATAACGCAAATCCTTCAAATCAGAATTCATAATAATATCTGTTGCGAAATCAAGCTCCGGGTCTAAAATTTCTCTCGTCCGGTAATCCACTGTCTGGTCTGCGTAATCACTGACAAAATAGTAAAGTGTATCCTTAAGCTCCTTTACTGACGGTGTTCCATCCTCAAAAAGACAAAGCACCTCCACAAACAGTTCCACATGAATGGTAAGGTCAAACAATCTCTGTTCCACCGCATATATGATACCTCCACGCAGTTCTGCATATAAAAAACTGAGAAGCTGTCCATATTCTTCTCCTAACATCTTTACTGCATAGGCGGGATTTGCATAGCTTTCCTCATAGGCACCATCTTCCGTAAGGATGTCCCTGTAAAGACTATGGTTGTATTGACGCATTTCCTCAAAGGAAGTATCCTTCAAATCCTCAGAATCCACATGTCCTTTCAGTGTATCTAACATCTGCATGAACTGTGCAGTCCTTGCAAAATAATCAAGATACGGTGTCTTTATATTCGTATCTTCTTGAAAGCTTCTTATTCTTTCCATTGCCAGCTCATACCGCTGCCTTACACTCTCATTTTCTTCCTTAAACAATTCACTATAACCCAAATCCGTTCCTCTTTTCTTATATTGATATTCTGTCTCTATATTACAGCTTTTGTTCCCTATATCTTATTCATTTTTCAGATTACCCAATTCCCGGTTCTTCTCCAACAATGTTTCCACATGTGCCCAAAGCCTTTCCGAACCGGAACGGGTATTTGCATTCCGGCTGCGCACCTGGGAAACTGCCACGCCATGTTCCCTCCATGCACGGCCGCCGGTGATATCATTTAGCATAATGGGTTGTACCTTATCCAGTGCATTGGCAAATCTGGATTCCGGTGTTTCTCCCGCCTCAAATTCTTCCCAGAGATTACGCATTTCCTCCGCCTGATCCTGTGGGAGAATATTAAAAATACGGTCTGCCGCCTTCTCCTCCCTGGCACGTTTTGTAGCATTTCCTTCTGTATCATAGGCATAGGTATCTCCTGCATCAATCTCCACCGCATCATGAATCAGTACCATCTTAATCACATGAAGAACATCCACTTTTTCATTTGCATATTCACCAAGCAGCATTGCCATCAATGCTAAATGCCAGGAATGTTCTGCATCATTCTCATGTCTGCTTCCATCTGCCACATAGGATTGCCGGTTAATATATTTTAATTTATCAAGTTCCAGTATAAAATCCAGCTGTTTTGCAAACCGTTCCTTCTCTTCTATTGTTTCCTTATCCTGCATTCTTATCCCTCTTTCCTTTATTCCCAACTTTCCCTGCAATCTGGTTTACATAATACAAGTTCTACATCCAGCCAATTATATACAAAACAACTGCTATAATTAACGGTATTATATTTAAAATTCCAGCTATACGCTTCATTAACAGACCACCATCCATGGATTTCCATGCGCTGACCGTAAAAACAATCCCCATGACAGATAAAAGGACACTGCCTATTCCCAAAAGTCCCACCGCTGCCGGTCCGTTACCATCATATACACAGGATATCACTATCGCTCCTGCAATGGAAACAATAGACAAACCTGCCAGCACACAGGCTATGATTGCATCTACGCTTACACTTTTTACACTATATGCACTTTCTTTAATCATCCCGCTCACTCCTCCTGTTAATCAGTAACAACAGATAATAAACAAAAAAACCAAGTAATCCGCCTATGGTATTCAAAATCAGGTCATCTACATCAAAAACGCCAACCTTCGCAGTCAATTGTAACAATTCTACACATAAACTAAATAAAAATGTATATCCCATTGCCTGATACCACCGCATTTTCTTATCCACCACCCAGCGGATCAGGGCTCCAAAAGGCATAAATGCTACCACATTTCCAATTAAATTCACCACAACACTAAAAAAATCAATATAAGACCGGTATTTCACAAACCGTATGATTTCCCGAAAGGGAACTAGATTATACCGGTATTGGCTATACCCTTCCATTCTTCCAAAGCCATCACTTAAAAGAAGAAAATACACAAGAAATGCCATATATATGCCAAAACAAATTCTACTGATAATTCTGATAATTTTTCTTTTTTTCATTTCATAAACCTGTCTTTACTGTTTAATTTCCGCACTAAGTATACCATAGAAAAAGGGCTTTGTAAAAAACTTCTTCCTACAAAGCCCTCTGCTTTATTGTTCCTCTGTCGTAATCTGGGTTGTTTCCGTTTCTGTATCCGTATCCGTTTCCTCACTGTTTTCCTCTTCATCGATTGGAATCGTATTGGTAATTGACAACACAATATGGTCATCACCGGCCTGTGCAACATATAATTCCTCTCCGCCTTCAAAATCTTCCAATGGAATAATCAGTGTCCGGTAATTCATCCAGCGCGTATCCACTGATTTACCATCTATATAAACCTCGGAAAACTGATTAAATCCTTCACCGTAAATCCGGACTTCATCATCCCAAATTTCATAATGATCCACCGTAATATCCCGGATCCCCATCTGCATATCCGTCTGTGGAAATGGATTATGACCATCGTAAGCATAATTATTGCCATACAGCGTGTCATACTCTAAAAGTTCTAGTTTATCTAGATAGTACTGCTGGTCTTTGCTGTGCATGTATTTGTTATGGAAGCTCTGCATCAGACCACCTGTGAGACCAAGCCGGTTAAAGATATAAGTGCTTGCCTGATAGGCTGCCATATCCTTCTTCTCAACCTCAAGACCTATATTATCCCACATCACCCACTCTGTCTGATAAAGGTTGATGCCCTCAAGATCCTCTTCCTCCAAATTCAGACTTGGCAAATGGTCACCATACATAAATACCACTGTTGGTTCATCCAGTTTCTCCAATGCCTCAATCAAATCCGTGATCATATTATCCGTTTCACGGCACATATTGATATAATATTCCCATGCTGCCTGTTTCTCCAGATCACCTTCGTATTTTCCCTTAAAATAGCACGTAAGATCCGTAAGTGTATCCGTATGTTTCTTCGGATATCTGCCATGTGCCTGTACGGTAATGGTTGTAATATAATCCCTGCCTTCTGTCTGTTTCAGACGCTCTATCATAATATCATCCAGCACATTATCCTTTGCCCACCCTCTCGGTGTATAATTCAAAAGATACATATGCTCCATGCCACAAAACACATCAAAGCCCAGATTTGAGTAGTCCACATACCGCTCATAAAATGTAGCATCGTTGTTATGAAAACCTGCTGTAGCATATCCCTGACGCTTCAGATCATAGCCCATACTGTCACAGGTCGTATCACGCATAACGGTTTTAAATGGATATTCCCCGGCACCAAAAAACTGGGTGCTCATTCCGGTCTGTACTTCAAACTCCGTATTGGCAGTTCCTGCCCCTACCGCCGGTACAGTAAATAAACCAGAGGAATACTTCCGTTTCAGTTTTGCCAGAGTTGGCATTGGATTTTCCGAAGCATAAAAATCCTTCATATATTTTGTATCAAAGATGGATTCCAACTGAATTACAATAATATTAGGATATTCCTCCGTTGCCTTTTCATTCTTATAATAAGAAACTTCATCCTCATTTTCTGTACTGGCTTCTTCTGTACTCTGTTCCTCCACAATCTCCTCTGTGTTACCGTCTTCCGCATTGACATCCTCTTCTACAGTACTTTCTTCTGTGGTTACTGCACTATCCTCTTCCGAAACAGCCGGCTGCTCTTCCTGGGTTGAGGTATCCGGATTTTCCAACTCTGTAGTCTGTTCCGTTTTAGAGTTATCAATCACATCCATATCAGAAGCACCCTGACCACTGTCTGTTTCTAATTGCATTTCTGTGGCAGTCTTTGCAGCTTCCGCCTGTTCTTCTGCTTCTTCCTTTGTCAGCAGCATGACATCACTCTTATCGTATTCCAGCTTATCCGTAATCTTCTTTACAGCCTCTTCACTGTAATCCTTCGGTTTGCTGATTCCCACATCTATAATACTGTTTGAAAAACAATACGCAAATCCGTAATCATTATAAGCATATGCAAGATTACCAAAATTATCCGATACCGTCTGGGTCTCCACCGCAACCTTTGTCAAGGTAACTACCAAAATGATACACATACAGACATAGGCCGATGCCCGAAATGGTCTTCTCTTGCTTTTTGACTTTGGAAGTCTGATGTACAAATACACTAACAATGCAACCAGCAAAACAATTCCCACTGCACTGATTACAATCTGCCATTTTGTCATATATTTATCAAGCATTGTCATAACATTCCGTATCATCAATACATCAATGGCAGAAAATGGAGTCGTACGGAAGCAAAGAACAATCCAGTTGGCAAATGCAGAAATAATCCATACCGCACATACAAATACCGTAGCAAATACTTTTCTCTTGGCAAACAATACCAGGGAAAGAGTAACAAAAATTATAAATGCATTGTAAAGATAAACCAAAGGCGATTCCCCAATAAACTGTATTGCCTTTATAAAGGAATGCCGGCTCAATACCTCCAAAACAAAATTTAAAATACAGGCCAGCAGCAGATATCCGATAAATGGAATCTTAACAACTTTGATAATGGCCTTCATTGGTCTTGTATCTGCAATCTTACGGAATGGAGTTCCCAATACATATAGTCCCTTTTTCATTCCGCTTTCTATCTTTATTAACTTTTCTTTTATCTTTTTTAACATATTTTTCATGTTTCGTTCTGACTCCTCTTAATTTATGAAAAGAAGTTAACTTTAATTCCTATGCTAATATACCATGGATTCAGAAAAAAGCAAGAGTCTTCACATTTTTTTAAGATTTATCTCCCGCCGTCTCTCTCTTACCGGATGCAGACAGCGAAAATCTCTATGAAACCTTATATTGACTGTTGTATAACTCTGCATAAAAAC
Organism: Lachnospiraceae bacterium; assembly: GCA_051877755.1. Lineage (GTDB taxonomy): Bacteria > Bacillota > Clostridia > Lachnospirales > Lachnospiraceae > CAG-590. Next base: position 6,891 of record JBJEJE010000039.1, on the reverse strand, counting down.
CACCTTTCGCCAGCAGACTTTCATGATTCCCCTGTTCAATAATATCTCCATCCTTCATAACAAGAATCACATCTGCCTCCTTAATGGTAGAAAGCCGATGCGCCACCACAAAGCTGGTCCGTCCTTTCATCAGCTTTGCAAATGCATTCTGCACTTTAATCTCGGTACGGGTATCAATGGAGGATGTTGCCTCATCCAGGATCAGCATAGGAGGAAGTTCTAACATGACTCTTGCAATACACAAAAGTTGTTTCTGTCCCTGGGATAAGCTGCCCCCATCTTCCCCGATAACCGTATCATAACCCTGCGGCATACGTTTGATAAAACTATGGGCATGACATGCCTTGGCAGCTTCCATAATCTCCTCCGTGGATGCTTCTGGCCGGCCATAGGCAATGTTTTCTGCAATGGTACCGGATTTTAACCATGTCTCCTGCAGCACCATACCATAATTTCCACGAAGACTGTCCCTTGTAATCTTATAGATACTGGTTCCATTTATGGCAATACTGCCATCATCAATGTCATAAAACCGCATCAAGAGATTGATTAACGTGGACTTACCACAACCAGTAGGTCCCACAATGGCGATACGCTGTCCCTTTTTCACATTAAGATTCAGGTCTTTGATCAGAGGTTTTTCCTTATCATAGGAAAATGCCACATGTTTTAATGTAATATTGCTGTTTTTTTCCACTTCTTTCCTTGTTAGAACCTTGCTGTCTTCGCTGTCTGGTTCCTCCACAGGCTCATCCATTAATTCAAATACCCGTGCTGCGCAGGCAACGGCATTCTGAATCTCTGTTACCACTCCGGAAATTTCATTAAATGGTTTCGTATACTGGTTGGCATAACTCAAAAAACAGGAAAGCTGCCCCACCGTAATACCACCGTTTACCGCGATAAATGCACCCACGATTCCTACGCCTGCATACACAAGTCCATTTACAAACCGGGTTGCCGGATTGGTAATGGAAGAAAAGAAAATTGCCCGGAGACTGTATCCGGAAAGTTCTTCATTAATCTTATCAAATCTTCTCATGGCATCATCTTCATAACCAAATGCCTGCACAATTTTCTGATTTCCAATCATTTCATCTACTAATGCAGTCATGTCTCCCCGGCTTTCAGACTGTAACCGGAACATATGATACGTCTTTTTTGCAATAAAACTTGCCACAAACAGGGATACCGGTGTAATGATCACCACAACAATGGTTATCCGGATATTTACCGAAAGCATAAACAGTAAGGTTCCCAAAATAGTGATCACCCCAGTAAATAACTGCGTAAAGCCCATCAGTAACCCTTCCGAAAACTGGTCCACGTCATTGATCACACGGGATACCACCTCACCATACTGTCTGTTGTCAATATATTTCAGAGGCAAATGGTTCAGATGGGTAAAGGCATCTGTGCGGATATCCTTCACCACCTGATAGGTAATCTTGTTGTTACAAAGACTCATGATCCACTGGGATAATGCCGTTATAAGAATCACCACCGCAAATTTTACCAGTAATGGTTTCAAGCCTGCAAAATCAACTTCACCTTTATCCACAATAAAATCCACTGCCTGACCGGTAATGATTGGAGCATACAGGGTGGTGACCACCGTAATCAATGCAAACAGGAGAGAAAGCCAGACATAATGCCGGTATGGTCTGATAAATGCCAGAACTCTCTTAATGGTACTCTTTTGCTGTTCCTTTGAAAATTCTTTTTTATCTGCCATTTTTTCTGCCTCCTTTCTTTTTACCTGTTTTCGATACATTACTGCCTTTTGCATCCGTTTCTATGGAATTACTATTTTCTGCTGCATTACTATCCTTTTTCTCATCCGCACTATCATCCTGGGAGCGGACAATCTCCTGATAAACCTCACAGTCCTTCATCAGTTCATCATGTGTGCCGATGCCTGCCATCTGACCGTCTTCCAAAACAATTATCTGGTCTGCCTGTTTGATAGTGGAAGCACGCTGGGATACAATGAATACGGTCATTCCCTTTGTCTCTTCCTTAATGGCTTTCCGAAGTCTTGCATCCGTTGCAAAATCCAGTGCAGAAGCGGAATCATCCAGTATCAGGATTTCCGGCTCTTTTACCAGTGCCCTGGCTATGGTAAGACGCTGTCTTTGCCCACCGGATAGGTTCTTGCCGCCCTGCAGTATCAATTCATCTAATCCATCCTTTTTACTGGCAATTACATCCTGCCCCTGGGCAATGGCAATGGCACGTTCCATTTCCTCCCTTGTGGCATCCTCTTTACCCCATTTTAAATTTTCTGCAATGGTTCCGTTAAACAGCACCGCTTTTTGCGGCACCACACCAATACGGTCCCTGAGCTGATGGAAGGAATACTTCTTTACATTAACCTGATCCACTAGAACTTCTCCGTCAGTAGCATCGTAAAATCTCGGAATCAAATTGACCAGTGTGGACTTTCCACATCCTGTACCACCGATAATACCAATGGTCTGCCCCTTCTTTGCCGTAAAGGAAATGTCTTTAAGTGCCGGTTCCTTGGCACCTGCATAGGTAAATGTAACATCTTTAAATACCACCTTATCTTCTGTCGGAGCCAGATCAACCCCAGTTGGATGCTCCACAACAGAAGCAGACATGGCAAACACCTCTCCTACCCGCTTCGAACACGCAGCTGCCTTTGTAAGCAGAATAATCAGATTCGCAAGCTTAACCAGTTCAACTAAAATCTGTGACATATAATTGACAAGAGCAATCACCTCACCCTGGGTAAGATTTCCCACATTTACCTGCAAGCCTCCAATCCAGATGATTGCAATGATTGCTGCATTTACAATAATGTAAGTTACCGGATTCATCAGAGCAGATATCTTTCCAACAAAGGTCTGCATCTGCATGAAAGCTTCACTGCCTTCCTGGTAATCTTTCTCTTCATCCTCCTGTCTGCAAAATGCCCGGATTACTCTGGCACCTGCCAGGTTTTCCCGCGTCATCAAAAGTACATGATCCAGTGCTTTCTGCACTTTCTGGTAAAGAGGTATGGAATAAAGCATGATTCCAAAGACTACAATAGACAGCAGCGGAATTGCCACCACGAATACCAGAGCAGCTTTTATATCCACCGTAAATGCCATTACCATAGCACCCACCACAATAAACGGAGAACGCAAAAAGAGACGGAGAAACATATTTACTCCGGACTGTAACTGATTGATATCATTGGTCATCCGGGTAATCAGAGTGGAGGTTCCAGCCTGATCAATTTCTGTATAAGATAAAGAATTGATATGGGCAAACAGATCCTTCCGTACACTCTTTCCAAATCCAACAGATGCTTTTGCTGCAAAATACTGTGCTGTAATGGAACATACCAGACCAATAATTCCCAACAACACTAACACTGCACCCATCCTGAGAATATATGCACTGTCTTCATTTTTGATTCCCTCATCCACAATCGCCGCCATAACCAATGGCACAAACAGCTCAAAACTCGCCTCCAGCATTTTAAATAATGGTGCAATGATACTTTCTTTTTTGTATTCTTTTAAATAATGTGTAATCTTAAACATTTCTTTTCCCATCCATATTCTTCTGATTATTTGCCTACTGTCTACAGCACATACTGCTGCATTTTATATTCAGGTTTCAATTGGTATATCCTGTTTTAACAAATGACGGATAAACTTTCCAACCTCTACCCATGCCTGTCTTGCCTCCGGATACAACAGAAGTCCCATCTGAAAAACATGGAACATTCCCGGATATACATGCTCTTTCACTGTCACCCCGGCCTGTCTTGCCTTTTCCGCCACTGTCAGGGTATCACTTAACAACATTTCATATTCTCCCACCTGTAAAAGCATAGGGGGAAAATCATGGTAATCGCCATTTACCGGAGAAATATATGGTATTTCCGGATTCTCATCCTTATAGTATCCTTCTTTGTATACGAGGCTGTCCCGTGTTCCTCCAAAGATTGGGTCAATCTCAAAGTTTTCCTGATAAGATTCTCCACTTTTGGTAAGGTCCGTCCATGCAGACATAGTAATGATTCCTCTTGGGAGCGGAAGTTCATGATCCCGCAGATACAGACATAATGCCAGGGCAAGACCGCCTCCCGCAGAGTCGCCTGCCACAAATACCCGTTTCAAAGGATACCCCTGATCTATGATCCAGCGGTAAGCTGCCAACGCATCCTCTAACGCTGCCGGATAGGGATATTCCGGTGCCACCCGGTAATCAACGCTTAACACATCTAATCCATTACTCAGCTCATTGTAAAGCCCTGCCATATCCCGGTAGGTATTGTGAAGTTTTCCATAATAGCCACCGCCATGAAGCTGCAAAATCACGCCTCTTCCTCTTTCCAACGCTGTAATTTCTTTCTCTGTTCCATCTATCGTATTCTCTTTTTCTTCCTCCGCTGCTTCTGACAGCTCATTCTTAAGTATCTCCTTTTTTCGGAGCAGTTCCATCCGGAAATGTTCCATCTCGATAACATCCAATTGCAGATGTTCCGGACATTCCCACATTTTCTCCCGTTCTGAAAGCTTTGCACGCAGTTCACCATTCTGTGCCTTATTGCCCAGCAGTGGGAAATGATTTGCCACTCTTACCATTTTTCTTGCTGTCCGTCCCCGGATACTAATTCTTGGTTCCATTTATTCTATCCTCTACACATGAAATCTTCTCTTTAGTTCGCGGGCAAGCTCCCTGTCCCCAAAAATAATGGTTCCAAGCAGGTAGATTCCCGTCACACCCACACAGGTTACCGGCAGTACCACATTGGTTATCTTTCCGGTAAAATACAAACTGATAATACCAATGCTGAAAATCGCAATCAGCAAAAGTAACAAAGTATAACTATACCAATGCTGGCGGTTTAACATCATTAAGAAAAATACAATGGCATCTCCAAAGAGAATGACACCGGGAATTGCCCATTTTAAAGACCAGCCGGTCATACCTGTAAAGTAATCAATTCCAAGCAGAAGCAGCATGGTAATCGTAAGCTGCAGCCCGATTTTAGCTGCGTATCCAGCATCATGATTGATCCAGTATACCATAGATAAATAAATGTATATCATTGCCACACCGCTGATTCCTGACCACCAGAAATGTGGTGTTGCAATATAATTAATGATAACAAGACCAATCTCTGCCAAAATAAACAAAAACAAAATCAGCCGCATCACAAAATGAAGGTGCTTTGTCCGCTTTCTCACATCCGGATAGGGAGCACCGTCTCCGACGATCTGTTCCATTTCTTCTGTTTCCTCTTTCGTCATTTCATCCAATACACTATGACATAGCGGACAGACATCCGTATCATCATACACTACGATATTACAATTTCTGCACTTATTCATGGCATTCCTTTCCTTTTTATTCATAGTATGCCCCATTGCTTTCCACCGCAACAGATACGCCATCCTTTGCAAGAGTCTGGAAGAAACGCTTTTCAATGGATAAATCTTCCAGTACCGAGCTAAAGGTAAATGTTAATATTCCATTATAGGAACAAATTCCACCCTTCATATTCTGCCCCTTTGACATGGATAGTGTCACATAAAAATGCTCCACATACTGTCTGTATGGTTCCTTTAATTCAATATTTCCAATATTCGTTACCGTTGCCGAAGTTGCCCTGGCAGAAGCACCATACACCCGCTTCATCACAAAATTCTTGATGACTAAAGGCACCGCCCGCACAATCCAGTTTTTCTCGTTAGATACATTATAGGACATGATATTATTAAGATTCTCCGGTGTAATCTGCTCTTTCAAATCGGCTGCTACAATTTCCAACACCTCCTGAAAACTATAGCTTTCCTTTTCCGGTTTGAAGGTAGCAAAGACCATGGCAAAAAAATTCTTCATGGTATGGGAATCATAATAAGGTCTTAAATTCACCGGTACACAGCACCGGATTGGAACTTTAGAAGGCTGCCCCCCTAAACATTCCCGATACACTGCATAAACAAATGCCCCCACCAGATATTGATTAATGGTCACACCATATTTCTTACCGGCAGCTTTTAACTGATCCACCGGCAGATAGCCATGTATCACTCCCATTTCTCCCTTTGGAAGCTTTTCTCCCTGTAACGTCAATGCCTTTTCTGATTTGTAAACCTTGGCATGTCCCTTTTTAAAATTCTTTACATAACTGTCCTCTTTATCCAGAAAGATACCAGAGGAAATCTTATCCTTATCGGACTTCAAAATATCCGGATATTTCAGACGAAGATACTGATATACCAACTCCTTCAAAAAGGTAATTCCTCCTGCCCCATCTGTCAGTGCATGAAATACCTCTAAATTAATCCGACATTTATAATACGTTACCCTGAACATATAGTGATTATTCCGGCTCTTATCAATATAGGCACCCGGATGGGAATACTCTTCTCTCACAATGGGAGCCGGTCTGGTATTCTCCTCGAAATAATACCAGAATACACCCATTCTAAGACGCATACGGAACACGGAAAACTGTGGCAGGATCCGATTAAGTGCCTCCTGCAGCAGCACCCGGTCAATCTCTTCACTCAGGGTGACCGATATCCGGTATACATTGGTCATATCCTCGGTGGCAATGACCGGAAACAGATTGGCAGTATTATCCAATTTATCCCATGCAAGCTGCTCCTTACGAAGAGTCCGCTTGCTGTCCTTTTCTTCTTTATTATGTTTCATATCTTAATCCTTCAAAAACAAATATTTACATATTACAGAATAATTCATATAAACCGACTATTATTCTAGCACAAACAGGATACATTTTCCATATGCCTGACCAATTTTTTACTTATGACAGCAAAAGCAGGAACATTCCTGTTCCTGCTTCTTACTGTAAAATTCTCTCTCAAGCCTTTTAAACCAATTCCCATCTTCGTAAAA
>JBJEJE010000038.1:0-3864 GCA_051877755.1 Lachnospiraceae bacterium | reverse complement strand
TTCTATATTATATACCACAAATCACCCTAAAGTAAACACATCTCTTACACCAGACTCATCATAATCGCAAAGGTTGTTCCCTCCGGCTGTTCCCCTCTATAGGGAAATACAACGGTAATATTGCCGCCCTGTTCCTCTAATATTTTCCTGGTAAGGTAGAGACCTACGCCGGAGCCCTCAGCCTGTTTTACGACAGGATTTTTTCCCCGGTAAAATCTCTGAAAAATCCGGTTTGCCTCTTCCTTCTTTACCCCGATTCCCTCATCCTTTATCAGAATCCGCAGAAAATGAACCTGCTTTTCCAGTTTAATCTGAATGCTAGAGCCGGCAGGGCTGTATTTAACAGCATTATCCAGCACATTGGTGATGGCTTCCTTCGTCCACTTCGGGTCATGGGGCAGTTTCAATGCTTCCATATCTTTTGTAACATCCTTCATCTCTATCCCGATTCCCTTATTCTCTGCCTTCACATAGACCTCATTTACCGCCTGTACCACAGTCTGGAAAATGCCCGTTTCCTCTTTCTGTATATGAATCATACCGGATTCCATCCGTGAAATGTTAACTAATGCATCCAGCAGTCCTTCTAAATGATGAATCTGCTCCCCTAACCGCACAAGAAATTCCTTGCGTTCCTCTGCATTCAGATTCTCATCCTCCAGTAATTGAAAACTCATCTGAATGGATGCCACCGGTGTCTTTAACTGATGGGACAAATCTGTCACCAGTGCCTTTGTCTCTTCCTTTTCCTGTTCCAGGCGTTCTTCATTCAGTTTCAGTTTCTGCCCCAGGGATTCCATCTGCATGACAAGTGCACTTTCCTTTTTCTCCCCGTAATCATCAGCCAGAAATTCATAATTTCCATTGTAAAATTCTTCGAATATCCTTTGCAGATATGCCAGTTCCTTCTGTCTTTTCTCATCCATGCGTTTTTGCAGCACAAAAAAAAGCACAATCAGACATAGATACAGCAGCATACTGAAAAGAAACATCCTTACCGCATATTCCGCTTCCCTCTTATCAAAAATGGTTTCATAATCCCTGCCGTATCCATATTCCATCAAAATAGAAAGTCCCTCTTTTACTGCCTCCGGATTCATCTGTCCCTTTAACAGATTAGAGGAAGCCTCTTTCGCTGAAAGTCCTTCCTCCATTTCCCCCACAAGCTGATAAACCGCCTGCAGATTCTCTTTTTTCTCTCCGTGATATACCACCATCTGAATACACCAAAACAAAACCGGCACGATTAACAGCACCAGCAGGTAAAGTATCTTTCTTTTTGTGTCATACATTCCAGACATACCCGATTCCCCTTATATTTTTGATGTATACCGGCGAAGAGGGATCCTCTTCTATCTTTTCCCGTAACCGTCTGATATTCACCGCAATGGTATTCTCATCTACAAATTCTCCGTTTAAATCAAACATCTGCTCTAACAGCTGGTTTTTGGAAAGAATCTGCTTTGGGTGTTCCATCAGAATAAGCAAAAGCCGTAGCTCATTCTTTGTCAGCGAAGTTTCTTCTCCTCTCACAAAAACCTTCATTTCCTTTTTGGAAAAAATCACATCCCCGGATACAAGCTTTTCCTCTCCCTCTCCTGATAAACGCTTGAAAATTGCATTCACTTTTGATATCAGAATCGCAAGACTAAATGGCTTTACTATGTAGTCATCCGCGCCTGCCTCATATCCCATTACCACATCCATTTCCTGGTCAAGTGCAGTTAAAAAAATAAAATGCACCTGACTCATTTCCCGGATTTTCCGGCAGAAATCAAGTCCATTTCCATCCTCTAAGGTAATATCACAGATAATCAAATCAACAGACTGTTCTTTGAATATCTGGATTCCCCGCTCCACACCAGATGCAGAAAATACCTGATATCCTTCCTTTTCCAGTTTCAGGCTGATTCCCCGGTTAAGATTTTCTTCATCCTCTAATAATAAAATCTGGTTCATGGTATATCATCTCTCTTCTTATAATTGCTTTTATTTATTTTCTAAGAATTCTCTTTGCAAAACATCAAAATTTTCCTGATTCGTATACAAACCGCTACCTCTTTAATATACTCAATTTACTTCTGTTCCGCAATATAAAGATTTTCACATTCAAAATAGAGAACATAAAAATACACAAATTTACATTTACGCAGCTAACTCTGGTAACATTTTCGTAAATTTGTGTATTTTTTACCTTACTAAATTTATCACTTATTGCAATTGTTCCCTCTGATTCAAATCCGGGTCAAATCATATCATTCTATTATGCCTCTAATCCTGCCATCTTCAAAGCCTTCCGAATCTGTGGCCCGAAAAATGCTGCCAGAACCATCTTAATCAAATCTCCAGGAATAAATGGAATCACACCTGCCCATAAAGCTGCCATAAAATCCATTTGTGCCTGATAAGCCAGCCATACTGTTCCCAAAGCATAACAAACAATGGTTCCCACCACCATGCCAATCATACTTTGCACAAACTTGCCATGAAACTTATCAATGAGAATTCCCGCAATGACTGCCATAGGAATAAATCCAATCAGATAACCGCCTGTCGGACCAATCAGTTTAGCAGGTCCTCCTGTAAAACCGGAAAATACCGGTACACCCACCAGACCAATTGCCAGATAAACAATATAACTAAGGGTACCTTTCTTCATTCCCAGAATATAGAGTGCAAAATAAACTGCAAGATTCGTCAGGGAAATCGGCACAGGACCAATTGGAATGGATAACGGTGCCAATACACAGGTAACTGCCGTCATTACTGCGATTAATGCAATGGTTTTCGTTGCAATCTTCTGTTTGCCGGAAGTATTCACTTCCGTAGTTTCATTTGTCATATTTACTTCTTTTGCCTTACTCATCTTTGTACCTCCAAATCAAATCCCATATCCTGTAACATTTCCATGTCCTGTTTTGTATTATTGCCAACGGTCGTCAACATATCGCCGGTAATGGTTGCATTGACCCCAGATTGAAACAACCGTCTGCCTCCGTCCTTAAAATAGTTCCGTCCCGCTGCCATACGGATATATGCCGTCGGATTGATGTACCGGAACATTGCCACTGTACGGATAATCTCATCCTCCGTTAGCGGGGTCAAATCTCCAAGCGGTGTTCCCTTTACTGGAATCAAGGCATTGATTGGAATGGATTCAATCTCTAATTCTGCCAACGAAACCGCCATGTCCACTCTATCCTGCCATGTCTCACCCATACCGATGATTCCTCCGGAGCAGACCGTCATTCCTGCCGCCTTTGCCAGCTTAATCTCCCGAATCTTATCTTCATAGGTGTGTGTGGTGCAGATATTTGGGAAATTACGTTTCGATGTCTCAATGTTTGCATGATACATTTCCACACCTGCCGCTTTCAGTCTTGTAAATGCTTCTTCACTGATCAGTCCGTGAGATGCACATAACCGGATGTTACACTCTTTATGAAGCAGTGCATAGGTATCAACCAGTGTGTCCAGTTCCTTACCTTCCACAGTTCGTCCCGCTGTTACAATGGAATAGGCATGTACTCCGGCAGCCTCCCGTTTCTTACAATCCTCTAAAACCACCTCCGGCTCCAACATGCCATGCTCCTCACAGCCGGTATGGTTATGTGCGGATTGTGCACAGAATTTGCAATTCTCGCTGCAGCGTCCTCCCCTGCCATTGATAATCGTACACAAATCCACATGGTTATTACAAAGTGCTTCCCGGATTACATTGGCACCAATAGCCAATTCTTCCAAATCTGCTTCTTCAAAGAAAGACAGATCCTCATCTCTTGTAAGCCTTCGTCCTGCTATGATTTCTTTCGCTAATTGCTGTATCTCCATCTTCTGTTCCTTTCTGTATTTTATGTACGATGC